>JANPJV010000016.1:0-29747 GCA_031425695.1 Rhodanobacteraceae bacterium | reverse complement strand
GGGCGTCGAGGATATGTGGGTCCGGACCTTGACCGGACGCCCGTTCGCACTGATCGTTAGCGGAGCGTCCGGACAAGGTCCGGACCCACGCAAAGCAAAACAAATCAGTTCGGCAACCGCCGTATCCGTGCCCCCAACGCGCTCAGTTTTTCCTCGATGCACTCATAGCCGCGGTCGATGTGGTAGACGCGGTCGATCGTGGTCGCGCCATCGGCGGCGAGCCCGGCCAGCACCAGGCTGGCGGATGCGCGCAGGTCGGTAGCCATCAGCGGCGCGCCGGTCATCCGGGTGACGCCGGTGATGACCGCGGTGTTGCCGTGCAGCTTGATGTCGGCGCCGAGGCGGCGCAGTTCCTGGACGTGCATGAAGCGGTTCTCGAACACGGTCTCGACGATGTATCCAACGCCTTCGGCAACGCAGTTGAGCGCGGTGAACTGTGCCTGCATGTCGGTTGGGAAAGCGGGGTAGGGCGCGGTCGTCAGCGAGACCGCCTTGGGCCGGTTGCCGCGCATGTCTAGCTCGATCCAGTCTTCGCCCACGTTGAGGTGCGCGCCAGCTTCCTCGAGCTTCTGCAACACCGCATCGAGCGTGCCCGGGCAGGTGCGCTTGAGCAGCACGCGGCCGCCGCTGATGGCGCCCGCGACCAGGAACGTGCCGGTCTCGATACGGTCGGGCAACACGTCGTAATTGCAACCCTTGAGGGATTCGACGCCGTGAATGGTGATGGTGTCGGTGCCGGCACCCTCGATCTGTGCACCCATGGCGATAAGGAAATTGGCCAAGTCGACGACTTCGGGTTCCTGCGCTGCGTTCGCCAGGACTGTCGTTCCGGTGGCCAGCGCGGCGGCCATCATGATGTTTTCGGTCCCGGTGACCGTCACTGTCTCGAAGTCGATGCGGGCCCCGCGCAGGCGCTTTGCACGCGCCTTGATATAGCCGTTGGCGACCGTGATCTCGGCACCGAGGGCCTCGAGACCCTTGATATGCAGGTCGACCGGGCGCGATCCGATTGCGCAACCGCCGGGCAGCGAAACGTCGGCCTTGCCGTAACGCGCAACCAGCGGTCCCAGCACCAGGATCGACGCGCGCATCGTCTTGACCAGGTCATACGGCGCGAAGCAGGTGTTCGGCTTGGTTGGATCAGCATGGATGCGCATGCGCTCGTCGACACCGAGCTCGACGCCCATCTGCCCGAGCAGCTCCATGTTCGTGGTCACGTCATGCAGGTGCGGCACGTTGCCGATGGTGCACGGGCTGTCCGCCAGCAGGGTCGCCGACAGGATCGGGAGCACGGCGTTCTTGGCACCGGAGATCCAGATCTCTCCGTTCAGCGGCACGCCGCCTTCGACGATGATTTTGGCCATCGAGATTCCTTGAGTTGTCTTGCGCGCGGAAGCCGCGACACATGGATGTGTCAGGGTCGCTGCGCTGCCCATTCCTCGGGCGTTAGGGTTTTCAGTGCCAGCGCATGGATCTCTCCACCGAGGCGATTCCCGAGTGTTTCATACACCCGGCGATGGCGTTGCAGCGGGCGCATTCCGGCAAATTCCGGGGCGATTACGAGCGCTTCGAAATGCACGCCATCGGCACCCTCGACCGAGACTTCGGCGTCGGGCATGCCGAGCGCAATCAGCGACTTGACGGTTGCAGCGTCCATGGGGCGATATCCATTGGTGCCACGGTTCAGCAGTGGCGGGTGTAGACTTCGCTGGGCGATGAGGCTGAAGCCTCGTAGATCGCCATCGAATCGTCAGGTGCGACCTCGGGTCGCATGCGGCCGCCGATGCTATCGGATGCCACCCTGAGTTAGAACTGTATTTTCAGTCTGGCAAGACTTGTCTGGAGCCGCATGAACGCTTTGCTGAGCCGGCCGGTGAATGATTCGCCGACCGTCGCCGTCCCTAAGAATCCGATTGATCCCAAATCCCAGGCCGCGCGCGTGGTTGCCAGCGGGCGTCGGGTGGTCGAGATCGAAGCCGCGGCGATTGCCGCGCTGGGTCCGCGCCTGGATGGCGCTTTTTCGCAGGCCTGCGCGTTGATGCTGAGTTGCGAAGGTCGTGTCGTCGTAACCGGCGTGGGCAAATCGGGCCACATCGCGCACAAGATTGCCGCGACCCTGGCCAGCACCGGAACGCCAGCGTTCTTCGTGCATCCGACCGAGGCCAGCCATGGCGATCTCGGCATGATCACGCCAAAGGACCTGGTTCTGGCCCTGTCCAATTCCGGTGAGACCGACGAGCTGCTGACGATCCTCCCGGTACTCAAGCGCAAGGCTGTACCGCTGATTGCAATGAGCGGCAATGCCGGTTCCACGTTGTCGAAGTTCGCCGATGTCCACCTCGATGTCGAAGTGAGCGAGGAAGCTTGCCCGCTCGGGCTGGCGCCGACCGCCAGCACCACCGCCGCTCTGGTAATGGGGGATGCGCTGGCAATCGCGCTACTGGAGGCGCGTGGCTTCACCGCCGACGATTTCGCCGCTTCGCATCCAGCCGGCCGCCTCGGCCGCCGCCTGTTGGTCCACATCAGCGATGTCATGCACACCGGAGCGGAAATTCCGCGGGTCGGGCCAGACGCCAGCCTGACGACCGCGATGATGGAGATGACCCGCAAGAATCTCGGCATGACGGCTATCGCGACCGACGACAATCGGCTGCGCGGCGTGTTCACAGACGGCGACCTGCGGCGTGCGCTCGACGATGCCACGGTCGATATGCGCACCACCGCCGTGGCCGGCCTCATGACTGTGAACCCGCGCACGATCAATGCTGATTGCCTGGCGATCGAAGCCGCGCGCATGATGGAAGCGCACAAGATCAATGCCTTGCTGGTCGTTGATGGCAATGGCCTACTGGTCGGCGCGCTCAATTTCCATGATTTGCTGCTGGCCCGGGTGATCTAGTGCAGGACCTGCTGGAGCGGGCGCGCCAGGTGCGACTGGTCGGCTTCGATGTCGACGGCGTGCTCACTGACGGGCGTCTCTATTACTCGGCCAATGACGCCGAAACCAAGGCTTTTCATGTTCACGATGGCATGGGCCTGCAACTGCTCGCCGCCGCCGGCATCGAGGTCTGCGTGATTTCGGCGCGCACCAGTGTTGCCGCAGCGCGACGCCTGGCGGAGCTCGGCGTGCGCCGCACTTTGCTCGGTACGGCGGCCAAGCGTCCGGCTTTCGAAAAACTCCAGCGCGAGCTCGAGCTCGAATACAGCCAGTGCGCCTTCATGGGCGATGACCTCCCCGACCTTGCCATCCTCAGCCGCGTCGGCCTCGCCGCCACCGTGAGCCAGGCCTTTCCGACTGTGCGCGAGCGCTGCCACTGGTGCGCCACGCGACCCGCCGGCACCGGCGCCGTGCGTGAGTTCGTCGAATTCCTGTTGCAGGCTCAGGGAAGCCTCGAGCGAGTCACCGCGTCCTATCTGGAAGCTGCTCAATGACCCCCGAACGTACCCGTGCATGGGGTGCCTTTCTGATCCTGTCGACGGCGGTCACCTACGGACTGGTGCGTTATTTCGCGCCGCCGGAGGACGACGGCCGCGTCTATGCGAAGGCCCGCCAGGACAACGAGATTCGCCAGGTCGAGCTGCGCGTCTACGACGTCAATGGCAAACCCAACCTGGTGCTGATCAGCCCGCGCATCACCAGCCCGCGGCGAAGTGACGAGTACCTGATCGCGACCCCGCTGTTCGATGTCGTCAGCAACGCCGGTGCGCGCTGGAAAGGCAACTCGCGCGTCGGGCGTCTGGACGTCAGCCAGAATCGCCTGTGGCTGGAGGACAAGGTGCAGCTCGACGGCACCCAGCCCGGCCGCGATCCGATCGCGGTCACCACCGAGCGCCTGGAATTTCGCATGGACGAGCGACTTGCGCTCAGCGACGAAGCGGCGGAGATTCGCAGTGCTGGTCGACGGGTGAATGGCGTCGGCCTGCGCGTGGACCTGAAAAACGATCGTTTCGCCCTCAAATCTGTGGAAGGTACTTATGTCCCGAAGCGTCGTTCCTGAAGCGCTGTTGCTGGTTGCCGCCGTGTTCGCTTGGGCTCCCGCGCAGGCACTCGAAAATGACCGCCAGCAGGAGGTCAAGATCAATGCCGATTCCTTTGGCGGCAGCATCAAGGAGGGCACCTCGCTGTTCCAGGGCAACGTGCGCATCCAGCAGGGCAGCCTGGACATCCGGGCGAATCGCGGCGAATTCACCCAGGCCGACGGCGCGGTCTCGCGCGCACTGCTGACCGGCTCGCCGGCCACATTGGTTCAAGCCATGGACCAGGGCGGCCTGCTCAAGGCGCAGGCGAGCACCATCGACTACAAGGTCGGCGAAGAGAAGGTCGAGCTGCGCGGCGGCGCGGTGCTGGAGCGCCCACAGGGCACCTTGCGCTCCGAGCGCGTCGTCTATTCAGTCAGGACCGGCGAAATGGAAGCCGGCGCGACCGGAGGTGGTGTGCAGCTGATCATCCCGCCGAAGGCACCGGCGGCGACTCCGCCGGCCACTCCGGCGGTGGACAAGCCGGCCGGGCAATGACCGTGCGCAGGGTGCAACCCGTAGGTCACGTTGCGCCCGAACAATTTCTGTAGACGCGATCTATTGATCGGGCGCTACGTGACGGTTCGTCCATTGTCACGTAGCGCCCGATTCGATGCAGACGCGAAACGCGAATACTCGCGGGCGCAACGTGACCTACGTAAGCTTTCCCATTCTAAAGTAAAGCCCTGACTCATGCTGGTTGTAGAAGCTCTTAGCAAACGTTATCGCGGTCGTGATGTGGTGCGCGGGGTTTCCTGCCACTTGAGCATCGGCGAAGTGGTCGGCCTGCTCGGCCCCAACGGTGCCGGCAAGACCACGTGCTTCTACATGATCGTCGGCCTGATTGCGGCCGATAAGGGTCGTATCGAGCTCGACGGGCGCGATATCACCGCGCTGTCGATGGCCGATCGCGCCCGGCTCGGGATCGGCTATCTCCCGCAGGAGCCCTCGGTATTCCGGCGCCTGACGGTCGAAGACAACCTGCTCGCCGTGCTCGAGCTGCGCAAGGACTTGACCAAGCGCGGGCGCACCGTGGTGCTCGAGGCACTGCTGGAAGAGCTGCAGATCACCCACCTGCGCGGCCAGCTCGGCCAGAGCCTGTCCGGCGGCGAACGCCGACGCGTGGAGATCGCCCGGGCGCTTGCCGCCAAGCCGCGCTTCATCATGCTCGACGAGCCCTTCGCGGGCGTCGACCCGATCTCCGTCGGCGAAATCCAGTCCGCCATCGAACACCTGCGCGCGCGCGGCATCGGTGTGCTCATCACCGACCACAACGTCCGCGAGACTTTGGGCATCTGCGACCGCGCCTACGTCCTCAACGCCGGCCAGGTCCTCGCCGAAGGCACCCCCACCCAGATCCTCAACCACCCCAAGGTGCGCGAGGTTTACCTCGGCGACAAGTTCAAGTTGTAAGCGGAAAGCAAGAGCACTTTTTCCACAGATTTCGCCGATTTACGCAGATTTAAAGCGAATTGATTGCTTTTTAATCTGCGGAAATCTGCGAAATCTGTGGATGAGATGCTCTTCCTCTGTCCGCGATCAGCGCGTGTCGAGACTGGCCAGCGCGCGCTCGCGACGGGCGTTCAAGGCTTCGCGGTCGGCGGCGTTGAGCGGGCCGGTGGCCCACCAGCGCAGGTCGAGGGCGGCGCGTTCCTCGCTCGAGGTCCGGGACTGGCCGCTCGACATGCGTGCCGAGAGTTTTTCCACCTGCAGGTTCAAGCGTGCCTGGCGTTCGCTGGGCGGTGAGTCCACCCCGGCCAGGAATTCGTACTCGAGCAGCAGGCGCCGGGCAGCGTGCGCCTGCGAGGCGAGCTGGACTTCGTCCTGCGGCGCCGCGAAGGCTCCACGCAGACGTGCAACGCGCTCCTTGAGCGCGCTCTGGGCCTGCGCTTCGATACCGTCGAGATTGCTGGCATCGAGCTCGCCGAGCGTGTCTTCTCCAGCCAGCCAGCGACCCTCGAGCACGTCCAATTGCTGCGCAATCTCACGCACGCGGTTGTTGCGCGCATGGTTCTGCGCCTCGCGCCGGCGTGCGGCAATCTGCCGGACCTTGGTCACCGCAGCGTCGAAGCTGCGTTCGAATTCACGTGGACGCTTGGGATCGGCGCCCCAGCTCGACTCGCAACGCACGAGCTCGGCTTCGACCTGCGCGGCGTCCAGGGTTTCATTGTCGCCGAGCGCGGTGACTTCATCGACCAGGGCCTGCGAGGCTAGGCGTTCGGCATCGCGCTCGGCGACCTCGGCATTGCCGGCGGCGTGCTTCTGCGCGAACAACGGATCGATCACGGCACGGAATTCCTGCCACAGCGCCTGGTCGGATTTCGCGGTCCCCTTTGGCAGCGCCTGCCAGCGCCGCTGCGCGTTCTTGGCGAGCTCCAAGGCGGCGTCGAGCTCGGCGTGGGTGATCTGCCGGCGCAGCTGCGCGATCAATTTCTGCTTGTCGTCGGAAATCGTCGCAAAGCGCGCATCGACCGCCTGGTTGAGCGCATCGATCAGCTGCTTGATCTGGCGCCCGCTCTCGCCGCGCAATTTCGGATCGACTTCGTCGACACGGCGCAGGCGCTCGGCACTTTCACGCTTGAGCGCGATCAGTGCGGCCGTGGTGGCACCTTCGGCAACCATCTCGGTGCGCGCGCGCTCGAGGAATTCATTGAGCTCTTCGGATCGCTTGCCACGGATCTCGCGACGCTTCTCGAAAAAGGGCTTGGCTGGTTCCAGCGTCTGGTGACAGAGGTAGCGGAAGCGCCGGCCGAGACCCGAGTCGCTGTTGCCGCGAACAGAATCGCCTTTTCCGCGAACATCGGGGCTCGTCGCACCCGGATCCTGCTCACTGTCATCGAGTTTCTGCCAAGCCTGCTTGAGCTCGGCAATGCGCGAGGCCAGCGCATCCGGATGCAGCCCTTTGCCGGCCAGTCCTTCGACCTCCTCGCAAAGGCGCAGGCGAACCTTGTTGTCGGACCAGCGCTGCCATTGGGCGAGCTTGTCCAGACGCGGCTCCAGTTCGGTCAATTGTTTGCGTACCGAACGGCCGGCGTCGCCGCTCATCGCTTCGAGCGCGGTACGGGCACGGGCACGGGCGGATCGGGCGGCCATGAGCTGCCCCGCTTCGACAGCATTGGCAAGCTCGGTCAACGCGGCTTCGCCGACCGCGCGCTGGCGCTCGTTGCTCGCGGCAATTTCCGCGTCCGCCCCGCGCAAGGACTCCAGGCGCGCAGTAAACCCCTGTTGCAAGGGCAAGTCGGCATCGGGGCGAGCGCGCTCGGCAGTCCAATGCAGGCGCCAGCGCCGCTCCAGGTCGTCGCGCACATGCCGCGGTGCGCGAGGGTCGAGGATCTCCGCCTCGTCGAGCAATGCGACGAGCGTCTCATCAGCTTCAGTGCGTGGCGCTGCGGGTTCGGCCGCAGCCATGGCCGGAACTGCCACGGCGGACGCGGGCGTGTTGTCCAGCGATGCCGCGTCGGCCTCGGGCTCGACGGCTGCCGGCTCTGGCTCCGGCTCGCCAATGCGCGAGATGGCGCCAAGGGCTGCCTTCAAGGTTTCGATGGCGCCCGCAAACCGGCGATCGAAGCGCTCATCGATCCGCGGCCGCAAGCTCGCCCATTCGCTTTCGATCGTCGCGACGAGTGCCAGCGCGTCCGCCTTCGGCTGGCGCAGCTGCGCTTCGATTGCCGCACACAATGCTTCCGCGCGCGTTGCCAATGCCGAGCCTTCGCCGGCCGCCAAGCGCTCGCCATCAAGGCGTTCACGCACCGCCTTGTAGAGGCGCTTGTCCTTCGTGCGTGCCTTTTCCGCAATGCGCTCCAGGGTAGGCTTCGCATCGATGCGGGTGAGCAGCCATTGCTTGAGATCCGCATCCGCCTCGTCGAGACACCGCTCAGCCAGGAAGCCGGCGCGCGTGCAGCGTTCGAGCGCAGCACGCCGCATCCCCACTTCGGGTGCGCGCTTTGCCACCGCCTCGAGCTGGGTCTGGTCATCGATCAACTTGAGCGCGCGGGTGCGCTCGGCGAGTGGTGCCTTGCCGACCAGCAGATCGGAAAAGCGCGCACGGGCGCGTTCGCGCAGGCTCGGATCGGCGTCGTTGCTCATGCGATCGGCGACCAGGGTCAAGTCGTCGATGCGTTCGAGCGCGGCACGGCGCACGCTGGCGTCCGGGTCCTGGCGCAGGATCAATGGCAATGCGGCGACCAGCATTTCGTCGCGGCCCGTGGCTACGGCGGCACTGCGTCGCGCTGCGTCACGTGCCTGCCAGGCGGGACGGGAAAACCAATTGAAGGGGTTCATCAGAAATCTCTGAACTAGGTAGGGAACGACGCGGCACAGGGCTGTGCCGCTATTTTCAGTGGCGAAGCCACGAAAATGAAGCGAAACCAAAACGCCTTTTTTCTTGAGCGCGTCTGAAAGCCCAGGATCGGCTTGTTCAGACTTCATGTAAGTCTTCTAAAAAACTCGATACCGGTCAGGTAGACACCAATGGCGGTGAATGCGTTGGTGAGGAAAAACACGAGCAAGGTGCGCGCGACGCGATTCTTCCACCAGCCGCGCCAGACCTTGAGGTCGTCGCGCAGTGCCTCGAAATCGGCCACTCGCGGTTTGCGCAGCCAGACCTCGGCGCCGGCGCTGAACATCCCGGAGGCGAGCGCCGGATGCAGCACCGTCAGGGGTGCCGAGATCAAGGCTGCGAGCGCGCTCAACGGATGCGCGCCGGCCACGATGGCGCCGAGCGCGGCCAGCCCGCCGGTCGCCAGGACATAGAAGGACAACAACTCGCGTCCCACCTGCGCGCCTTGGGAAAAGCCCCAGGCAAAGCCGGCGATCAGCATGGCAATGATCGCGTAACCGATGAGCTTGGGCCACATGCTTGGCGGTGGCGGCGCGCTGAGCTCCGCGAGACTCGTGGTATCGCCGTCGTCGTGGCCCTGCAGCGCGCGCGTGAGGCCGGCGAGATGGCCGGCGCCGACGACACCCAGCACACGTTGACCGGGCTTGGTGGCTTCACGCAGGCGAGCCGCCATGAAGCGGTCGCGCTCGACGATCAGCGCGTGATGCAGCGGCTTGCTCTGGCGCGCGAACTCATCGAAGGTATTGGTGAGGATGTCGCCTTCCTTGAGCTTCTCGATATCGGCCTCGGAAATCTCCTCGCTGCTGATCGCGCTCGCGATCAGGCCGCCGATGATCGACATCTTGTCGAAGAAACTGACCGCGCGGTAGGCGCGCTTCAAGGTGATGCCGACATCGCGGTCGATCAGCTCGATCGGGATCGAGCGCTTCGCCGCCTCCACGCAAGCGACCTTGAGCTCGGCACCCGGTTCGATGCCGAACTGCTCCGCCAGGCGCCGCTGGTACGCACCCAACGCCAGGTTGGCTGCAAGCATGCCGGCCTTGCCATCCTTGACGATCTTGAACAGGTCGACGTTGCGCCAGTCGTCCGGGCGTAGCAGAGAATGGTGACGATGCTCATCGAGCTCGACCGCGACCAGGTCGAAGTCGCGTGTGTCGATCAGCTTGCGAACCGCTTCCGCGCTGGCCTTGGAGACGTGAGCCGTGCCGAGCAGAGCGTAACTGACGCCGCTCGCCGTCGTGAACTCGACCAGCGGCTGGCCGTCGAAATCCACCCGTGCCGCGGGCGCGGCCGGTGCCGTCGGTGGCGCGCTCACGAGCGATAGCGCCGGGTCAGGTCCGCGTAGGCATCGATGCGTCGGTCACGCAGGAACGGCCAGATCCGACGTACGTTTTCCGAGCGTTTTAGATCGACATCGGCGACCAGCAGCTCGGGCTCCTCACCGGCGACAGCGAGAAACTCGCCCTGCGGTCCGGCGACGAAGCTGTTGCCCCAGAAACGGATGCCAGGACCCTGGCCCGTTGGATCGGCCTCGAGACCGACGCGGTTGCAGCTCAGCACCGGCAGTCCATTGGCGACCGCGTGGCCACGCTGGCTGATCACCCACGCTTCGCGCTGACGCTCGCGCTCGGCATCGTCGTCGTTGGGATCCCAGCCGATGGCGGTCGGATACAGGAGCAGTTCGGCGCCAGCGAGCGCCATCAGGCGCGCGGCTTCCGGATACCACTGATCCCAGCAAACCAGCACGCCGAGTCGTCCAACCGCGGTGTCAACCGGATCGAAGCCAAGATCACCCGGCGTGAAGTAGAACTTTTCCATGAAGCCCGGGTCGTCCGGAATGTGCATCTTGCGATAGCGCCCGGCAATGCTGCCGTCGGCATCGAAGATCACTGCCGTGTTGTGATAGAGGCCCGCCGCGCGGCGCTCGAACAGCGAGGCCACGATAACCAGCTTGAGTGTCCGCGCGAGCGCTCCCAGGCGTTCCGTACTCGGGCCCGGGATGGATTCCGCGCGATCGAATTCGCAGACATTCTGGTGCTGGCAGAAATACGGCCCGTTGTGCAATTCCTGCAGCAATACCAGGCGCACGCCGGCGCCTGCGGCCTCGCGCAGGCGGCTTTCGATCCGTGCGAGATTGGCTTCCACCGAACCCTGGTCCTGGTCCTGGACCAGCCCCACCTTCAACACTGTCAAACCGCAACTCCTTCGGGCAACTGCATGCTCACGCAATGCAGACTGCCGTTCTGTTCGATCAAGGGACGACAAGGAACGATGACGACATCGTGATCGGGAAATGCAGCCTGGATCACCTCGGCCGCATCTAGATCGGTGTCGACATCATATCCGGGCATGAGAATGCCGCCATTGACGATCAGGAAATTCGCATACGATGCCGCCAGCCGACGCCCGTCGGCTGCATGGATCGGTGGCGCCCACGGTAACGGGAACAGCTCATAGGGCTGGCCCTGGCGCGTACGCAACTGCATCAGTTCGTTCTGCATGCGCTCGAGCGCCGGAAAGTGCGGGTCGTCTTCCTGCGTGCACGCCTGGAAGGCAATGCGGTCCGGCGCGCAGAAGCGCGCGAGCGTGTCGATGTGCGCATCGGTGTCGTCGCCCGCAAGCTCGCCCTGCGTCAACCAGAGAAAGCGATCAACGGCGAGGGTAGGGCCGAGGATCTGTTCGACCTGCGCGCGCGACTTGCCTGGATGGCGCCGCGACAGGCAGGTCCAGGTCGTCAGCAGCGTGCCGGCGCCGTCAGTTTCGACCGCGCCGCCTTCGAGCGCGAAATCGATGGACTCGCGTTGAACATGGGCGAACTCGGGCGTGGCGTTGAGGCCGGCGGGAATGGCGTCGTCAAGCGCTGCCTCGAACTTGTCGCCCCAGCCGGTGAAACGAAAATCGAGCCAAACCGGCGCGCGATTCTCGAGCAGCGTGATCGGACCCGAATCGCGCAGCCAGGTGTCGTTGTAGGGCAGTTCGATGAAATGCAACTGGTGGCCGATCAGGTCGATGCCCCGTCCGAGCACTTCCAGCGCCCGCGCACGCACGGCGGCGTCGGCCACGATGAGGTACACGTCCTCGAAGGAGAGGATCGCGCGGATCAGTTCCCGATAGCTGCCTTCGACCGCGGCCAGGTTAGCGGCCCAGTCAGTCTGTTCGTGCGGCCAGGCCAGCAGGATGCCGGCCTGAGCTTCCCACTCAGCCGGCCAGCGCCTGGAAGGCGTCATTGCCCCGTGTTCTGCGGGGGGGCCGGGCGCGGTCCTTTCTCCTCAGGACTGGCCTTGTTCACGACCGCGTTGATCACGTGGCTGTGTTCAAAATACACGCTGAAGGCGGGATACACCCAGCGCGTGATCGGCGGGCGGCCGACGGCCGAATGCTTGGCTTCCGGAGCGCCGAATGAGGCCTCGACGGTCTCCATGGTCGAGCCTTTGCGCGGCAGTGTCGCGCCGCGCGCGCCTTCGACGCGCTCGATCAGCAGGGTATCGGCAAACGCCGAACCGGCGCTCACCAGAAGTCCGAACAAGATGGGTATCAGAAGCGGCTTGCGCGTGGCCATGGCGTTTCCCAGAGCTTGAATGAGCACCGCGAAGACTACCGCCTAGCGCGCGCGTGAAGAAGGGTTTTCTGAACCGATTGTGACGTAGGTGGTATTTGAGTGCGGCGCTCGCGCTAGAGTGCGGCACTCCAAATGAAAAGCCGCCTTGCGGCGGCTTTCTTTTACCACTTTGCGGTCAAACCGCTCTCAGCGCTGACGCGCCTTGAAACGCGGATTGCTCTTGCAGATCACGAACACTTTGCCGCGGCGGCGCACGACCTTGCAATCACGATGACGCGTCTTGGCAGACTTGAGCGAGGAAAGAACCTTCATGACGCACCATCCCTGATGACTTGAAAACAGTTAGCCCACGATTTTAGCCGCGCTGATGTGCTGGGCGCAAGCCCTGGGGGCCGACGCTGGTCGGGGTAGGTCATGTTGCGCCCGCGTGACGTAGGCCCTGGGGAGGCTTCTGTTCTGGCGCGTGTGACATGAGCGCCCTGCTGTCGAGAAAGCCGTCAAGTAGCGCCCGAGGATCCTCGACACGATTCCGTGCGGGTCGCAGGCGCAACATGACCTGCGTTCGTGCGCTCATGTCGCTACCAGCGCCCGCACTCACTGCCCCCGGAAAATGGTCGGGCGCCGCTCCATGAAGGCGCGCATGGCCTCGGCGAAGTCGTCTGACTGCATGAGCATGCCGTTGAGCATCGCGGCAATCTGGTTGCCGGACTGTACGCCGGCTTCGATGCGGGCATTCATGACCCGCTTGATCCCGGCCGTCACCATGGGCGGATTCGCTGCCAGTCGTTCTGCAATCACGATGGCCTGGGTGTGCAGCGCGCTCGCGTCATCGACCACGCGCGTGACGAGGCCCATGCGCAAGGCATCTGCAGCAACGAAATCGTCGCCGAGCAAGGCGAGCTCGCGGGCCCAGCCTTCGCCGACGATATGCGGAAGCCGCTGCAGGCCGCCGAGATCGGCGACGATGCCGACCTTCACCTCGCGAAGCGAAAAGCGCGCCTGCTTGGTCGCGATGCGCAGGTCGCAGGCGCTGGCGAGCTCGAGGCCGGCACCGATGCACCAACCGTCGATAGCGGCAATGACCGGCAGATGTGAGTTGGCAAGCGCGGCAAAGCCACTCTGCATATGTGCGGCCAGTTGCGCGATGGCGATGCGTCCGCGTGCGCCATTGCCGAGGATCGGCGTGAGCTCGGGCGCCATGCCGGCAAGGTCGAGCCCGTAGCTGAAGTGCTCGCCCGATCCATAGAGGATCAGCGCCCGCAGATCTTGATCGGCATCGAGCTCGGCCACTGCCAGCGGCAGCTCACGCCAGAAATCCGGTCCCATCGCGTTGCCGCGCCCGGGGCCGAGCAGTACCAGCTCGGCAATCTGCGCACCGGTGCGCTCGATGCGCAGGGATTTGTATGCGTTCGTGGTCATGGCTGGCATCGGTGTGGATCGAGCCGGCAGCATATGCCCGCGTTGGACGATGCCGCGCAAGCCACCGTCGCCTGGGAGCGGGGATGGAGTCCCGGGCGGCCTCCCCGGTGCGTTGCGCTTACCCGGGCTACGGTTGACGGCGGGCGACGCGCACAAAGGGCTCACGTCCATGAACCGCCGACAACAGTCCGGTGCAGATCTGCCGGTACACTTTCATTTCTGGCCGGACTGTCTTACAGTACACGCGCTTTCCTGCTCGGCACGGTACATCGTGACGAGGTGCACGGTGCGTCTTGCGATCTGCCGCTGTTCCTTTTCATTGTCCGGAATACCACGCAGATGAAACGCAACGACGGTCCTACAGTTTGGGCCGTCGATACTCACTATGCACAATGGAGATTCAAATGTCAGAACGTCAGGTTGGAACGGTCAAGTGGTTCAATGATGCCAAGGGTTTCGGCTTTCTGAGCCGAACTGATGGCGAGGACGTGTTCGTCCACTTCCGCGCCATCCAGGGGTCGGGCTTCAAGTCACTGCAGGAAGGCCAGAAGGTCAGCTTCGTCGTGACCAAGGGCCCGAAGGGCCTGCAGGCGGATCAGGTTCAGCCGCTGTAATTCAGCGCTTGCGCTGATCCAAGGGCAGTGCCGCGGCAACGCGGCACTGCCACTGGTCATTGTGCCGCGCTCGCGCGGTTCAATCATCGGAACGTGCCGCGTAAGCGTGGCGCAATCACTGTAGTCGTGTCGCCAGCGATGCGATAACTGATCAGGTACGACTCGACGCCAGTCGAGCGTGTTGTCGGAACGATGCCACGCAACGTTCCCGCAAAGACCTCCGCCCAATCTGGAGCCCTATCGATGCTGACGCTCAGCGTCCGCGGCCTGCCGCGTAAGATGACCGAACAAATCCTTACTGAAATGTTTGCCTCGCACGGTAAGGTGCGCAATCTCAAGATGTCACGCGACCTTTTCTCCGGCGAGTGCAAAGGCTTTGCCGAGCTCGACATGGAAGGTCACGAAGCCCGCAAGGCGATTGCAGCGCTCAATGGTTCCACCGTCGAAGGCGAGGCCCTGCGGGTTGGCCTCAAGAGCGAGTTGCGCAGCCGCAAACGCTAGGCCTGACCTTCGGCCCGGTGAACGCCTGAGGGTCTCGGCCCTATCGCGTCAAGCGCATCATTGCCACAATTGACGCTGCTCGAACTGTCCAGTTCGCAGGAGCGTCAAATGACACGAAGCTTCATCACTCTGGCGGCAGGCCTGGTTCTCTCGGCCTGCTCCGCTTCGTCCGATTCCAGCAAGTCCGCAGCCGCGACGGTCTCCCCGTCAGCGCATCTCGGTGCGTGGCAATGGCTGGGTTCCGGATCCAATCGCATCGCCGATCCGGCTCGCTACTCGCTCGATTTCCTGTCGGACGGGACCGTACTGGTCGTCGCCGACTGCAATCGCGGTCAGGGCAGCTACCGGATCGAGTCGGGTCGGCTCACGATCGATCGGCCCGGATTGACCAAGATCGGTTGCGGCGACGACAGCCGTGATCGCGAATTCATCGAGGCCCTCACCCAGGCCAAGGGTTTCGTGCCGGCAGGCGATCAGTTGCAGATCGAGCTCGCCGGTGGCGAGCGCATGGAGTTTGCACGGGCGCGTTGAGTGGGTGTGCCGGGTGTGTAGCGTGGCTCTGAGCGCGTAGGTCTGCCAGCGAACAAGTTCGCGGGCGTTCGAACGGCCGCGCGGCATGCCGCGCAAGCGGACCGCTCTCACTGCGCCAGCGCCGCGGCTTTTCGCGGGTCACACTCGCGGCATTGGCGCGACCATTGACTCGCGCGTCAACGAGCGGTTCGCGCGCTCAATGCCACGCTACGTTCGCAAGGCCACCCGTTCCGACGGGTTTCCTACAACACGTCCTCCAGCGCCCCCAGTACTCGCTCCACGCTTTGCGCATTGCTGCCCGCGCCCATCAGCCCGATCCGCCAGATCTTCCCGGCGAGGCTGCCGAGCCCGGCGCCGATCTCGATGTTGTGCTCGTTGAGCAGGCGCCGGCGGATCCCAGCTTCATCGACGCCCTCCGGAACGCGTACGGCGTTCAGTTGCGGCAACCGGGATTGCTCCGCGACGATCAGTTGCAGGCCCAGGCGCTCGAGTCCGTCGCGCAGCAGCACATGGTTGGCCTGATGCCTGGTCCAAGCGTTCGGCAGGCCCTCCTGGTGCAGGATCAACAGCGCCTCGTGGAGCGCGTAAAGCATGTTGATCGGCGCCGTGTGGTGATAGGAGCGCGCACCCTCTCCCTGCCAGTACGCCATCACCAGGCTGAGATCGAGGAACCAGCTCTGCACCGGCGTCTTGCGCGCTTTGAGTGCCGCGATTGCGCGGTCCCCGAAGCTCAAGGGTGACAAGCCTGGCGGCGCCGACAGGCACTTTTGCGAGCCGGAATAGATCGCATCAATACCCCACTCATCCACGTCGAGCTCGATCCCGCCGAGGCTGGTGACGGCATCCACGATCGAAAGCGCACCATGCGCCTGGGCGAGCGCGCACAGCGCCTTGACGTCCGAGCGCACCCCGGTCGAGGTCTCTGCGTGCACGAAGGCGAGCGCCTTGGCGCCGGGATTGGCCTTCAGCGCCGACTCCACCTTGTCGAGATCGATCGCTGTGCCGAAGTCATCCTGCACCATCACCGCGTTGGCGCCGACGCGAATGACGTTCTCGCGCATGCGGCCGCCAAAGACGCCGTTCTGGCAGACAACCACGGTCTCGCCGGGCTCGATCAGGTTGACGAAACAGGCTTCCATGCCCGCTGAACCTGGCGCCGAGATCGGCACGGTCAAGGCGTTCTTTGTCCGGAATGCCTGGCGCAGCAACTCCTTGAGCTCGTCCATCAGAGCAACGAAGCGCGGATCGAGATGACCGATGGTCGGACGCGCCAGCGCGGCGAGGATGCGCGGCGGCACGTTCGACGGTCCGGGACCCAGCAACAGGCGTTCGGGCGGCTGGAAGCTTTGCATGGGAATTGCCGGAAGAGTGGGGGATTGCGAGGCTAAGCCGGCAACACAGGCTTGCAGCCTCAAATTTGGCGTGACCCGCGCTTGGACTTGCTTTGTGGAGGGCGGCGCTCCTGCGCCGCTGCTCTTGTTCGGGGAAAAAAAGCGGCGGCGCGGGAGCGCCGCCCTCCATTCGCGCTCGGACGGCGCTCTGCGCCGCCGCGCTCTACCCAATCATTCGCGCAGCTCGCACCGATGTGCCAGCATCCTGCTATCGACGCTGCTCCGGAAACCGAATGCGCAAGAAGTCATCTGCCCGCGAGCTGACGCCGACAACGGCCAAAACCGGCGCTCGCGCATCCGAGCGCATCCGCGAGCGGCTCCGACTCGCCGGCCAGCGTTTCCATGCGAACGACAACATTGCCGAGTTCATCGAACCTGGTGAGATCGAAGAATTGCTCGGCGAAGTCGAAGGGGAAATGGTCCGCGTGCTGCGCAGCCTGGTCATCGATACCGAGAGCGATCACAACACCCAGGACACCGCGCGGCGGGTCGCCAAGATGTACTTGACCGAAGTTTTCCGTGGGCGCTATGTGCCGCCGCCTGCAGTCACTGAATTCCCCAATGTCGGCCAGCTCAACGAGCTCATGATCGTCGGGCCGATCACCGTGCGCAGCGCCTGCTCGCACCACCTTTGCCCGATCATGGGTCGCGTCTGGGTCGGCATCATGCCCAACGAGCACTCCAACTTGATCGGTCTGTCCAAGTACTCGCGTCTGTGCGAGTGGGTGATGAGCCGCCCGCAGATTCAAGAGGAGGCGGTGATTCAGCTGTCGTCGCTGCTCTATGACCTGATGCAGCCGGATGGACTTGCACTGGTGATGGAAGCCGATCATTTCTGCATGCACTGGCGGGGCGTCAAGGACAGCGAAACCAAGATGATCAACAGCGTTATGCGCGGGTCGTTCCTCAAGGACGCTAACCTGCGTCGGGAATTCCTGAGCCTGCTGAATCGCTAGGTCGGTCTGAAAAGTCCATCGCGGACTCTCCAGACGCGCTTCACAAAAAGTGTCATTTTTGCTTCGTTTCATTTTCGATGACCAGTCATCGAAAATGGTGGCGCCTCCAGGCGCCACAGGGGCACCAGGAAAGGAACTTAGAAATGTTGGTCCGATTGCTCTACGCCAGCCGCACCAGTTCCAAGCCGACGCCAAAAATCGTCGAGGCGATCCTCGAGGCCTCGCGCCGGCACAACCCGGAAAACGGCATCACCGGCATTCTCTGTCACGGTGGCGATGTCTTCCTGCAGGTGATCGAAGGCGGCCGTGGTGTCGTCAACGCCCTCTACAACGAGATCTCCCGCGATCCGCGGCATCAGGACGTGACCATCCTCCACTACGAAGAAGTGACCGAGCGCCGCTTCGCCGGGTGGACCATGGGTCAAGTCAACCTCGCCAAGGTCAACCCATCGCTCCTGCTCAAATACTCCGAACGTGCCACGCTCGATCCCTATGCCGTCTCGGGACACGTGTCCATGGCGCTACTGGAAGAATTGATCGCGACGGCGTCGATTCTGGGTAGGGCGGGGTAGGGACGCGAATAAAGCAATCTATCCACAGATTACGCAGATTTCCGCAGATTAAGAGCGGACGACTTCGCTTTTAATCTGCGAAAATCTGCGAAATCTGTGGAAAAGCTCTTGATTTGCGCTACGCGCGCTTGCGCACCGCGAGCAGGTAGACGACCTGGCTGATGGCGAGTGCGATCAGGATCGCAATCCATTCTTTCTGCGAGAGAGAGAACAGGATCAGCAGCATCGCCGCCACGCCGATGAGTGGGATGAGCGGACCGCCGACGAGTCGGAAGGGTGCCTCGGTGGTCTGCTGGCCGGTCTTCTGAAGCTTCCAGGCCGACAGGCAAATCAGCAGGTAGAGCAGGCCCACGGCGCCGCCTGAGACCAGCGCGAGCGTGGCGAAATCGCCGCTGATCGCGAGCCCGGCGGCCACGCCGGCGTGCAGCAGGACCGCGATGTGCGGAACGCGCGTGCGCTCGTGGACGCGCCCGAGGGCAGGCGGCAACAGGCCATCGCGGCCGAGTGCATAGAGCAGGCGCGAATTGCCGAGGATGTTGCCCTGCAGGTAGCCGAGCATGGAAATGCCGGCACCGATCAGCAGCAAGGTGAAGCCCGGCGCCCAGAGCGCTCCGGCGGTGCTCGCGATCGGCGTTCGATCGCCCGCCAGGGCCGGACCAAGCACGCCCTGCGCGGTGACCTGCAGGCCGAGATAAAGCAGGATCACGAACAGCGTCGCCACCAGCGCGGCGCGCGGCACCGACTTGCCCGGATTGCGCACTTCGCCCGTCGGCACCAGCGCGCTCTCCATGCCCGCGTAGGCAAACAGTACCAGCACCATCGCCTCGCCCCAGTGCTTCCATTCGGGCCACACCGGCACGCTCAGCTGTGCCGGGTCGACGAACCAGATGCCGAGCACGATCAGCAACACCAGCGGCAGCAACTTGGCTGCCGCGAGCACGCCGATCGCGCGCGCACCGAGGGCGACTCCACGCAGGTTGAGCGCGGCAAAGATGCCGAAGAGGACCACCAGGAAAATTGCGCGCCCGGTGGTTTCGCCGATCGCCGGCCACACTCGCGCCGCCTGGTCGACCAGCGCGGCGGCAACACCGCCGCAACCGGCGACATTCGAGATCCAGGTCAGCGCCCCGAAATTGAACCCGGCAAATGGGCCGAAGGCTTCAAGGCCATAACTGTAGGGGCCGCCGGTCTGGGTCGCACGGCTGCCGGCAGCAGCAAAGCAGAGCACGACCGGGATCATCAGCAGGGCACCGAGCAGGAACGCGTAGGGCGCGGCAGGGCCGAGCGCGCTGGCGAGCCGGCCGGGCAGGGCGAAGATGCCGCCACCGACGATGATGTTGACCACCGCGGCAGCCAGCAGGGTGGTGCCGAATGCGCGCACGAGCAGTTGTTCGGATTGGATTTGCGGCATGCGGATCCCGGGGATTTCCGAAGGCGGTCGCCGTCTGGAGGAGCTACATCAGACACTATTTTTGACGCGCTCGGTATGGACTGACACAGGGCCGCCCGAATGCCAGAATCACGGGTTCCGATGGACCACCGGCAAAACAATCGATGAGCAATGCGCAATCCGTCGACGCTGGATTTCTGCCCCCGCCGCCTGGCGAATTCCTCGGACACCCACGTCCGCTGTGGATGCTTTTCGGCGCCGAGTTCTGGGAGCGCTTTTCCTACTACGGCATGCGCGCGCTGCTCGCGGTCTATGTCGCGACTACCTTTTTCGGCCTGCTGCCCGAGGGCGAGGCCAAGTCCAAGGCCAGCCTGACCTATGGCGCCTATACCGCGCTGATCTATGCCACCGGCATCTTTGGCGGCTTCATTGCCGATCGGTATCTCGGCTATCGGCGCTCCATCATGCTTGGCGGCAGCGTGATGGCGGTCGGCATGTTCCTGCTGCTGATTCCGGACCTCAACTGGTTCCTGCTCGGGCTTGCGGTGATCGTGGTCGGCAATGGCCTGTTCAAGCCGAATATCTCGACCATGGTCGGCATGCTGTACGCGCCGAGCGATGCCCGTCGCGATTCCGGTTTCACCATTTTCTACATGGGCATCAACGCCGGCGGCGCGCTGGCGCCCCTCATCTGCGGCACGCTCATCGGCGCGAAGTTCGGCTACAAGTGGGGCTTCTTCGTTGCCGGCATCGGCATGATCTTCGGGCTGATGATGTTCCAGATGCTGACGAGTTGGCTCGGCCACGTCGGTGAGGCGAAACCCGAGGCGCGCAGCCCGCGGCGCCTGCTGAATGTCTTCCTGGGCTGCATCGCGGCGATCCCGATCGTCTACGCGCTCCTCAGCCAGGCGACGCTGGTCGGCTACCTGCTGCTGGCCGCGATGGGCCTGCTGGCGGTGTACTTCATCGGCAGCGGCGCCAAGAGCGGCGACCGCGTTCAGATGCATCGTTACATCGCGATGCTGCTGCTGTTCCTGGCCAAGATCCTGTTCTGGGGAATGTTCGAGCAGGCGGGATCGTCACTGGCCTTCTTCGCCAAGGATTATGTCGACGCACCGTTCGACTTCACCCTGTTCCAGTCGGCCAATCCGACCTTCATCATCCTGCTCGCGCCGGTGTTCGCCTGGCTGTGGCCGAAGCTCGAAGCGCAGGGTGTCAATCCCTCCATCCCGCGCAAGTTCGGCATCGCGCTGGTGCTGGTCGCGATCGGCTTCACGACCCTGGTGCTGGCCATCCACGCGGTCATCGAGAGCGGTGGCAAGGTTCCATGGGAACTGCTCGCGCTCGCGTACCTCATCAACACCATGGGCGAGCTGTGCCTGTCGCCGATCGGCCTTTCGATGGTCACCAAGCTCGCTGCCCCGAAGGACGCGGGGCTGGCGATGGGCGCCTGGTTCATGTGCACCGCGATCGGCAACTACGTCGCCGGCGTGGTCGCCTCGGTCGCGACCAGCGGAGCCAGCGGCACCGGGATCGGCCAGTACGCAGAAACCTACACCCTGGTCGCCTACGCCGGCTTTGGCTTCGGCATCCTGCTGATCCTCACCGCACCGTTGATCAACAAGCTGATGCACGGGATCAAGTAATTAGGGCGAAGGTCAAACTCCAAGCATCCGCAGATTTCGCAGATTACGCAGATTAAGTGCCAAGCGTGGCGCTCGCGTCGCTCACTCCAGCAACGCTCTTAATCTGCGCAAATCTGCGTAATCTGTGGATAGAAGCTTTTCCGGCTACTCTGAAGCTTACCGGAGCTACCGATGAGCGATCACAGCCATGACATGCAGCGTCTGCACGCGTTCGTCGATGCGGCGTTCGCGTTTGCGGTGACCTTGCTGGTGGTTTCCTTCGACAGCCTGCCGCGCACCCAGGCCGACCTGACCCAGGCGCTGAAACACATCCCGAGCTTTCTCGCGAGTTTCCTGATGATCGCGCCGCTCTGGCGCGAGCATGCGCAGTGGGCGCGGCTCTATCCGCGTGCCGACAATGCGTCGGTGTCGTACTCGCTGCTGCTGGTGGCGATCGTGCTGATCTGGATCTATCCGTTGCGACTGCTGCACGACAGCTTCTTCGCCTGGCTCAGCCGCGGCTGGCTGCCGAGCGAGTTTCTGATCGACAACTGGGATGCGCTGCGCTTCCTGTTCAGCTGCTATGGCATCTTGTTCGCTTGCGTCTACGGGGTGCTGGTGCTGATGCATTGGCACGCCTGGCGCAACCGCGAGACGCTCGCCCTGGATGCTGGAGAGCGCGCGGATGTCTGGTATTCGATGCGCATGTATTTGACGATGGTGGCGATCGGCATCACCTCGGCAATCTGCGCGCAGTTCATGCCCTTCGAAAAGGCGCCATACCTGGCACCCGTGCCCGGCATGCTCTACGGCTTGATTGGCCTAGTGGCCTGGGTGATTAGCAGGCAGCGCGAGCGCGCTGCTGCGGGGGGCCTGGTGTAGGCTTCTTGTGGGTCCGGACCTTGTCCGGACGCTTTTTGCCTAAGCTAAGGAGAAGCGTTCGGACAAGGTCCGAACCCACCAGGGTCCGGACCCAAGCCAAACTTATCGGCGCCTTCCGCGCAGCGAACTGGTCAGCCCGATGGGCAGGATCGCGAGCTTGGAGCGCACGGCCTCGAAGATTGGATTCGGCGCGGCGCGATTGCTCACATAGCGGGCAACGGCAGCACTGGCGACGCGTGCGATCTCGAGCGGGATCGGGGCCGTCGGGTCATCCCAGAAGTTGAGGGACGGCGGCTTCGCAAACGGGATGCCGTGGGTCGCGACGCGAAACTGCTCCGAAACCGATTTGTTGTCCGCGGTCGGGTCGATGACCGCGGCCGACCAGGTCGCGCGGCCCTGGCGTCGCAGATATTCCTGATAGCCGAGCAGGCAATCGATGAACATCTCGCGCGGGGACGCGCGACGGTCGAGCGTGCTCACCGCGACTGCCATGCCCATCGAGGCACGCGTGATCATGCTGGCGACGCTGGTCTCGAGGGCGGCAACGTCGTTGTAGAGCGTGCTGATCTGCGGCGCTGCCTGGCTGACCCAGGAGGCCGTGACCGCTGGCGAGCGCTTGACGTCGGGTGATCGCAGAACTCGCCAAGTGTCGGTCAACGCGTGCCACGCACCTGGCGTGGTCGGCCAGATCAACACCTGCGCGCAGGCGTCCTCGGCGGCGGACTCAAAGTTGCTGCCGAAAAATGCGATTGCTTCGACACCCGGCAGCACTCGCGGCACGGCCTTCGTAGTTCCAACTTCCTGCCTCAATTCCACCATGATCTCCTTGTCGAACGGGTACGCGCGCCGGTGGGCACACGCCGCGCTGGCCGCTTGGCTGCAGCGCGATTCTGGCGATCGTCTCGATGTCCGCGCTTACCGCGCAACAGGAGTGGACAGATGAGTCACCACGCCAGACACGCTGTCGGCGCTGGCTTCCATGCGTGAATCAAGTCGGCAGGGAAAACAGAAGCGGGCGCCTGTATGGGATCGAAGCGCGCGCAGCTCGAAGGAGAGTGATCGTGACCGACTCCGAGCCCGGTCCGCATGCTAGCACGGATTGCAAGCGTATAAGCGTCCGCGCCTAGTCATGCAACCAGCGGCGGTCGATCACCGTCGCCTCGCCGGTGTTTGGCGTCACCACGATTGCGAAGGCCCGGCTGGTCGCGGGGACCTCGACGGCCCCGCTGAATCCCTGGGCGTGTGTGCCGATGCCGAGGCCGAAGATCCCCGCGAGATCCGGTCGCGGGGCGAGTGCCAGCGGTTGGCGCGTGCCATCGGCAAACAATGCCTCGACGCGCAAGATGCCGCGCGGATCCAGCGCCCAGCCGGCGATCTCGACATTCCCGGCGCCAGCTTCCCCTGCCGGCTGATCGAGCACGCCGAACGCGAGTGCCTGGCTGCCGACCCAGCGCCCGAGCAACAGCAGCAGGGCCAGGGTCAGCGCGAACAGCCAGCGCGTGCGTGGCGCAATTCCGTGCTCCGGGTTCCGTAGCCACTGGATCAGCATTCCGATTGCCGTTAGCGCCGCGACGAGCGCTGCGTTGCCGGCCAGGTGCAGGTGGCGGGCGAGCTCGCTGTAGCCGTCGCCGATGAGCGAAGCCGCCCAGCCGAGCACGACCACCGTGCCGAGGGTTGGCAACAGCCAGAGCAACGCCGACGGTGTCGGCAAACCGGATACGCCATGGCGGCTCCGGGGCAACCGCATCACGCACAACAACAGCGGCAGCGCCCAAAACAGCGCAAGCGCGAAAAAGGGCAAGCGCGCAACCAGGTCGGACAGGCTCGCCCCAATTCCCAGGGGGCCACTTGGCATGCGCTGGAACTGCGCTCCGGCGAGTTCGCCGAGATAAGCCGGTCGCCATTGCCCCGACAACGCGACCCCGCGTCCGATCAGGCGCGCGAGCGCCGCGGGCTCAGACGCAAGCGCGAGCGACCAGCGCAGGCGCGAGAGCTCGAAGGCCTGCGGGCACTCCGCACGCGCATCGCGATCGCGGCGCAGGTACCAGGTCGTGTGGACCAGTTGCGCGCAGGCCGATGGCAATCCCAAGGCCTGCGTGAATCGTTCTGCGTCGCCCGCCGCGGGCAAGGCGGCGCCGAAGAAGCTGTTCCAGGTATTGGCCTGTGCAATGCCTTGCGAACGCCCCTGGACCGATAGCTGAAGCACCGCAGCCGGCAGCAACAGCAGCAGCGGCAGCACGAGCCGGCGAAGCGCCCATCCGCGCCGATACGCCAGCCAGGCGAACCAGCCAATCACCAGGAAGGGCAGCGGCAGATGCTGGAAGCGCGACATCGCGAGCGCGGCCAGCGCCAGTCCCCACGCCAGGAGCACCGGAGCACCCGGGAGCTTTCCGCGCAGCAGCCATGCGAGCGGCAGCGCGAGCGCCACCCAAGCACTCAGAAGGGCGGAAAATTCGGTGTAGAAGCCGGCCAGGTAGAGCGTGTTGAATGGATCGGCGAGGACCAGAGCCGCGACCGCGAGATGGGCGACCCGCGCGCGCGGGAACTCGCGCAGGCTGCGGTCGATCCCGAACAAGACGCCCAACAGCAGGAAAGCGTGCGTAAACGCGACCACGCGCAGCGGCAACACGGCCCGATCGCCGACGCCGATGCGATCGCCGAGCCAGTCGAGTCCGTGCGCCAGCCCCGCAATGGCGACCTCAGTGCTCGGCAGGCAGCTTGGATCACGCGGCACGCCCACTCGGTACTCAGTCACCGGCGCTGCCGGCGTGGCAGCACCCGCGGGCGCCTCGACCTGCGGCTGCAGGCCGAGGCAGCCGGTCGTGCGGACCATGTCGAACTGGTTGGCAAAACCGGCGAGCGGTTGATGCAGCAGCACCCAGGCAAGCCGCGCGAGCAACACGCTGGTCAACAGCAGCAGCCACAGGCGCTGGGACGGCGTCGTCGGCGTGCCCGCTTGCGCATTCATTGCTTCAGGACGCCAGCCACACGCAGATCATCAATGCGAATGCCGCCGCCCAGCTGGTTCCGTCGCGCAGCGCGTACAGCACCGGATCGCCGGGTAGCTGGCCACGGTGCGCGAGCGACCACAACCGCATCAGCCAGGTGAGCACGATCGGGCCGAGGGCCCAGAGCAGCAGGGGTCGGGCATACAGCAGCCGGACGTCGGCCCCGTTGACGTACAGGGCCAGCACCACCGTCGCCGCGAGCGCGGCGGCAATTCCGAACTGCGACACGATTGCCCGATCCTCGCGCAGGTAGGCGCGCCCCGGGAGACGCTCGAGCTCACAGCGCACCAGCTCCGCATAGCGCTTGAGCGCCGCCAGGCTCAGGAAGACGAACAGGGAAAATCCGACCAGCCACGGGCTCGGCGCGATTGCCGCCGCCAATGCACCTGCAATCACGCGCATCGCATACAAGCCTGCGAGCAGCACCACGTCCAGCCACAACAGCCGCTTGACGCCGAGGTTGTAGACCAGCGCCCCGGCGGCGTACAAGCCGAGCGCCATCTGCGCTGCGCGCGGCAGCGACCACGCCGCAAACGCCGCCACCGCGAGCAGCAGTGGGATCAGCGCCAGCCCGCTCGGCAACGACAGGCTGCCACTGGCGAAGGGCCGCTCGCGTTTATCGGGATCGTGGCGATCGCTGGCGACGTCCAATGCGTCGTTGAGCACATAGACCGCACTCGCCGTCATCGACAGCGCAATGAACATTTGCAGTGCCGCAGCCCAGGCGCTCGCATCGTTCCAGCGATGCGCTGCGAGCAAGCCGACGAAGGCGAGCAGGTTCTTGGCCCACTGATGCGGGCGGATCAGTCGGATCAGCGGGGTCATCGGGCGATTATGCCGGTGATGCGGCCATGCGCTTGCTTCTAGCTCTTGTGGGAGCGGCCATGGCCGCGATGCTTGGCTCTGATGGGCGCATAACACGAAAACATCGCGCCTACGGCTGCCCCCGACCGAGGGGCGAAAGCCCACCGTCACGCGCAACGGACATTAGATTTGGTGTTTTCCGCTCAGGGGGCGCTGCTGCTGGGTGCAGTGCGAGTGGCGAGAATGAAGACGGCGCTGAAACGAATTTTCAAACCGGTGCTGGAGAGCGCTGCAGGTGCGCTGGGCCCGCATGCGCGGCGAGCGAGCAAGCCGCATCTGTGGCTGCTCATGTACCACCGCGTGCTGCCCCGGAACGACCCGCGGTATGCGCAGGAAGAGCCCGGCATGCTGCTGCATCCGGAAACCCTGGAGATGCACATCCAGGAGCTGCGGCGCGAGTTCGAGCTGGTCTCCTTGACTGAGTGGGTCAAGTGTTACCAGCAAGGTCGCCAGTTGCCACCGAAAGCGTGCGCGATCACCTTCGACGATGGCTGGTCCGACAACTACCACTTCGCATTCCCGGTGTTGCGAGCGATGCAAGCCCCAGCGACGATCTTCGCCGTCGTGCAGAAGATTGGTACGGATGACCGGTTCTGGCCGAACATCGTCGGCAGCCTGCTGGCTGGGGGCGCACGCACCGCTCTCGCGTCCCATCCATTGCTGCGCCCCGCACTCGGGAAATCGGACGGGTTGATCGATCAACAAGCGATCACGAACGTCATCCATCGCTTGAAGATCCATTCCGACAGCGAGCTGAATGCCGCGCTCGAAGCAATCGGATGGCGCTCGCTGCTCCAACCGTCAGGCCCGCCTGATCTCATGAACTGGGCGCAGGTCCGCGAGATGCACGCTTCCGGGCTCATCGACTTCGGATCGCATGCCTGTACGCACCGTCGCCTGACCTGGCTCAGCAGCCACGCCGAGCTGCATCACGAGATCGTGGAGAGCAAGCGCCTGCTCGAATCTCAACTGGACGCCCCGGTCAATCTCTTCTGTTTCCCCGACGGCAACTACAACGATCTTGCCCTGTCGCTGGTTCGCGAGCACTACCATGCCGCGGTCACGACTAGGCGTGGCATCAACCACGCCGCGACCATCGACCTGCACGAGCTGCGACGAATCGGCCTGCACGATGAAATGAGCTCCACCCGCAACCGCCTGCGCGCGCGGCTGTCCGGCTGGATTTAGGGCTACTCTCACCAAACATGGCGTAACTCGTTGAATTCACGGGGCCTTAATCGCCTTTGTGGGAGCAGCCATGGCTGCGATGCTCTTGCTTTGCTTGGGATTTGCTTTGAAGCCAAACAAAAGATCGCAGCCATCGCTGCTCCCACAAGAGCTAATGCGATCACCGGCTCGCGCTCAGAGCCACGCTACGGCGAACGCGTTTTCGCGCATAGTTTCGGCATTACCCAGGCATCCGACACCACTTGATCGCTCAACCCGGCGCCCCGGCCGCTCACTCCGAAACCGCCCACCAATCCGGCCTCGATGCCCTGCGCGCGTTTGCCGCGCTTAGCGTTTTTGGCTTGCACGCAATCGTGATCCCGGCCTGGACGAGCTTTCCCGCCAGCGGCCCGCTGGCCTGGTTTCGAGTCGGCTTCCTCGGCGTCGACGTGTTTTTCGTGATTTCCGGCTATGTGATCACCAGCTCGCTGGTGCGGCTGATGGCGCAATCGCCCGAGCACTGGCGCGCCGCGTTCCTGGTGCGCCGTGCCGCACGCATCTATCCGCTGTACCTGGTCAGCTCGTTGCTGTTCCTGCTGATCGTCGACGCCTCGGCGCTTACCGGTCCGGATTGGCTGTGGCAAGCCGTGAGCCATCTGCTGTTGCTGCACAACCTGCTGCCAGCGACGAGCGGCTCGATCAATGGCGTCGCCTGGACCATCGCCACCGAAGCGCAGCTATACCTCCTGACCCTGTTGTTGCTGCAATTCCTGCGTGGCGTCGCGCCGCTGCGGATCGCGATTGGCGCGGTCGTGCTGGCCTGGGGCTGGCGCGCGGCGACCATGCTCGCCTTGCCTGTGGTGATTCCGGATGCGCCGAGCAATACCTATTCGCACGTGGCCACGCAGTTTCCCGGATTTCTCGACGCCTACGGGCTGGGCGTGGCGGCCGCCCTTTTTCGGGGTCCAGTGCCCATTCCCCGCGTGTGGCTGTTTTTCGCCGGATCGGCGTTGATGACGCTCAGTGCTGCGCTGCTTCTCCCATACCTCACCAGCAACGATTACTGGAATGGCTGGCTGATGCCGATCGGTTTTCGCACGCTGCCGGCCATTGCTGCGCTAAGCCTGCTGCTCGCTGTGCGCGACCTCAGCTTTCGCGCCAATTCCCCCCTGGTGCTGCTCGGCGTGTGGAGCTATGGCTTGTACCTGCTGCACCTGCCCATCCTCCAATTGCTGGCCCGCACGCAGCTCCCGCCGCCGGCCATCGCCGCCGTCGCGCTCCTGCTGTCCGCGATGCTTGCCGCCATCAGCTGGTACACGCTGGAGCGCCGTGCGATTGCATGGGGACGACGTTTCGGAAAGCGCCCGTGATTGCGATGCGCGGCGGCTGAGCGATTCCCACGCTGTCCACCGAGCAGTTGCACTGAAGGCGCCTGGCTGGAAGTCGTCGGCACCGCGCTCGAACAGTACCGCGCCCAGGCGACATCCAAAGTGGCGGAACCGCCGAAGTAAGACCAACACCGGTGACTGGCGCGCAGACGCGGCTCCCATCCGGCTGCTGGTCGCGGCGATCGAAGTGCTTGACTTGGTTGCCGTCCCGGCGCTTGCGCAAACGTATGATCGCGGCGCGCCAGCATCGGGAAGGGAACGTGGAACTACATTATCGACTCGGCCTCGCGCTCGCTGCTGTCCTACTCGGCCCATCACTCTCCGCCGCGGAGTCACTGACTGACGGCCCCTACGTGTTTCATTCGGCAGGGCGCAGCGAAGCGCGCTGGGTGTGTGCCGGAGTCGCCGAGACGCGCGTGATTCCCAGCAATGGTCGCGTCGAGCCGGCCTGTGGCGAGGTGCCTGCGCTGGTGCTGGAGATCGCACCCAAGCTGGCGCCCGACCAGGTGCCGCAGCCACGACGCTGGGCCGCGGTTTCCGACATCCATGGACAGACACCGCTGTTCCTGCGGCTGCTGGCTGCGCACGGCATTGTCGATGCGGAGCGACGCTGGGCGTGGGGCACCGGCGTCCTGGTGATCACCGGAGATGTCCTCGATCGCGGTCCGAACCAGGTCGAGGCACTCTGGGCAATCTACCGCCTGGTACAGGAGGCACGCGCGGTTGGCGGCAGGGTCGAGTTGCTGCTCGGCAACCACGAGGTCATGGTGATGGCCGGCGACCTGCGCTACCTGCATCCGAAGTACCTGGACGTGGCGGGCCTGCTGGGCCGCAGCTACGACCAGCTGTTCGCTGCCGAGAGCGAGCTGGGCGCGTGGCTGCGGCGACGCGCCACCGTGTTAAAGATGGGAGACACGCTGTTCCTGCACGGTGGACTGCATCCCAGCTTCGCCAAAGCGGCGATCGACGTCCCCGCGGTCAACACCGCATTCCGTGCGCGACTGGGTAGATCAAGTGAAACCCCGGGCAGCGATCCCGAAGGCGAGTTCCTGCTCGGTGCCGACGGCCCGATCTGGTACCGCGGCTATTTCGAACCGGCCCAAGCCACCTCTGCCGAGATCGATGCGTTGCTGGCGGCCGCCAAGGTCAAGCGCATAGTGGTCGGCCACACGACCATGAATGAGATCACCCCGCTGTACCAGGGCCGCGTGATCGGCATCGACGCGGCCCTCAAGACCGGCACGCGCGGTGAGCTACTCATCTTCGACCAGCGCCAGCTATGGCGCGGGCTGCTCGACGGCCAGCGCCTGCCTTTGCCGGCTGGCTGACTCGGCCAAAACTTGGGCTCACTGGCCGTTGCGAAGAGACCCAGACCGGCTTCAACGTATCCGTCCGACCCCACCCATCTAGAACCTCGGCCGTAGCTGCCTGATTGTGGTTCCACTCGAATAGGTGGAGTCGCTAATGGTTCGGCATAGGTTGGGTCCGAGTGCGTGGTTCGCTCGGTTTTGGTGGTGGCGGCGC
>JANPJV010000015.1:0-5093 GCA_031425695.1 Rhodanobacteraceae bacterium | reverse complement strand
GGTCCGGACCTTGTCCGGACGCTGTTGATCTGGTGGGTCCGGACCTTGTCCGGACGCTGTTGATCTGCGTGGGTCCGGACCTTGTCCGGACGCTGTTTCCACATCAAGAGCGTTCGGACAAGGTCCGAACCCACAGCAGCCACATCAGGCGCCCAGCGCAGACCCAAGAGAGCGAATCATTCACCCACCGCCGCGGCCGCGGCCGCCGAAGCCCACGATCGCCTGGCGCAAGGCCTCGAGATCGATGTCGTCGGGGCGGGCGCGGGTGGCGAAATGGCGGTCGTACAGGGTGTTCGCGTGTTCCTGTGCGGTGTCGACTTGCGCCAGTTCGAGCGCGCTGCCGAGGCGCAGCAGCGCGGCGTCGGCGAGCTCGCGGTCCTGCGCGTTGCAGACGCGCTTGCACAGCAGTGCGTAGCCATAGGCCTGGGTGAGGTCCTCGCCGAGCACCTGCTGGATTGGCGTCAGCGGTCGCACCGTGCGCAGCATGCGTTGGATCGCCTGCGTCTGCATCGCCGAACTTTCCTGGCCGCGCCCGCGCCAGCCCTCGAAGAAAAACTCGTAGCCCTGCATGAACCCAGCGACCGCCTGGGCGCTGCCCTGTTCCATCGCGCGTTGAAGCATCTGCGGCGCCAGCTCGCGATAGATTTCAAGCCGGTCGAGTTGCAACAACGACTGGTTCAAGGACACCGCTGGGACCAGCGCAAAGGACAGCTGGCCGGCCAGGTCCCCGCCCTCGGCCGCACGGCGCTGCAATTCGAACAGGAGTTCCTGGTCGTAATCCTCAGGCAGGTTCTCGCAATCCTCGCGAAGCTCGGCAACCGACTCGGCCGCAGTCGAGAGCCAGCGTTGCAAGCGCTCTTCGCCGCGCCCGCCCCGACCCTCGCGACCCTCGCGCCGCCCACCGCCATCCTGGAAGGCAATGGCCATGTCCATGTTGAGGCTCGAGCGCCGGTAGCCCATGCACGCCGTCAGTTCGTCCATGAGGCGGCGCGTTGCCTTGAGATTGCCGCCGCGGTGCGCCACGAGCAGGTCGGCTGCCGTTTCGTGCAACGGCAGGCCGGTCGCTGGCAACTGTCCGCTGGTCACGGCCGATGGCGTGACGGGCGTGGTAGCCGGCTGAGCTGCACGTTCCACGACCACGTGCGGAGCGCTTGCTTCGGCGTCGCCGGCAGCAGTCGACGCGTCAGGCGCCAACTCCGCGTCTGTCGGCGCGCCGGTTGGCGCAGTCATGGCGGAGGCATCGCCCCGCTGGGGCGGACTGCCTTCGATCAGGTAGAAGACGCCCACGCCGGCCAAACCGAGCACCAGCAACATCGAGGCCCAAGCAACGATCCGGCGCATGTTCAGACCCGAAAAAGAAACAGATGGCGCGAAGCTACGCCGTACCGGCTGAATTGAGCAGCCCCGTTGGTCACGGCATCGGGCCTGGGACGCTAGCGCACCGTTGTCAGCTTGACGCCTCGGTGCCTGATCGGCAGGCTTGGGAAAAGGGCCGTCAAGGTGCGCAATGGAACTCCCGGGTTTCGACGAGATGGGCTGGCCCGACGCGACGCGCGCGCCGTACGCGCTCATCGATGCGTGGCTCAAGGCGCTCCCGCGCGAAGCGCTGCTGGCCAAGCGCCACGAGGCGGAGATCCTGTTTCGCCGGATTGGCATTACTTTCGCGGTGTATTCCGAAGGGGGCGATCCGGAGCGGCTGATTCCTTTCGACCTGATCCCCCGGGTACTTGCGCAGGCGGAGTGGCAGCGCCTGGGCCGCGGCCTGGAACAGCGCGTGCGCGCGCTCAACGCCTTTATCCACGATGTCTACCACGGGAGAGAGATCCTGCGCGCCGGACACGTACCGGAGCGCCTGGTGCTCAACAACCCACAGTTCCGGCAGGAGATGGCGGGGTTCGACCTGCCCGGTCGCGTCTACTCGCACATTGCCGGCATCGACCTGGTGCGCACCGGGCCCGATCAGTACTACGTGCTCGAGGACAACTGTCGGACGCCCTCGGGCGTGTCCTACATGATCGAGAACCGCGAAGTCATGATGCGGCTGTTTCCCGATCTCTTCCGCCGCGCCGCGGTTGCGCCCTTAGCTCACTACCCGGATGAGTTGCTGGCGACCTTGCGCTCGGTGCCACCGCCCAACTGTCGTGGCGAGCCGACCGTCGTGCTGCTCAGTCCAGGCATCCACAACAGCGCCTACTACGAGCACGCCTTTCTGGCCGACGAGATGGGCATCGAGCTGGTCGAGGGTGCCGATCTCATCGTGCGCAACGACGTCTGCTACATGCGCACCACGAGCGGCTTGGAGCGCGTCGACGTGATCTACCGGCGTATCGATGACGACTACATCGATCCGCTGGTGTTCAATCCCGAGTCCTTGCTCGGGGTCGCCGGGCTGTACTTTGCGTACAAGGCGGGCAACGTCAATCTTGCGAATGCGATTGGTGCCGGCATCGCCGACGACAAGGCCGTGTACATCCACGTCCCGGAGATGATCCGTTTTTACCTTGGCGAAGAGCCGCTGCTCAAGAATGTTCCCACCCACGATTGCAGCGTGCCCGAAGAGCTCGACTATGTGCTCGCTCATCTCGACGAGCTGGTGGTGAAAGCCGTCCACGGCTCCGGGGGCTACGGCATGCTGGTCGGGCCGCACGCGAGCAAGTCCGAGCTCGCGGAATTCACGACGCTGCTAAAGGCCCGGCCGCAGGAATACATCGCTCAGCCGACGCTGGCGCTCTCGACCGTGCCGACGTTCGTCGATCAAGGCATCGCCCCGCGCCATGTCGACCTGCGTCCGTTCGTGCTGAGCGGCGGCGACCGCATCCGCATCGTCCCCGGCGGCCTGACCCGCGTCGCCCTGCGCGAGGGCTCGCTGGTGGTCAACTCCTCGCAAGGCGGCGGCACCAAGGACACCTGGGTGCTCGAGTCATGAGGGTGGCGATGAGTGCTCTCGTAGGTCATGTTGCTCGCGCAGCGAGCTACTTGACGACTTTGACGTGCGCATGGAGCCAACAGCGTCAAGTAGCCCGCTGGCGTGGGCAACATGACCTACTTCAATGCGCCAAGAAAAGGCCCAACTGATGCTCGCGCGCACTGCCGAGAGCCTGTTCTGGCTGGCGCGCTACATGGAGCGCGCGGATTACCTGGCGCGGCTATTGCAGGTGGCGGGCCACATGAGCTCGGTGCGCACCGACAGCGATCGCAGCGAGTGGGAATCGGCGATCGTGGCGGCCGGCTGTCGGGATGGCTACTTTGCCGAGCACCCCGAGCCGTCAGCCGACACCGTGGTCGCGTGGCTCGCCTTCAACCCGGACAACCCGTCCTCGATCGTCAGCTGCATCGAGACCGCGCGGCGCAATGCGCGGGCGGTGCGCACGGCGCTCACGGCGGACATGTGGGAGGCGGTCAATGGCACCTGGTTGGAGCTGCGTGGCTTTCGCTCGCACCCGCTCAAGGCGGACGAGCTGACCGGTTTCCTCGACTGGGTCAAGGCGCGGACCGGGCTCTTCCACGGTGTCTACGCGAGCACCATGCTGCGCAAGGACGGCTTCTACTTCACCCGTCTCGGGCAGTTCCTCGAGCGCGCCGACAATTCCGCGCGGCTGCTCGACGTCAAGTATCACGTGCGTTTGCCGCGCGCCGAAGATGTCGGTGGCGTGGTCGACTACTACCAGTGGCTGTCCGTGCTGCGCGTGGTCGGCGCCCGACGCGCCTACCGGGTGCTGTTCAAAGGCCAGGTGGCGCCCCTGCACGTCGCCGAGCTGTTGATCCTGCGTCCCGAGTTCCCGCGCTCGCTGGTCTTCTGCCTGGAACAGATCACGACACAGCTCGAACGCATCGAAGGCCAGGACCGATTGCTCACCGCCGAGGGCAAGCGCCTCGCACATTCGCTGTACGCGCAGCTGCGCTTCGGCCGCATCGACCACATTTTCCGCGATGGGCTCCACGAGTACCTCAGCGACGTCATCCTGCGCAGTGACGAGATCGGCCGCGAGATTGCGCGCGGGCACCTGTTCTAGATTTGGACTCGCTTGCTTTTGTGGCGCCGAACCTTGTCCGGACGCTGTTGCTCTGAATCGGACGAAAAGCGTTCGGACAAGGTCCGAACCCACGCAACGCAGCAATGCTCATCAAGAGATTCGCTGAACTCAAGGCTCGACCATGCACCTCAACATCGTCCACAGCACCCACTATCGCTATGACCAGCCCGCCAACCGCGTGGTCCAGGCGCTGCGCCTGTGGCCGACCTCGATGGAGGGACAGCTGATCCGCAGCTGGCGCGTGTCGATCGATGACCATCACCTGCAGCCGACCTGCCGCGATGGCTATGGCAACCCGGCCGCGACGCACACCACGGACCGAGCACTCGACTCGGTCCAGGTGCTGGTCGAGGGCGAGGTCGAGACGCGTGAACAGCACGGCGTCGTGGGTTTTCTCGACGAGGTCCTGCCCGCGGCCTTTTTCCTCGGCCCGACGCCACTGACCGCGCCAGACACCGCCATCAAGGCGCTGGCTGCACGCGCCCACGCGAGCGACGACGGCGACATCGCCCGGTTGCACCGCCTGTGCAACCTGGTGCGCGATGCGATCGATTACCTGCCCGAGCAGACCCACGCACAGACACGTGCCGCCGAGGCCCTCGGCGCCGGTGCCGGCGTCTGCCAGGATCACGCGCATGTATTGATTGCCGCCGCGCGCACGCTCGGTTTCCCGGCGCGCTACGTGAGCGGCTATCTATGCGCCGAACAAGGGCCCAATGCCGCCGCCAGCCACGCCTGGGCCGAGGTATTCGTGACGGATCTCGGCTGGGTCGGCTTCGATGCCGCCAATCGTATCTGCCCGAACGAGCACTACCTGCGCGTCGCCATCGGCCGCGACTACAACGACGCCGCCCCGGTACGCGGCGTGCGCCGCGGCGGCGGTGCGGAATCGATGGAGATCAACGTCAACGTGAGCGTGGGACAGCGGCAACAGCAGGGGTAAGACGGCACACTTGCGGGGCCCGGCACTTGGACTAGATGTGCACAACGTGGCGGCTCTTATGGGGGACGACGGAGCGGCTCGGTTGGGGACGACGGGGCGGCTCTTGTGGGTCCGGA
>JANPJV010000014.1:0-44608 GCA_031425695.1 Rhodanobacteraceae bacterium | reverse complement strand
CTCCCCCAACCCCACACCCAACAAAGCGTGGGAGAGGGGAGCGCCGGCTATTGTATGTGACCCTGCATCCCCAGCCAGCAAAGCCTGCGATGACCTCCAACTCCCACCTCGCCGCTCGCGATCTCGCCGTCGTCTGGCACCCGTGTACGCAGATGCAGGACCATGAGTGGTTGCCCATGGTTCCGGTCGTGCGGGGCGAGGGTTGCTGGCTCATCGATGCCGACGGAAAACGCTATTTCGATGCGGTGTCGTCGTGGTGGGTGAACCTGTTCGGGCATGCGCATCCGGGCATCGCGGCGGCGGTGGCGGGGCAAGCACAGCGGCTGGAGCATGTGCTGCTGGCCGGCTTCACCCATCCGCCGGCAATCGAGCTCGCGGAGCGCCTGCTGGCACACGCGGGCGCGCCATTCGCCAAGGTGTTCTATGCGGATTCGGGCTCGGCGGCGATCGAAGTCGCGCTGAAGATGAGCTTCCATTACTGGCGCAACTGCGGCGAGCCGCGGCGGCGGCGCTTCGTGGTGATCGACGGCGGGTATCACGGCGAGACGCTGGGGGCGTTGGCGATGACGCAGATACCGCTGTATCGCGAGGTTTATGGACCACTGCTGCTGGAACCGCTGGTGGCGCCGTCACCCGACGCCTATGCGGCGGGGCCCGGCGTCGACGCTTGCGAGGCCGCACTCGCGGCTGCCGCCGGCCTCGATGAACTGCTCGCGCAGCATCCCGGCGAAATCTGTGCGCTGCTGGTCGAACCGCTCGTGCAATGCGCGAGCGGCATGCGCATGCACCACCCGGTCTATCTCAGCCGCGTGCGCGAAATCTGCGACCGGCATCGCGTCCATCTGATTGCCGACGAGATTGCGGTCGGCTTCGGCCGCACCGGCAGCTTTTTTGCCCATCAACAGTCCGGCGTGAAACCAGACTTCCTGTGTATCGGCAAGGGCCTGACCGGCGGTTTTCTGCCACTGTCGGCAGTGCTGACCAACAACACGGTCTACGACGCCTTCTACGACGATTACGCCTCGCAAAAGGCCTTCCTGCACTCGCACAGCTACACCGGCAATGCGCTCGCGTGCGCGGCGGCGCTGGCAACGCTGGATGTATTCGACGCGGAACCAGTGCTGGAGCGCATTGCCGAGCTGGGCGTCGCCCTCGAAATTGCGCTCGCACCGCTGCGCGAACATCCGCATGTCGCCGAGGTACGGCGCTGCGGATTGATTGCCGCGGTCGAGCTGGTACGCGACCGCTCCACGCGCGAACCGTTCCCGTGGCAAGAACGCCGGGGCCTCGCCGTCTACCAGCACGCCCTCACCGAAGGCGCTCTGCTGCGCCCGCTCGGCAATGTCGTTTATTGCATGCCGCCGTACGTGGCGACGGCGGGGGAGCTCGAGTGGCTCGCCGGCGTGGCGCGGCGCGGGATTGAACACGCAACTGGGGTGGGTTGCTAACCGGGAAAACCAAGCAACAGCCTTTCCACAGATTACACAGATGAAAAGCGGATAAGAGCGGATTAAAGCCATTGAGTGCTGTGGGCTTTAATCTGCGGAATCCGCTTTTCATCCTTGTAATCTGTGGATAAATCTTTTGCCCTTCAGCCACCGCGCTCATACTTGCTTACAGTCTGCGGCTCTTTGCGCGCGTGGCGCGGGCGTACACTGCGCGCCTTGTGCAAATCCTGTGAGCGTGGCCATGTCGCGAATGATTCTAGGTGCCGTGCTGGCGCTTGCCAGTGGCATGGCCACGGCCGTGGACCTGCCGCACGTGAACTGGGAAAACCATCCCGCCCACGCGCTCGATCTCAGTCCGGATCGCAAGCTGCTGGCGGTCGCGCATACGGCCGACCAGCGCGTGCAGTTGTTCGATGTGAGCACCGGCGCGCCGGTTTCGGTCGGGCATGTGGTGGTCGGCGTCGATCCGGTGTCGGTGCGCTTTCGCAATGCGGGCGAGCTGTGGGTTGTCAACCACGTCTCCGATTCGGTCAGCATCGTCGACGTCGCCACGCGCACCATCAAGTCGACGCTGAGCACGGCCGATGAGCCCTACGACGTAGTGTTCACCGCCACCCGGGCCTTCGTCAGTTGCTCGCAGGTCAACAGTATCCAGGTCTACGAACTCGGTGATCTCACGCTGGCACCGCAGACGGTCGCGATCGCAGCGGAGGAGCCGCGCGCGTTGGCAGTCAGCGCGGATGGGCGCAGCGTCTACGCGGCCATCTTCGAATCCGGGAACGCGACCACCATTCTCGGCGGCGGGCTGTTGACCAACAATGTCGCGCTGCCGAATGTGGTGAGCGATGCGCGCGGGCCGTACGCGGGACGCAATCCGCCACCCAATTCGGGCACTTCGTTCGACCCACCGGTCAACCCCACCGCGACCCCGCCACGCGTCGGCCTGATCGTGCGCAAGGGCGCCGACAGCCGCTGGCGCGACGACAACAATGGCGACTGGACGGAATTCGTTTCGGGCACCCTCGCCGGCGCGTCGGGACGACGAGTCGGCTGGGACTTGCCCGACCGCGATCTCGCCATCATCGACGCGCAATCCCTGGCGGTGCGCTACGTGAGCGGGCTGATGAACATCGGCATGGCGCTTGGCGTGAACCCGGGTAACGGTGACGTGGTCGTGGTCGGCACCGAGGCGAAGAACGAGATCCGCTTCGAGCCGAAGGTCAACGGCCACTTCGTGCGCGTTCACCTGGCGCGCATCAATCCCGCGCCGGGCGGCACCAAGAATATTCTCGATCTCAATCCGCACCTGACCTATGCCCAGCACACGGTGAGCCAGGAGCTGCGTGATCGCTCGATCGGCGATCCGCGCGCGCTCACCTTTTCCGCTGATGGCCAGCGCGGCTGGGTGGCCGGCATGGGCTCCAACAACCTCATCCGCATCGATGCCAGCGGCGCGCGCGTCGGTACGCCGATCAACGTCGGCCAGGGCCCGATTGGCCTCGCGCTCGATGAGCCGCGGGCGCGCCTCTACGTGTGGAATCACTTCGACGTTTCGCTCTCGGTGGTCGACACCGCAAGCAACGCCGAGATTGCGCGCATCGCCAGCTTCAATCCGCTGCCGGCGGCGATCCGCGCCGGGCGCCCGCTGCTCTACGACACCCATCGCACGTCCGGCCTCGGGCAGACGTCGTGCGGCTCGTGTCATGTCGACGCACGTATCGATCGCCTCGCCTGGGACCTGGGCGATCCCGGCGGTGCGCCGGCCGATTTCGACCAGAACTGCGGCACGACGCTCGGGACCGCGCTCGGCGTCGCCGGGTGTACCGACTATCACGCCATGAAAGGTCCGATGACCACGCAGACCCTGCAGGACATCATCGGCCACGAACCATTCCACTGGCGCGGTGATCGGGCTGGCATAGAAGCCTTTAATCCCGCGTTCGAAGGACTGCTCGGCGACGATACGCAGCTCACCGCCAGCGAGATGCAAGCCTTCGAGAACTTCCTGGCAACGGTGACTTTCCCGCCAAACCCCAATCGCAAGCTGGACAACACGCTGCCGGCCAGCATGCCGCTGCCAGGCCATTACACCAGCGGGCGTTTTGCGATGGCCGGCATTCCCTTCGGCAACGGCAATCCGGTGCGCGGGCTGCAGCTCTACACCCGCGACGTGCTCGACGCGCCGTTCCAGTGCGCGAGCTGCCATACCTTGCCGACCGGCATGGCGGTCAACGGCCCGCTGATGCTCGGCGCGATCAATTTCTCCGCCGGCGGATCGGTCATGCCGCATGGACCGATGGGCGAAAACCATCTCGGCATCGTCAGCGTCGACGGTTCGACCAACGTCTCGATCAAGACCCCGCACCTGCGCAACCAGCACGAAAAGGTGGGAATGGAGCTCGGGCGCACCGACAGCACGGCCGGCTTTGGCTTCCTGCATGACGGCTCGGTCGATTCGCTCTCGCGCTTTATTTCGGCGCGCACTTTCAGCGTGCGTTCGGACCAGGATGTCGCTGATCTGATCGCGCTGATGCTGGCGTTCTCGGGCTCGGATTTCGATGCGAACGCCAATCCGCTGCTCGGCGCGCCGCCGCCGCTCTCGCGCGATTCGCATGCGGCGGTCGGTGCGCAGGTCACCATGACCGCTGCGGCGACCAATGCTCGGGCGAGTGAGCTGATCGCCATCGCGGGCACCGGCAAGGTCGGGCTGATTGCCCGCCTTGGTGCGCGCGGCTACGCCTACCAGCGCGCGAGCAATGATTTCCTGGGCGCAGATGGCAGCGCGCCGGTGAGCTTCGCGTCGTTGCAATCGGCAGCGAGCGCGACCCAAAGCTTGACCCTGAGCGTGGTGCCGGCTGGCCTCGAGCGCCGTCTTGGCATCGATCGTGATGGCGATGGCGTCGGCGATGCGGTCGAGATCAAGCAGGGTTCCAATCCTGCCGACATGACGTCGACCACCCTGCGCCCGGCAGCCGGCCTCTGGTACAACCCGGCACGCAGCGGCCACGGTTTCGATCTCGAGCTGACTGGCAATGTGCTCACGCTGACCTGGTACACCTACGAAGACAACGGCAGCCCGACCTGGTACCAGGCCAGCGCGCCGTTCACCCGGCCGTGGACGCCGGTGCTCAATCGCTATACCCGCAACCCGGCGGGCGGCGCGCCCATCGGCACCGTCGTCGGGGCGCTGAACCTGAGCTTCTCGGACGCCCGCAATGGCAGCTTCGGTTGGACCCTCGGCAGCCGGAGCGGCACGGAGCCAATGCAGGTACTGCTCGGCGCCGAGGTGCCGGCGATCCCCGATCGCACTGGCATCTGGTACGACCCGCTCGAATCCGGCTGGGGCCTGTCGATCAACAGCACCGCCAATGTGCGTTCGGCGCTGGTCTATTTCTACGACGCCAACCAGCAACCGCGCTGGGTGCTCGGCCTCGGCAGCAATGCCGCCAGCGAAACCGTCGCGATGCAGAGCTTCCGCGGCTTCTGCCCCGACTGCACCTACGCCCCCGTCAACGCAACAAACGGTGGCAACGTGACACTCGACTTCTCCGGCGCCCGCGTCGCGAGCGTGCGCACCAATGTCTTCCATGCCGACCAGCCCACCGCAGCCTGGCAGCGCGGCCCGGTCGCGATCGTGCCGCTGTCGGATCCGGCATTGAATCCACAGTTGCAGTGATGATTGCTGCGTCACGCGAAGACGCCAATGAAAGCCGAAGGAGCGCGATTGCTTAACCGTAGGTCATGTTGCGCCCGCTCGCAGTCTGGGCAAAGCCGGCAATCACATCGGGCGCAACTTGACTCCTTCTACGCGCGCGAAGCGTCAAGTAGCGCCCCAAAATCGATTGCGCTTCGCCCACGCATTTGTCGGGCGCAACATGACCTGCGAGTAATGATCGGGCGCTGCATGACGTACGTGCTCCGGTTCTCGCAGCCCGCCGCTGCCAGGCGATAGACTCGGCGGTCGGGCGCGGGAGCAGATCGCAGGATGGCGCAGGCCGGAAAGGCATCGGGGGGCGCGCGCGCGTTGATCGCGTGCCTGCTGCTGCTCGTGCTGACCGGCATAGCGCTGCCCGCCGCTGCCTGGGAAATCGACCCACTGCCGCAGGTGCCAGCGGCGATCGCGAAGAGTCTGCCGCCAACCGGCGACTATCTGCCAGGACGACAGCATCGAGCCGCTTTCCAGTTGCGCGCGAGCGCTGACGCACACGGCGACGCCCAGCCGCAGTACCTCGTGTTCGAGCGCGATCGCGGCAATCGGGCCTGGCTGCTTTCCGCTGACGGCAGCATCCTGCAGACCATCCCCATCGGAGCGGCGCCGCCGCCGAGCCGGATTGGCGTGCGCGGACTGGCGCTGGCGCTCGAGCCACCGCGCACCATGGGGGAGACGCGCTACCTGGTGATGGATTCGGTCCTCGGCAACCATCCGCGCGTATGCATCGAGCGCGCCGAGCAGTTCTACGACCGCGAGCGCAACATCTGGCTCTACGAGAGCTCCCTCGGCTCGGCGCTGCTCGTGTTGGTCATGCTGACGCTGGTCGTGAGCACGGTCCTGCGTGAGCCCGCCTACCTGGTCTACGTCGGCTTCCTGGTGATGATGTTGCTGTCGATCGCGCTGCGCCATCCAATCGCATTTCGCTTCGCCGATGCCGCAGGACTGACGCCCGAACGCGTCGCGGCGCTCGGCGTGCTGACGTCGACCATTGCCGTATTTGCCACGGTGACCCTGTTGCGCGTTGCCAGCGGCATCGCGTCCCGCTATCCCCGCGCGAGCCGGCTGATGCAAGCGGTCTCGCTGGTGACGATTGCGCTCGGCGTGCTCGACGTGATGGTCATCCAGTCGAATTTCGTGCTCGCACACTGGTGCTTTGCGGCAATCAATGCCTTGTTCGGCGTCATTGCGGTGATGAGCGCGACCCTGCTGATCGGCACCGCCTGGTCAGGTGGCCACTCGGCGCGGTTGTTCCTGCTCGGCTGGACGCCGATGGTGTTGGTCGGCGCCTGGTTCAGCGTTGGCAGCCTGATCGGCTTGCCGGAAACCACCAATCCGCACCGCTGGGTCATGTTCGCCTGCGTGCTGCAGGCGCTCGGGTGGGCCTGCGCGCTGGCCGACCGCGCATTGGCAATGCAGCGCGAACGCGACCGTGCGTGGGCACTCGCAGAACTCGACGAGCTCACCGGACTGCCCAACCGGCGCATGCTCGATCGCGAGCTCGGCTTGGCGCGCAGCGGCTGGGTGCTGATCTTCGACCTCGACGGATTCAAGTCGGTCAACGATCGCTTCGGGCACGCGGTGGGCGACAACTGCCTGGTGCACTTCGCCCAGTGCATGCGCGAATCTCTTGCCGGTGATGCCGTCTTCGGTCGTTATGGCGGCGAAGAATTCATCGCCATCGTCCCGTCCGGCGAGCGTGACCACGCCTGCCGCCTCGCCGAACGGCTGCGCGAGCGCACCTCCAGCACGCCCGTGCATGCGGGCGGCGAAATGCACTGCCTGACCGTCAGCGTCGGCATCGCCTCGCTCGAAGCCAGCGACTCCCGCGCCGCCCTCGCCGAGGCCGACCGCGCGTTGTATCGGGCGAAGTCGGGTGGACGCAACCGGGTAGAGTTTGCGGTTTGATGGGACCGCGGGTCACGTTCGAACGAGGCTTTCCCCGCAGCCCTTCACCAAGCGCTTTTTTGCTTGTCCCAAGTCTCGCGCCCAAAAAAATATTCCGATACACTTCGTCCGCTGTGGCTGCCAGGGCGTCGCCTCGGTTGCTCGATGCGGCGCTGATCGATGATCCGCTCCCTTCGCTACAACTCGCTGTAACCCTGCACACCCAGTATCCGGTTCGCCCGGTCGGGCGGCCATGTTCGTTACGTGTTCGGAGATAGAAAGATGTCGGATCGTCAGGTCGGCACCGTCAAGTGGTTCAACGACGCCAAGGGTTTTGGATTCATCAGCCGCGATGGTGGCGAGGATGTGTTCGTGCACTTCCGCGCCATCCAGGGCAATGGCTTCAAGACCCTCAAGGAAGGCCAGAAGGTCAGCTTCAAGGTCGTGAAGGGTCAGAAGGGCTTCCAGGCCGAAGAAGTGCAGGCGGTTTAATCCTCCTGCGGCATGCTTCTTTCGACCAGACCCGCCGGTGCGCAAGCGCCGGCGGGTTTTGCTTTTCTGGGGCTGCGGAATGACCCTCGTCGTAGGTCATGTTGGCCGCGAAGCGGCCTACTTGACGCTTCTCGCCAGCCGGGTGTCAAGTAGTCCGCTGGCGCGGACAACATGACCTACGTTCAAATCGTTCGCGCACAGCGCAACCCACCACAGCCCGAGACCAGCCCATGACCCGCACCCATCGTTACCGCGCCTGTCCGCTTTGCGAGGCGATCTGCGGGCTGGACTTTCAGTACGAAGGTGACGCGCTGGTGGCCATCCATGGCGATCAGGAGGACCCTTTCAGTCGTGGTCATATCTGTCCCAAGGGCAATGCGATCCTCGACCTGCGGGCCGATCCGGACCGGCTCCGCACGCCGATGCTGCGGACTCCGGAGGGCTTTGTCCCCATCGGCTGGGACGAGGCGTTCGCGCTGGCCGGCAATCGTCTCGCAGCGATCCAGGCAGCGCATGGCGCGAATGCGGTGGCAGCGTACCTTGGCAATCCGAACGTCCATCACTTCGGTCACTTCGCCTATCTGCCGGCGCTGTTGCGGACCCTGAAAACGCGCAATGTGTTCTCGGCTTCCTCGGTCGACCAGTGGCCGCACCAGCTGGTCGCGTGGGCGATGTTCGGGCACCAGTTCCTGTTGCCGATCGTCGACATCGACCGCACTGACTTCCTGCTCATGCTGGGTGCCAATCCGGTCGCCAGCAACGGCAGCCTGCTGACTGCGCCAGGCATTGCGCGACGGCTGAAGGCACTGACCCAGCGCGGCACGCTGGTGGTGGTCGACCCACGGCGTACCGAGACCGCGGCGATGGCGAGCCAGCACTTGGCCGTCCGCCCCGGTGGCGATGCCTGGTTCCTGGTCGCGCTGCTGCAACAGCTTGCTGCGATCGGGCCGCCGCGGCTGGGTGGGTACGCGGACAAGCTGGCTGGATTCGACAGCGCTTTCGCCGCCGTGAGCGCCCTGCCCTGCGCCGATATCGAAGCGCATACCGGCATTGCGGAAGCGACGATCCAGGATGTCGCCGCGCGTCTCTACGCGGCGCCGAGCGCCGCTGTGTATGGGCGCATGGGGGTTTCGACTCAGCGCTTTGGCAGCCTGTGCCAGTGGCTGATCCAGCTGATCAATCTCTACACCGGCAACTTGGATTGCGTGGGGGGCGTGTTGCCGAATGACCCGGTCATCCCGATCACCGGGCCCGGCACCAGCGCCGGTCACTACGGGCTGTGGCACAGCCGCGTGCGCGGGCTGGCCGAGTTTGCGGGCGAGCTGCCGGTCGCAGTGCTCGCCGAGGAGATGCTTTACCCGGGCGACGGGCAGATCCGGGCGCTGCTCACCTGCGCGGGGAATCCGGTGCTGTCGACGCCCGACGGGCGCACGCTCGACACGGCGCTTGGCGGCCTCGATTTCTACGTAGCGATCGATTTCTACGTCACCGAGACCACCCGTCACGCCCACCTGATCCTGCCGCCGGCGTCGTTCCTCAGCCAGCACCATTACGATGTGATCTTCAATGGCTTTGCCGTTCGCCAGGTTGCGCGCTGGAACCAGCCGATCGAACCGATGGGGCCGGACGAGCGCGCAGATTGGCAGATCTTCAACGGCCTCGGCGCGGCTTATGCGGGCGCCGCAGGCAAGGCCTGGCAGCCGTTGCCGCCGCCGGACACGATGATCGAAATGGGGCTGGCGAAGTCCGGTCGCATCGATCCCGGTGCGGTTCGCCAAGCCGAGCACGGGCTCGATCTCGGTCCACTGGAACCGAGCCTGCTGCGCCGGCTGCAGACGCCGAGCGGCAAGATCGAATGCGCGCCGCCCCTGCTCATGGCCGAGCTCGACGCCCTGGCCGCGAGCCAGGCGCGCGGCTTGCCGGGCATGCTGTCGCTGATCGGTCGTCGCGATGTGCGCAGCAACAACTCGTGGATGCACAACGCCGAGCGCCTGGTCAAAGGCAAACTGCGCCACCACCTGCACATGCATCCGGATGATCTCGCCGAGCGAACGCTTGCCGAGGGCGCGCGTGTGCGCGTGCGCTCTGCAGTCGGCAGCATCGAAACGGATGTGCTGGGCGACCCGGGCTTGCTGCGCGGCGTGGTCTGCCTGCCGCATGGCTTCGGCCACGATCGCGGCGGCGTCGGCTGGCACCGCGCCGAACGCGTCGCCGGCGCCAGCTACAACGATCTCACCGACGCGACGAGCCTGGACGCCCCGAGCGGCAACGCCGCGCTCAACGGGACGCCGGTGTGGGTCGAGGCGGTGTAAGAGATCCAAGCCCACAAAAAGCTGTTATCCACAGATTGCGCAGATTTGCGCAGATTGAGAAGCGATCAACATTCGATCCGCACGGGTGTTCCGCTGCGTAGCGCAGACGAAAAAATAATCCGCGGAAATCTGCGCAATCTGCGGATGAATGTTCTCTCTCTCTCCGTGCGGCGAAGGACGCCAAATCTGCGATCCTTCCGCGCCATGAGCCGCCTGCGCTTCCGCAAATCCTTCAAGCCTGCTCCGAGTGTCGAGCTGGTTGCGGCGCCCATCGAGCCGATGGCGCCGACAAAGATGCTCGCCTTTATCGAGGGCGACGAGTTGTTTGCGGCAATGCTCGCGGATATCCGTGCGGCGACGCGCTGGGTCCGGCTGGAAACCTATATCTACGCTGGAGACGAAGTCGGACGGTTATTCGCGGACGCGCTGATGGAACGCGCCCAGGCCGGAATCCGGGTGCGCTTGCGCATCGACGCGCTGGGCTCCTTCGACACCGTCAAGGGTGCTTTCATCCGTGAACTGGAAGCGGCGGGTGTCGAGGTCGAGTTGTGTCGCCGCTGGCAATGGCGCAAACCATTCGACCTGCACCGACGCAATCACCGCAAGCTGCTGGTCGTCGACCGCACCTGCTTCTATCTCGGCGGCTTCAATCTCCACCGCGAGTGCTCGCGCTCGGTCTTCGGCGAGGAGCGCTGGCGCGACACGCACCTGCGCGTCGAAGGGGTGATGGTCGCGCAGGCGATCGCCGCTTTCGACGAATACGATCGCCCACGCCGCAAGCAGCGCCGCTGGCGTGACTTGCGCACCGCCGATGGCTACCTGATCCCCAATCTCGGCTTCACCCGGCGTTTCCTGCTGCATCGCCTGTACCGCTTCGCGTTCACCATGGCGCGGCAACGCCTGTGGATCACCACCCCATATTTCGTGCCGCCGGCAAGCCTTCAGCGCGCGATGCTGGACGCCGCCAAGCGCGGCGTCGACGTGCGCGTCCTGGTGCCTCGGAAGATCGATATCCGCATCGTGCAATGGGCCAGTCGCGCTGTCTACGCGCGCCTGCTCAAGGGCGGCGTGCGCATCTTCGAGTACCTCCCGCGCATGCTGCACGCCAAGGTCGCCGTGGTCGACGACGGCTGGGCCACGGTCGGCACTGCGAACCTGGACTACCGCAGCCTGTTCATCAACGACGAGCTGGTCATGGTGATCACCCAGAAAGCCGTCTGCGGGCAAATTACCGAGCACTTCCTCGAGGACTTGAAGGCCAGTGAGGAAGTCACCGGCGTCGGCTGGTCCAAGCGCCACGGCGCCTGGTGGATTGCCGAGCTGCTGGGGTGGTGGACGCGGCGCTGGCTGTAGGGAGGCATGAAGTCCAGCCAAGATCAGGATGAATCGCCAGATACGCAGCTTATGCCAGAACGATTGGGAAACCAGCTTCAATCATGCTTGGGCTGAATCGCCTCTGATCTGCGCAGATCTGCGAAATCTGTGGATGAATCGCTGTTGCCTTCTCGTTGCTGACGTCGCTCTCCGTGGCCGCCGCACGCGGGCGCCACGTGACCTACGTCCAGAGTGCGCACGCGCGCGCTTCGATCGCTTCCCCGCTAGAGTTGGCCTCTCCCGCCCGAGCCGGATGCCGCCATGTCGAGACCCGCAATCACCTGGCGCGACCGGGTCCGCTATCGCTTCGAGAACACGCTGAGCCGCGGCACGATTGCGATCATCGGCTGGCTCGCGGTGGCGTCCATGATCATCGTGGTGCTGGCCTCCCTGGCGCTGGTGTTCTTCGCGGTCCGCAAGGATCCCACTGACGCAGCCTCGTCCCTGGACCTGGGCGAGAGCATGTGGCAGAGCCTCATGCGCACGCTTGATGCCGGCAATCTCGCTGGCGACGAGGGCGGGCTGATGCGGTTGATCATGCTGCTGGTCACCATCGGCGGCATCTTTATCGTGAGCAGCCTGATCGGCACCATCACCTCGGGACTGCAATCGCGCCTGGACGAGCTGCGCAAAGGCCGCTCGCGCGTCATCGAGACCGGCCACACGCTGATCCTCGGCTGGAACAGCAAGATCTACTCGATCGTCGGCGAGCTCATCATCGCCAACGAAAACCAGCGCAAGGCGCGCATCGTGATCCTGGCCGAGCGTGACAAGGTCGAAATGGAGGACGAGCTGCGCGTCAAGTTTCCGGACACCAAAGGATTGCGTGTCATCTGTCGCAGCGGTGACCCGCTCGACCTCGACGATCTCCAGGTGGTCGATCCGCATGCGGCGAAGTCGATCATCGTGCTGGCGCCAGAAAACGATGTGCCCGACATCCACGTGATCAAGTCAGTGCTGGCGATCACCAATCATCCGCACCGCAAGCCCGAGCCGTATCACATCGTCGCCGAGATCCGCGACGACCGCAGCCTGGAAGCGGCGGCACTGGTCGGTGGCAAGGAGGCGATCTTCGTCCAGGGTGACGACCTGATTGCCCGGGTAACCGCGCAGACCTGCCGGCAGTCCGGCTTGAGCGTGGTTTACACCGAGCTGCTGGATTTTGCGGGTTCCGAGTTCTATCTCAAGGCCGAGCCGGCGCTGGTCGGGCGCACCTATCAGTTCGCACTCTCGGCCTACCCGGAAGCGGTCGTCGTCGGGGTAGCCCACGTCGACGGTACGGTCGAGATCAATCCGCCCATGGATCGCGTTTTCGCAGCCGGTGAACAGGTGATCGCGATCAGCGAGGACGACGACAAACTCGCACTGCGCGCTGATGCTGCACCGATGCCGGAGCTTGCCGTGATCAGCCACGGCCGGCGCGTGGCCGCCGCCGCCGAGCGCACCCTGATCATCGGCTGGAACCAGAAAGCTGGCGCCGTGATCCGCGAGCTCGATCAGTATGTGGCGATGGGCTCGGAAGTCGTGGTCCTGTGCGATCGCGAAGGCGTCGACGAGGAGATCACGGAGCTGGGGCATGCCCTCAAGCACCAGCAACTGCACCTCCAGGAAGGCGAGACCACCAGCCGCGGCGAGCTCGACGCGATCGAGGTCGGCCGCTTCGACCATGTCATCGTGCTCTGCAATCCGGCGCTGCCGATCCAGCAGGCTGACGCGCAGACCCTGATCACCCTGCTGCACCTGCGCGCCATCGTCGAGAAGGAAGGCTTCAAGCTGTCGATCGTCAGCGAGATGATGGACCTGCGCAATCGCGCGCTGGCGGAAGTCGCGAAGGCCGACGACTTCATCGTCAGCGACAAGCTGGTCAGCCTGCTGCTTTCGCAGCTTTCGGAAAATCGCCAGCTCAATCCGGTGTTCCGGCAGCTCTTCAGCGCCGAGGGCGCCGAGGTCTACATCCGTCCCATCAGCGACTACGTGCGCACCGGCGTTGCGGTCGATTTCTACACCCTGCTCGAAGCTGCAGCCCAGCGTGGCGAAACCGCGATCGGCTATCGGCTGGCGGCGCAATCCAACAGTGCGGACGCTTCCTTCGGCGTCACCCTCAACCCGAAGAAGCACGAAAAAATCAACTTCGGCCCGGGCGACCGCCTGGTGGTGCTGGCGGAAGACTGACCAGAGCCCATGGCCACCATCCTGATGCCTTTGCCCGCGACGGACTTTGATCCGACCGAGTCCGGCGTGCCTTGGAAAATGCTCACCGAGCGCGGGCACAAGGTGCTGTTCGCGACACCGGAAGGGCTCCCCGCGCAGGCTGATTTCCGCATGCTCGACGGCGACGGGCTCGGCATCCTCCGCCCGATCCTGTGCGCCGATCGCAATGGTCGCACCGCCTATGAGGCGATGGCACTGTGTCCCGAATTCCTGGCGCCGCAGCGCTGGCACGAGGTGCAGCCCGAGTCATTCGATGCGCTGCTGTTGCCCGGCGGACATGCCCCCGGCATGCGCCCCTATATCGAATCGGAGGATCTGCAGAACCTGGTGACCGAGTGCTTCCGGGTCGACAAGATCGTGGCCGCCATCTGCCACGGCGTACTGCTGGCCGCGCGCTCCAACGCCACCGACGAGACCTCGGTGCTGCACGATCGGAAAACGACCGCGCTGCTCAAGACGCAGGAAATGCTGGCCTGGACGGCGACCTTCCTGTGGCTCGGTGACTACTACCGCACCTACCAGGTCTGCGTGCAGGACGAAGTGCGTGCTTGTCTGGCAAGCCCGGATCAGTTCATCAACGGGCCCATGCCGCTCAAGCGCGACAGCCGCGAGCATCCCGAATACGGCTTCTGTGTCCGCGACCGCAACTACCTGTCGGCCCGCTGGCCCGGCGATGCGCATCGCTTCTCGATGGAACTGGTGAAGATGCTGGGGTGAGAGCCGGCGTTGAGCTGGCTCTCGCTTCGCCGAGTGCCGAGGCCCGCACCATTTAAGTGCTGACCTCGGCAAGCCTTCCCGAGCCTGGGACTAGCCCTTCGGATCCGGCTCACTGCCGGAACCGCTGAAGTTGCGCGAGCCTTGGCAGATCAGGGAGCCGTCGGCCTTGTTGGTCACGCGGATCTGTACCCCGAAGGTCGAGCAGCGGCCATTCGGCGCCCCCGGGCAGGTAAAGAATGCCGAAGGGCCATCGGCCGAGAAAATCCGCCAGTGGCGCAGGGTCGACCATTCGTAGTCATAGTGCAGCGTGTCTTCTGGCGCTGCGATAGTGCAGCCGTAATCGTGCTGTGACACCGGATTGTCGTGGTCACACATCGGCGGACATGCATTCCCCGGCGGCGGCGCTTCCGCACCTTCTACGCGAACCTGTGCCAGGGAGGTGTTCGAAGAGCCCGTTGCGCGAAGAATGAAATCGCAATCAGTCGCCATCGGAACTTGCGCGAGGGTCTCTCCCGTCGCGGCAAGGCCGCTGGCGACGGTACTTTCAACACCGTTGCAGTTGCGACGAATTTCGAGCGGCTGGATTCCAGCCGTCCAGCTCAGCAGCGTCGACCCGGTCGCTGCATTGGACGGGATGAGTACGCGGGCGGGGTTGGCGCTGATAGAGTCCGACGAGGGTTCTTGAATGCTCTCGACCGTGACTTCGGCCAGGAAGAACGCAAACGGACTCGCCGTATAGAGCCGGAACTGACAGACGCGGTCGGGCGGAATCTCTACCGACCGTTGGCCGTTCGGTCCAAGGCCCGACGCCATGACCACCTCCTCGCCATTGCAGTTCCGACGAATATCCACAGTCTGCGGATTGTTCTGGGTGGCCCATTCCAACGTGGTCCAGCCCATGGTCTCGTTGGCAGGAACAGAGACGACGACCGGGTTCGCGCTGATCGTGCCCACCGGATGCTGCGAGTGCATGCCGGTAACGACGACCGAAGCGAGCTCTTGATTGCTTATGCTGTCAGGGCGCAGGCGATAGGTGCACTGGTCACCGGCGTAGAGCCGTATCTCCTCGCTGTGCGGCCCGGGGCCCGTATTCCAGCTTTCGATCTCGCCAAACCCGATCACGCATTCAACCGTTACCACTGCGCGGGTCACGCCGGCCGCGTTCCAGGACAGAATCGCCGTGCCAGTCTGGCTGGGTCCCGGGGGCACGATGATCTGCGTTGGATTCGCAGTGATGGTACCGCTCTGCGCGTGGACCGCCGCGCTCATTCCCAGGGACAGGGCCATCGCGCCAATGGCGATGGGCAGGCTTCGAATCTTCATCTGGCAAACTCCGATGGCAGGGGGCATGCCACGTTGCCGTGGCATAGCCGTCCACTCGGGAGCCGGCGAAAAACTCAATCAAGTCTTGAAACTGAAGCAGGAAACCTGCACCCACACACCTGGCGAAACGCTCACCGCCGTTCAACCAACCATTTTTCGATTTCAACAATTCCCGCACTTTTCGGGTCGCGCTTGCGCTCGCTCGCCAGCGCGCTCGACGCCAGCTCCTGCGCGCGTGCGGGGTCCTGGCCGGCGGCCCGGAGCGCTTGTGCGAGCGCGAACTGCGCAGTCGCGCGCAGCTCGGCATCCTCCTCGTCGGCCGCGATATCTGCCAGCGCGCGTTCGGCCTCCGCGAGCGCGGCGGCGGGCTCGGCATTTTCACGCAGGTGCTTGGCAAGCCCGATCCGCGCCTGGATGGTGCTTGGGTGCCGGTCGCCCTCGACGTTCGTGTACTCCTCGAGCGCCATGCGCGCGGAGCTTACCGCCAGGTCCTTCTGTCCTGCGTCCGCTTGCGCCAACGCCAGACCTTCCAGGGTGATGGCGACCATGCCGCCGCTTCCCTTGCTTCGGCCCTCTCGCTGGAGCGCAAGTGTCTCCTGGTAGGCCGCGATCGCCGCCACCGTTTCGCCCGACCTGCGCATCAGGTCAGCTTGGTTCAGCAACGCCTCCTGGTACCAGCGGTGGGCGACACCGAGCTGCTCTTTGAAGATGCCGACGGCTTCAGCCATCAGCTTCAGTGCCTCGTCTTTTCGCTTGAGCTCACCCAGGTCGAGCGCGAGATTGACCATCGGGAAGGCCACGCGAACATGCCGGTCGCCGTAGATGCGCCGCGCCATCCTGATGACTTCGCGATTGGTGGCCAGGCTGAATTCGGTGTTGCCCAGCTCCTGGTGCAGGATGGCCAATTCGATCGAGATGGGAATGTGCGCGGGATCGCTCGGCGACCACACGCGGTTGCCAAGCGCGACCGCCGACTCGCACAGGGCAAGCGCTTCGCGCGGCTTGGCCAGAACGCGCATGGTCGTGCAACGCGAGCTGAGACTGCGTGCGAGCGAGTCCAGCAACTCGCGATCGTCGCCGGTAGCCGGCATGTTGACGGCGTCGGCGAGGCGTGATTGGCCGAGCTTCGCGAGCAGGCGCTGTTCTATCGAGAGGTAGAGTTGCGCGGCCTTGGCGTCGTTACCGCGACCGTGTTCGACCTTCCCCTGTACATGGAGCGCAGCAGTCGCGAGGATCACGTTGCCAGCGGCGTCTGCGGCTTCCAAGACTTGGCTCAGCAGGCGCGCGGCGTCTTCCAGCTCATCTCGCTCGTAGTGCGCGACGGCAGCTGCAAACTGCGCGCGAGCGAAATCCAGGGGTGCCGATTGCCTGCTTGGCTCGGCCAGCGCAATCGCCTGTTTCGCGGCTGCAAGGCTGGTCTCCTTGTCACCCAGGCGACTGTAGATGAGGGCGAACTCGCGTAGCAGGTGACTGCGCGTGGCGGGGAATTCGGCAAGTTCCGCATCACTGACGCGCGCGTAACCGCGATCGAGCGCTTGGCGAACGGTGAAGGATTCGCCCTTGGCCTGCTTGGGATCAGCGTCGGAAAAGAGCTTCACCATGAAACTGGTGACCTGCTGCGCGCGCTCGCGCTCGGCTTCTGCTCGATCCCGCTCGACCTGGGTGGCGTTGAGCTCGCGCCCGAGGCCAATCACGAAAGCAACGGTGAGCAGCACGATGAGGGCCGACGCGCCGAGCGCCACCCAGTGGCGCCGGGCGAAGCGCTGCAGGTGATACCAGCGGCTTCCACGGCGCGCGTCCACCGGCTGGTCGGTTGCCCATGCCTCTAAATCCGCGACCAGTGCATCCATGCTGGCGTAGCGTGCCTCAGGCTGCTTGCGCAGGCACTTGAGCACGATCGCATCGAGGTCGCCGCGCAGTTGCCCCGGCGCCAGCGCGAAGCGCACGTCGACTTCGCTGCTGGCGACCGCTGCGCTCGGCGCGGTGGGATCCTCTTCGCAGATGGCATGGCTCAGAAAGTGCGGTGACGACGTCGCGCTCCTGCCGTAGGGCGACAAGCCCGTCAGCAGCTCATAGATCACCACGCCGAGGGCGTACACGTCGGTCGCGGTCGAGATGGCCTCGCAGCGCACCTGTTCCGGGGCTGCATACAGCGGCGTGAGCATCTGCACGCCGCCGACGGTGGTCGCGCTGTGGTGGCGCTCGATCGTGCTCGCGTCGAGCAGCTTGGCGATCCCGAAATCGAGCAGCTTGGGCTCGCCATAGGCGTCGACGAGAATGTTTCCAGGCTTGAGATCGCGATGCACCACCAGATGCCGGTGTGCGGAGTCGACCGCGCGCGCGACCTTCGCGATCAGCTGCATGCGTTGACGGATGTCGAGGCGGTGCTTGCGCACATAGCGATCGATGCGCTCGCCTTCGATGTACTCCATCGCGAAGTACGGCGAACCGTCGGTGGTGGTGCCGGCATCTACCAGCCGCGCGATATGCGGGTGATCGAGGGTCGCCAGGATCTGGCGCTCGCCATGGAAGCGGGCGATGTCCTGGGAAGTGCCCGGAAAGCCCGGCAGCATGCGTTTGATCGCGAGCTTCTGGACGACACCGTCGGCCGTGCGCTCGGCCAGGTAGACCACGCCCATGCCACCGCGCCCGAGCTCGGAAAGGATGCGGTAGCCCGGCACTGAAGTTCGGATGTCATGCGGCGATACGCCTGGTTCCGGCACGTCGATCTTCGTCAGCTCGGCTTTCAGCATCTGCATGACTTCTGCGGCGAGCGCCGCGTCGCCATCGGCGCCCAGCTCTACATAGCCCGCCCGTTGTTCAAGCGGCAGCGCCAGCGCCTCGATGAAGAGGCGCTTGGCTTCCAGGTAGCGAGCCCCGCCGGCGGTCACGACTCGAGCGCGCGCTTGAGCCAGGCCCGGGCATGCACCCACTCGGCGCTGACGGTCGACGGATGCACACCGAGCGCCGCGGCTGTCTCCGCCAGCGTCAGTCCGGCGAAATAGCGCAGCTCGACGACGCGCGCGGCGTCCGGATCCAGTGCTTCGAGCTCGTTCAGTACCGCATCGAGGGCGATCATTTCGTCCGGCGGTGGGACGGCGACGTTCAAAGCGACATCGAGCGAGAGCGTGCCGACGCCGTCACCGCGTTTGCCGGAACACTTGCGCCGCGCGTGATCGACCAGCACCTGGCGCATCGCGCGGGCGGCGGCGCCGAAGAAGTGGCCACGATCATCGAAGCTCGCAGCGGCATCGCCGAGCAGCTTCAGCATCGCCTCGTTGATCAACGCAGTCGGCTGCAAGGTGCCGGCATTGGAGCCGGAAAAGATGCGTCCCGCCATCTGCCGCAGTTCGCCGTAGAGGATGCGCACCGTATCTTCGCGCGCCTGCGGGCTCGAACCCCAGCGGGCCAGCATCCCGGTGATCTCGAGCTTGCGGGCGTCGCTCATCGCGTCGAGTGGCTCCTGATCTCAGCCGTCCATCGTCGTGTTGAAGGCCACGCTGACGGGCATGTCGGGATTGCGCTTGCAGACATCCAGCACCCGTTGCAGCTGCTGCGCCATCTGCGGCGGCTGGTAGACGGTGACTTTGCGTTGCCCGAGCGCATAGCCGTAGTAGAACAGCAGTGCCGAACCACGCGCGGCATCGCTCTCGGCCTGGAGCTGCGTGCAATTGTATTTCTCGATGCGCACGATCTCGTTGGTGGCGGCCGCCGGTTCCGCCGCCTTCGCGCCGGCGGCCGCCAGCAGCAACAGCGCGCCCAATCCTGCCAGTTCTTGCATCGTGCGGCTCCTGGTTGATCTCGACGCCCATCATAGGTCGGAATGCCGACCACTTGCCGCGTAGGGAAATATGAACGGCTGCTCACAGAAGCTTTGCACTTGCCAACGATCGTGACCTTCGCCAGGTGCCGCGCGTCGACGCCAACACCGTCGGCATTCCGAACGTCGGGGCAGAGTTCAGCTTGTGAGGAACGGGCGAACCGCGGGCTCGACGTAGGTCACGTTGCGCCCGCGAACTGGGGATGGGGCGATGCGTCGAATCGGGCCCTCGTGATACGCCATTTGGATCCTTCGCGGGCGCTGCCGAAAAGGGCCGAGCAATCTTTCCGCAAAATTCGCTCCGCGGGTGAAGCGTCACGCAGATTGAGAGCTTGAGCAATGTGGCTCACCTCGCCCGCGAAGCACGAGAGAGGCGAGCGCCAATCCGGTTTTTTCTGCGTAATCTGCGGATAATTCGCTCTGCTTTCATGCCGGCGTGAGAATGAGATGGCCAAGCCCAACGATTCCAAGCTCGACAGCATCGTCGCTGCGAGCCGGCGCAGCAGCGAGGAGCGTGACAAGGGCTACCGCGAACGGGCGCTCGGGATGTATCCGTGGATCTGCGGCCGCTGCGCGCGCGAGTTCACCCGCGCCAACCTGATCGAACTCACCGTCCACCATCGCAACCACGACCACGACTTCAACCCGCCCGACGGCAGCAATTGGGAACTGTTGTGCGTGTACTGCCACGACAACGAGCACTCGCGCTACATCGACGGCAGCATTGGCAGCTTGACCGGCAACGTGAAGACGGAAGTTGCGAGTAACAATCCGTTCGCGAATTTGAAGGCGTTGTTGAAGAAGTAGGTTTTAGAATCCCAAGCGTGCGGGACCGGTTGTCGCTGAGCAAAAATGACATTTTTTGCTCAGCGAGCCCGAATCAATACCGGCGCGATTTCTCCACCGGAGAAATCGCGACGAACTCATTACGCGTGTATCGCGTGCCCCAACGCGGCGAGCGCTGCTTCCGGCAACGTCTCGGTCATGGTCGGATGCACGTGGATCGTGCCGGACAGGTCTTCCAGGCGCGCGCCCATTTCCAGGGCCAGCGCGAACTCGCCGGAGAGCTCGGAAACGTGTGCGCCGACAGCGTGGATTCCGATCACCAGGTGGTTGTCCGCACGCGCGGTCACGCGCACGAAGCCGCCATCGGTGCCGGCCTGCATGGCCAGCGAGCGGCCATTCGCGGCGAACGGGAACTGTCCGACCACGACCTCGATGCCCTTGGCTTTTGCATCATCTGGCGAGAGACCAGCGCCGACCAATTCCGGCTCGGTGAAGCACACGGCGGCAATCGCGACCGGATTGAATGAGCGACGCTTGCCGGCAATGATCTCGGCCACCATCTCGCCCTGGGCGGATGCCTTGTGCGCGAGCATGGGCTCGCCGACGAGATCGCCGATCGCGTAGACATTTCGCATCGACGTGCGGCACTGGTCGTCGACCTTGACGAAGGCGCCGGCCATGTCGACTGCCATCTTTTCGAGCCCCCAACCCTGCGTGGCCGGGCGGCGCCCTACGGCGACCAGGACCTTGTCACACGGCAGCTGTTGCTTCGTGCCATCGGCGCCCTCGACTTCGAGTGCGCGCCCATTGGCGTCCTCGACCACGCGCAATGCCTTCGTATTCAGGTGCACCTGGATTTTGTGCTGCTTGAGCCACTGTTCGACCGGCTTCAAGAGCGGCCGATCGAACAGCGTGAGGATGCGGTCGAGCGCCTCGACGAACACCACCTCCGAGCCCATCCGCGCATAGGCCATGCCGAGCTCCATGCCGATGTAACCGGCGCCAATGACGACGAGTCGTTTCGGTACTTCGGTCTGCAGCAATGCCTCGGTCGAGGACAGCACATGCTCGCCATACGGAATCGAGGGGATGCCGGCGACCACCGACCCGGTCGCCAAAATCACGTGCTCGGCCTTGATCTTGATCTCGCCATCTGCGCTAGCCACGGTGCAATTCTTGGCATCGGCAAACACTGCCTTGCCGAGCACCGCGCGCACCTTGGCCTTCTTGAGCAAGGCGCCGACGCCACCGTTGAGCTTGTCGACCACCGTTTCCTTCCACGCGACCGCCTGCGCCAGGTCGAATTCGGGCTCGGCGGCCAAGCGAATGCCGAGCTTGCCGGCGCCAACGTGTTCGCGCATCGCCTCGAACTTGCCGGCGACGTGGATCAATGCCTTGCTGGGAATGCAGCCGCGGATCAGGCACGTCCCACCAAGCCGATCCGCCTCGACGATCGTCGTCTTCAGCCCCAGTTGCCCACAACGGATCGCCGCCACATAACCACCAGGGCCGCCGCCGACGACGAGGACTTGGGTTTCAATCGTTTCGGCCATGGTGTGCTCCGTTGTCGGTTATTTGATTTGACGCAAATGAACGCAAAGGGAGCAAAGGGACGCAAAGAACAACGAGCTCGATCACAGACAGATCGCTCTTTTTGCGTCCCTTGCTTTAACCCCTTTTGCGTTCCTTTGCGTCAAAAATCAGGTGTCGAGGATCGCGGCGCATCAATCGATGAACAAGGTCGCCGGGTTTTCGAGTTGGGCGCGGATGTGCTGGATGAATTCGGCGGCGTCGAAGCCGTCGACCATGCGGTGATCGAAGCAGGACGAGAGATTCATCATCGAGCGGACGACGATCGTGCCGTTCTTGACCATCGGCCGGTCGACCATCTTGTTGATGCCGAGGATGGCGACTTCGGGGGCGTTGATGACGGGCGTGGTGACGATGCCGCCGAGCGCGCCGAGGCTGGTGATGGTGATCGTCGAGCCACTCAGCTCTTCGCGCTTGGCCTTGCCGTCGCGCGCGGCGTTGGCCAGGCGCTTGATCTCGGCGCTGGCCTGCCACATGTCGAGCGCCTCGGCATTGCGCACCACGGGTACGACCAGGCCATTCGGCGTCTGCGTCGCGATGCCGACATGCAGCGCAGCGTGCCGATAGGCGATGCCGGCTTCGTCGTCGAAGGTCACGTTGATCTGCGGGAACTTGACGATCGAGTTCGCCAGCGCGCGCACGATGAAGGGCAGCAGGGTGAGCTTGCCGCGCTTGGCGTGCTCGACGTTCAAGTGCTTGCGCAGGGATTCAAGCTCGGTGACGTCGACTTCCTCGACGTACGCGAAATGCGGGATGCGCTGCTTGGAGCGCTGCATCGCCTCGGCAATCTTGCGGCGCATGCCGATAACCTTGATCGCCTCGACACCCTCGCGCTTCACGCGACCTGACGGCGCTGCCGTCGCACTGCCACCACCGGCACCGCGGGCCATGAACGCGTCGAGGTCCTCGTGGCGAATCTGCCCGGCTTGGCCGGTGCCCGGCACGTATTGCAGCTCCACGCCAAGCTCCTGCGCGCGCCGACGCACGGCGGGCGAAGCGATCGGCTTCTCGCCGGCGGCGCGCGGTGGGCCGGCCTGGCTGATCGGTGCCGGCGTGTGCGCCTGGATCGGCGCCGGCGCTGGCGCGGGCTCCGCCTTCGGCACCTCGATGACCGCCGCCTTGGGCGCTTCAACGGCCTTCGGAGCAGGCGCGGCGACTGGCGCAGGCGCGACATCGTCCGCACCCGGCGTCCCCGCACCCTCGACCTCGAGAATCACCAACGGCCCACCAACCGCAACCATCTCACCCGCATTGCCGCGCAGCTCGAGAATCTTCCCGCTTACCGGCGAGGAAATCTCCACCGCCGCCTTGTCCGTCAACATGTCGACCAGCGGCTGATCCTCGGTGATCACATCACCGACTTTGACCTTCCACTCGGCAATCTCACTCTCCGCAATGCCTTCACCCACGTCCGGCAACTTGAATACATAGCGTCCCATTTCGAACTCCTCCGGATCGTGCTGAGAGTGCCGCAGCACCCGACCAATCGCTTTGTTGAAACAGAAGTTTTTGACGCAAATGAACGCAAAAGAAAGCAAGCAAAGGGACGCAAATAAAAGCATCCGATGACTCAAGTCATGGCTTCCTTTGCGTCCCTTTGCTCCTTTTTGCGTTCCTTTGCGTCAAAAATAAGAACTTCAATCGAAGCCCGACCTACCCCGCCATCACCTTCAGCAGGGCGCGTTTGACGCGATCCGGGCCGGGGAAGTATTCCCATTCGAAGGCGTGGGGGTACGGCGTGTCCCAGCCGGCGACGCGGATGATTTCGGCTTCCAGATGGGCGAAGCAGTTTTCCTGGACCTGGGCGGACAGCTCGGCGCCGTAGCCGCCGGTGCGGGTGGCCTCATGCAGGATGACGCAGCGTCCGGTCTTCTTGACCGAGGCGACGATGGTGTCGATGTCGAGCGGCAGCAGGGTACGCAGGTCAATGACTTCGGCATCCACTCCGGCTTCGGCCACGCCGGCCAGCGCAACGTGGACCATGGTGCCGTAAGCGAGCACGGTGACTTCGGTGCCGGCACGGACGATGGCGGCCTTGCCGAGCTCGATGCGGTAATAGCCTTCCGGCACTTCGCCGAGATCGTGCTTGGACCACGGCACCAGCGGACGGTCGTGGTAGCCCTCGAACGGGCCGTTGTAGATGCGCTTGGGCTCGAAGAAGATGACCGGGTCGTCGTCCTCGATCGCCGCGATCAGCAGGCCCTTGGCATCGATCGGATTGGACGGGATGACCGTCTTCAGGCCGCAGACGTGGGTGAAGATCGCCTCCGGACTCTGGCTGTGGGTCTGGCCGCCGAAAATGCCGCCGCCGCAAGGCGAGCGCACGGTGATTGGCGCCCAGAATTCGCCGCCGGAGCGATAGCGCAGGCGCGCGGCCTCGGACACGAGCTGGTCGAAGGCCGGATAGATGTAGTCGGCGAACTGAATCTCGACCACCGGACGCAGGCCGTAGACGCCCATGCCGACCGCGGTCGCGAGGATGCCGCCCTCGGCGATTGGCGTATCGAAGCAGCGATGCGTCCCGTACTTTTTCTGCAGGCCGGCGGTACAGCGGAACACACCGCCGAAATAACCCACGTCCTCGCCGAAGATCACCGTGTTGGGATCGCGCTCGAGCATGATGTCCATGGCCGAGTTGATCGCCTGAATCATGTTCATCCTGGCCATGATCAGACTCCCAGTTCCTGGCGTTGACGAATGAGGTGCTGCGGCACTTCCTTAAAGACGTCCTCGAACATGGTGGCCGCGCTCGCCGGCTTGACACCCAGCGTGCCGAAGCTCTCGGCCTCCTTCTGCGCCGCCTTGACGAATTCGTCCAGTTCCTGGATCAGCGCCGTGTGCTGCTCTTCGCTCCAGGCGCCGATTCCGATCATGTGCTGCTTCATGCGCGTGATCGGATCGCCCAGCGGCCAGCGCAGGCTCTCCTCTTCCGGCCGGTAGGCCGAAGGATCGTCCGAGGTCGAATGCGGCGCCGCACGATAAGTGAAGAACTCGATCAGCGTCGGCCCGTGGTTCCCACGTGCCCGTTCAGCCGCCCAGCGCGTGGCCGCGTAGACCGCGAGGAAATCGTTGCCATCGACCCGCAGGCCGGGCAGACCGTAGCCGACCGCGCGCGCGGCGAAGGTGGTCTGCTCGCCGCCGGCAAAGCCCTGGAAGCTCGAGATCGCCCACTGGTTGTTCACCACGTTCAAGATCACCGGCGCCTGGTAGACGGTCGCAAAGGTCAGCGCATAGTGGAAGTCGCCTTCCGCCGTGCTGCCGTCACCGATCCAGGCAGCCGCGATGCGGGTGTCGCCCTTGAGCGCCGAGGCCATTGCCCAGCCGACCGCCTGCGGGAACTGCGTGCCGAGGTTGCCCGAGATCGAGAAGAAGCCCTTCTCCTTGACCGAGTACATGATCGGCAACTGCCGGCCTTTGAGCCGATCCTGCGTGTTGTTGTAGATCTGGCACATCATGTCGACCAGGGACCAGTCGCGCGCGATCAACAGGCCCTGCTGGCGATAGCTCGGAAACAGCATGTCGGCGTCGTCGAGCGCGAGCGCCTGCGCCACCGCGACTGCCTCTTCGCCCGTGCATTTCATATAGAACGAGGTCTTGCCCTGGCGCTGCACGCGCATCATGCGTTCGTCGAAGGTGCGCGTGAGCAGCATCGCGCGCAGGCCGCGACGCAACATGTCGTGGTCGAGCTTCGGGTCCCACTCACCCACCGCTGCCCCGTTCTCATCGAGCACGCGAATCATCCCGAAGGCGTGATCGCGGATGAGCGCATCGTTCACGTCGCACGGCGGCCGCGCCAGGCTGCCGGCCGGCGGGATCACGATATCCGAGAAATCCGGGCTCTCGCCAGGCCGCGCCTTGGGCTCGGGAACATGCAATCGCAGCGGCTGTTTGGTATCCATCATGAGCCTCCAGGCATCGTCCCCATCAAGCTGCGGAGTCTGCCGATTGCGGGGGCGCTTGGGTAGCTATGAAGCGGGTGTCGGTTTCGGTTGTCGGTTTCGGACAAGGCGGCGCGGGGATGGCTTCGCTCTTCCGAAACCCAAAACCGAAACCGAAACCGCTATCCCGAGCCCCATAATCCGCCCATGCCCGACATCCTGCTCGCCACCCTCAACGCCCGCTACGCCCATGCTTCGCTGGGCCTGCGTTACCTGCGCGCGAATCTCGGCGATCTGCGCGAGCGCTCGGCGATCCGCGAATTTGTGATCGGGCAGAAGACCGAAGAGATCGTCGAGAAGATCCTGGCCGAACAGCCGCGCGTGCTGGGGCTCGGGGTTTATATCTGGAATGTCGAGGAGACGACGCGGGTGGTGGCGCAGCTGAAGGTGGTCGCGCCCGCGCTCGTCATCGTGCTCGGCGGGCCGGAAGTCAGCCATGAGGTCGACGAGCAGCGCATCTGCGCGGCCGCGGACTACGTCATCACCGGCTGGGGCGATGTCAGCTTTGCCCGGCTTGCGCGCCAATTGCTGGCAGGCGAGCGCCCAGTTGACAAGGTCATCAAGGGCGAGCAACCGCCGCTCGATACGCTCGCCCTGCCCTATGGCGAATACACCGACGAGGATGTGCGCGCGCGCTATCTGTACGTCGAGGCCTCGCGCGGGTGTCCATTCAAATGCGAATTCTGCCTGTCCGCGCTCGACAAGAGCGCCTGGCCGTTCGCACTCGAGCCGTTCCTGGCCGAGCTCGAAACCCTTTACCAACGCGGTGCACGCCAGTTCAAGTTCGTCGACCGCACCTTCAACCTCAAGGTCGACACCTCGCTCGCCATCCTGGATTTCTTCGAGCGCAAGCTGTTCCAAGCGCCCGACGATCCGCTATTCGTGCACTTCGAGCTCATACCGGATCATCTTCCGGAACGCCTTAAAACCGCGATCGCGCGCTTCCCGCCCGGCACGCTGCAGTTCGAAATCGGCATCCAGAGCTTCGATGTCGAGGTCCAGCAGCGCATCTCACGTCGCCAGAAAAACGACGTCGCGGCGAGCAATATCCGCTGGCTGCGCGAGCATTCGCATGCGCACCTGCATGTCGACCTGATTGCCGGCCTGCCGGGCGAGACATTGCAGAGTTTCGCCGCCGGCTTCGACCGGCTGGTCGCACTGGCGCCGCACGAGATCCAGTTCGGAATTCTAAAGCGCCTGCGCGGGGCACCGATCGCACGCCACACCGCAGATTTCGGCCTGCGCTTCAGTCCGGATCCGCCGTACACCATCCTCGCGAACGATGAGATCGACTTCCCGACCATGCAGCGCCTGGTGCGCTTCGCGCGCTATTGGGATCTCGTCGCCAACGCCGGTCGCTTCGGGCGAACGCTGCCATTACTGCTGGGCCCGAGCCCATTCGCCGCGTTCCTGGCTTTTGCCGACTGGCTATACGCGACAACCGGCCAGACCCACGCACTCGCCCACGAGCGCCTGGTCAACCTGCTCTATGAGTATTTGAACAGCGTCGCGTGTGAAAACTCAGCTGCGATCGCGCAAGTGCTGGTCGACGACTATCGCCAAGCCGGCGGCCGCAGCCGAATCGCCTTCGACACCTCCACCGGCCCGATCCAGGCCCCACGCCCCCGCGCCGCCGTCGGCGCCGCGCCAAGCCGACAATCGCGACATCTGCGCGCAGGGTGAGCTGGTGGTGGGTCTGCGCTGTTCGCGGACGCTCTTTCCGGCAGATCAAAAGCGTCCGCGAATAGCGCGGACCCACCATCAGCAAGAGCCCAGCACCACCCGCGCCGCCATCACCAATGGCGCCGCGCTTTCATGGCATGCTGACATCGATTGTGGGGTCAGGGGCTGCCGCGTACAGGTGAGGATCGAACGCGCCAGGGGTTGGGACGTCGTGCGGCTGCTCATGTCGCTCTGGATGTTGCTCGCTCCGTTGCACCTCATGGCCGCGCCGAGCTCGGAACCGGCCGATATCGCCGCGCTGCGGAACAGCCAATCGCGCTCGGCGGCGGAGTTGCGCCGTCAAGCCATTGCCCTGCGCGATGCGTCCACGGATCGGGCTTACCGCGCCTGGGCGAATCTGGCGCTTGCCGAGTTCCACAACGACCTGGAGGAAGCCGATTCGGCGCTGGCGTTGCTCGACGACATCGCGACGGAGGCGCTGGCGTTGAACCTGCCGGACCTGCGCTTCGAGGTGCTGGGCCGGCAGGCGACGGTGTTGGTTAACCGTGGGCGCTCGGCGGAGACCGATGCGGTGCTGACGGCGGCAAAGGCGCTGGTCGACAGCAGCAACGAGCCATCCTGGCGCGCACAATGGCTGCATAACCGCGGCGTGCTCGAGCGCAAGCTCGGCCGTTTCGACAGCGCACGCGAGTATTTCCAGCAGGCGCTCGACCTGTTGCGTTCGCTCAATGACGACGTCGGTGTCGCCCGCGAGCTCAACTCGATCGGCATGCTGCATGGTCGCACGGGCAAGTTTTCCGACGCGATGCTGGTGCACAAGGAAGCGCTCGCGCTCGCGCGGAAGTCGTCAAACCCCGGCGAGATCGCGCGCAGCCTGCGCCTGCTCGGCGTGCTGCATCGTAACCTCGACGACGAGGAGCTCGGCAGCCGCTATCTGCAAGAGGCGCTCGAATACGTAGAGGAGCGCAACAAACGCGAGGCGATCACACTGCATGGCGAACTGACCAAGTCACTCATGTTGCTCGGGCGCCTCGACGAGGCCGAGAAGAACGCGACCCAGGCGGTGTCGATGGCAGAGGATTCCGGCAGCCCGCCGAATCGCGTCAGTGCGTATACGCACATGGCCGAACTGCGCCTCGAGCAAGGCAAGCTCGATGAGGCGATGCGCTGGACCGAAAAAGCGTTTGAATCCTTCGATCTGGTCGCCATTCGCGACCAGATCCTGCTGCGCCTGACCCGCGCCGAGGTCATGGCGGCGCGCGGTCTCAACGCCGAGGCACTGAGCGAAGCGCAGCTGGTCGTCGATTCGACCCGCGCGGTCGGGGATCGAATCCTCGAGCGCGCGGCGCTCGACCTGCTGTCGCAGCAGCAATTGCAGGTGGGCGATGCGGCGAATGCCTTCGTCACCTTGAAGGCATACCAGGCGCTCGACAAAGAGCTCGCCATCGATCTTGCGGCACGCCGCATCGCCATGCTCGAAGGCAGTCTCGACGCCGAGCGCAGCGGCGCCGAGCGCGCACTGCTCGAGCGCGACAACGCCGTCCAGGCACTCGCGCTCGATCGCCAGCGTGTACTCGGCATCGCACTGATTCTCGGACTCGCCACCCTGATCGGCGTTGCGGCGCTGCTGTACGGCCGCTTCCGCGCAGCCGAGCTCAGCAAGCGCCAGATCACCGCCAGCCGCGACGAGCTTGCGCGCCTGCACCGAGCTCTGCTCGACAGCTCGGTCGAGCTCGAGCGCGTCGCCCACAGCGACGCCTTGACCGGCCTCGCCAACCGTCGCGCACTGGCCCAGGAGCTCGACAATCGCCTCGCCCAGTCACAAGCATCGCGCAAGCCCCTCAGCGTGCTGATCCTGGACCTCGACCTGTTCAAGCTGATCAACGATCGCCATGGACATCTCGCTGGCGACGCGGTCCTGCGCGAAGTGGCGATCCGCCTGCGCACGGCCTTGCGCGGCGACTCGGCAGTGGGGCGCTGGGGCGGCGAGGAGTTCATCGCCATCTTGAGCGACTGCCCCGCCGACGACGCCCGCGCCGTCGCCGAACGCCTGCGCATTGCCATCGCCGCCATGCCAGTCGACCTCGACGGCCAGCACGTCAACATCACCGCAAGCATCGGCATCGCCACCACCAGCCTGCCACCCCCGAACAACATCGACCCCCTGCTCGCCGCCGCCGACGACGCCCTCTACCGCGCCAAACGCGCAGGGCGAAATCGGGTCGAGAGCGCACTGGCGTGATCTGATGTTCGCAATGAGAGCAATAGCAGCCCATCCACAGATTTCGCAGATTTACGCAGATTAAGAGCGAGCCAAAGCCGCAGGGTGGCGGCACTGGACACTAGACCAAATCGCTTCTCCCGCTTTTAATCTGCGCAAATCTGCGAAATCTGTGGATAAATAGCTTTCGTTTCCAATCAGACCCCGCGCCGGCCACGAATCTCTGCCAACTTCGCCCTGAACCACTCGCCCGCGTCGACGGTCTTGCCGTTGGCAAGCCGCAACGCGTACGGGTTGCCGGTGGAAGAGGACTTGCTGGCGAGGTGGTCGATGAATTGTTCGGCGGTCTTGATGCGGGAGCCGGCACCACGGAGTTTGCGGCGGAGGTGATTGGCGGCGTCGGCGGCACTGTGCTCGCCGCCGTTGCGGATGAAGATGGCCCCGGTTTGATTCTCGACTGCCGCGATCAGGGCTTCGATTTCCCGGGCGGCGCTCACGGATTTCATGTCGGGCGCGGCGGCGGGCAACAGGCTTGGGACCTCCGCGCGGCTGAGCGAAAACTCGGCCCAGTCATCGCCGACCAATTCGTTGTGCAGCTGCTCGAGTGTCAACAGCCAGCGTTGGCCAGTGACCTCGATCTCGACCGCCTCGAAGGCCCGCAGCGAGCGCGGGCCGAGTACGCGCTCGCCGTCACGCCATTCGAGCGAGACCAGCGTCTGCCCTGCGGTGATGTCGCCGATGGTGAGCAGCAGGTCGTTGGTACCCGGCAGTGATTGCGTGGTGCGTTGATGGAGCGTCAGCGAGTGCGCGGGCGCAGTTGCGATCGGCGTGCGGGCGCTGGCGGCAGGAGCCGGTCCGCCGAGGCCGGCCAGGAGCAGCGCAAGCAGCGCAAGCAGTCGGTTCATGCGGTCACTCCGATTTGCGATCGTTAGACATGATAGATCCGCGGCCGTCAGCTTGACGCGACGCCTGCTAAAGTCGCGGCCCGCGAATTGGAGCGCACGACTTGCGAGCCATCGGTCTCATGCTGTTGCTGTGCCTTTCCTGCACCGGGGTCCATGCCGAGAGTGCCGACGCCCGTTTTCGCGCCCTGCACGAACGTGAGTGGGCGTGGCGCATGGCCGAGTTCCCGATGTCCGCGACCAGCGCCGGCGTGCACGACCACGACGACCGCCTCGGTTCGGTCGACGAGACCACGCAGCAGCGGCGCCTCGCGTACTGGCGCGAGATCGCGGCGGATCTCGGCAAGATCGACCCAGCGGAGCTGTCACCGCGGGAGCGCGTTAACCACGCGATCTACGCCGCCCAGATCGCATCGAACATCGGCGGTATCGAGGTCAAGAGCTATCTGCTGCCACTGAACAGCGACTCGTCGTTCTACGGCGAGCTTGCCCAGTTGCCGCGCGCGCACCCATTCGAGACCGAGCGCGATTACCGCAATTACCTGGCGCGCTTGCGCGCCATTCCGGTGTATTTCGATGAGCACATCGCCCTGCTGACGACCGGGCTGAAAACTGGTGTCAGCGTGCCCCAGATCGTACTCGTTGGCCGGGACGCGGCGTTGCGCCCGCATGCGCAGCTCGCGCGCCCGGAAGACAGCGTGTTCTACGAGCCGTTCGCACGTTTTCCCGCAACGGTTCCGGAAGCTGCCCGGGCCGAACTGCGCCGAGAGGCAGCAGCGACGCTCAAAACGAAAATTACGCCGGCGTATGCCAAGTTGCTGCGCTTCATGCGCGAAACCTATATCCCGGGCGCGAGGCGCACCCTCGCCGCCACGGCAATGCCGGGTGGCAAGGCCTTCTATGCGCGCCAGATCGAAGACTTCGTGACCGTCAAGCTCGATCCGGACGCGATCCACGCACGGGGTCTCGCCGAAGTCGCACGCATCCGTGCAGAGATGGACACCGTCATCAAGGACAGTGGCTTCAAGGGCAGCTTCGCGGAGTTCCTGAAGTACCTGCGCACCGACAAGCGCTTCTACGCGCGCGATGCCGAAGAGCTGCTGATGCGCGCGGCCGATGTCGCCAAGCGCGTCGATGCGCAGCTGCCCAAATACTTCAATTTGTTGCCGCGACTGCCTTTCGGCATTGCACCCGTGCCCGCTGCGATTGCGCCGTTCTACACCGGTGGGCGCTATTCACCGCCCGCCACCGGCAGTCGCGAGCCCGGCTATTACTGGGTCAACACCTGGCAACTCGAAAGCCGTCCGCTGTACACGTTGCCGGCGTTAACCCTGCACGAGGCCGTACCCGGCCATCATCTGCAGAACGCGCTCGCGGCCGAACAGGGCGAGCAGCCGCCATTCCGCCGCCATAGCTACATCTCTGCATTCGGTGAAGGCTGGGCACTCTATGCCGAACACCTCGGCATCGAGATGGGCATCTACCGCACGCCGTACGAGCAATTCGGGCGCCTGACCTATGAAATGTGGCGGGCGTGCCGGCTGGTGATCGACACCGGCGTCCACCACAGGGGCTGGACCCGCGAACAGGCCGTCGCCTACCTGCGGGACAACACGGCGCTATCCGAACACGAGGTCGAAACCGAAATCGACCGCTACATCTCCTGGCCAGGCCAGGCGCTCAGCTACAAATGGGGCGAACTGCTCATCCGCGACCTGCGCACCCGCGCCACCAAAGCCCTCGGCCCCGCTTTCGACTTGCGCGCCTTCCACGACCGCATCCTGGCCTTGGGCTCAGTGCCCCTCCCCGTCCTCGAGGACGAAATCGAGGCGTTCATCGCCGAGGGTCGGGATCCGTAAGAGCAAAGCCATTCGACACAAGAAGCACAAAGAGAAGCGGACACAAAATGCACATAAAGAGCGTCTTGGTTATGGGCTGCGCGTTGCCGAGGGAGCACCGTGCGCCACCGACACAAAAGCTTTTTATGTGCATTTTGTGTCCGCTTTATTTTGTGCTTTTTGTGTAAGAAGGCTTTGCTCTGCTTCTCCCCCAGTCCGGCAGTATCATCCGCACCACGACAAATGCGGTGGGTGTGGGATGGAGATCATCAAGGCAGGCGCGGGGTGTACGGGCGGGCAGCCTGTGGTCGAGGATGTGGGTGCCGCATCGGTGTCGCTGGAAGTCTGGTTCGAGCCCTTCCGCCGCAACATTGCCGGCATCGACCAGACCTTCGAGACGCCGTACGGCACGCAGCGCATCGTGTACGCGGATTGGATTGCCAGCGGGCGGATCTACAACCCGATCGAGTCGCTGATCCAACGCGAGATTGCGCCCTTCGTCGGCAACACCCACACCGAGACCTCGGTGACCGGCTCGACCATGACGCGCGCCTATCACGAGGCGCTGAAGCGCATCAAACGCCACGTCGGCGCGAATGCCGACGACGCGATCATCTGCTACGGCGCCGGCATGACCGGCGTGGTCAACAAATTCCAGCGCATCCTTGGCCTTCGCGTCCACGAGAACTACCACGCCGGCGTCTGCCCGAAGGCCTGCCAGCGCCCGGTCGTGTTCGTCTCGCACATGGAGCACCACTCCAACCAGACCTCCTGGCTGGAGACCCTGTGCGAGGTGCGCGTGATTCCGCCCGGTGCCGATGGCCTGGTCGACCTGGCGCAACTCGACCTCTTGCTCGAGGAATACCGCGACCGGCCGCTCAAGATCGCCAGCGTGACCTCGTGCTCGAACGTCACTGGCTTGTTCACCCCGTACCACGAGATTGCCGAGCGCATGCATCTCGCCGGCGGACTGATTTTCGTCGACTTCGCCTGCAGCGCCCCGTACATCGAGATCGACATGCATCCGCCGGGACGGCCGGATGCTTATCTCGATGCGGTCTTCTTCTCGCCGCACAAGTTCCTCGGCGGCCCGGGGAGCAGTGGCGTGCTGATCTTCAACAAGCTGCTCTACCGCAATCGCGTGCCGGACAATCCGGGCGGCGGCACGGTCGACTGGACCAATCCCTGGGGCCAGCACAAGTACGTCGATGACATCGAGTCGCGTGAGGACGGTGGCACGCCCGGCTTCATGCAGGCGATCCGTGTCGCCCTCTGCATCGAGCTCAAGGACGCGATGCGCGTCGAGCGCATCCTGGCGCGCGAGCACGAGTTGATGGAGATCGTCTGGCCAGGCCTCAAAGCCATCCGCGGCCTGCACATCCTGGCCGCCAGCCAACCCGAGCGACTCGGGCTGATCTCTTTCTACATAGAAGGCCTGCACTACAACCTCGCGGTGCGCCTGCTGAATGACCGCTTCGGCATCCAGGTGCGCGGCGGCTGTTCCTGCGCCGGCACGTACGGCCACTACCTGCTGCAGGTCAGTCACGAGCACTCCAAGTCGATCACCGACAAGATCAATCTCGGCGTGCTCACTGACAAGCCGGGCTGGGTGCGCCTGTCCCTGCATCCGACCATGACCGATGCCGAGGCACATCTGATCGTTGCCGCCATTACTGAGCTCGCCGCCAAACACCATGAATGGGCGGCCGACTACTGCTATTGCGAGCACCACAACGAGTTCACCCACCGCCTGGATGGTGATGCGATCGGGGACCGCGTCCAAGGGTGGTTCGCGGCTTTGGCGTAGGTCAAGTTGCCCGCGTCGAGCCAGCATTTGCGCCCTGGCCATCGGGCGCTACGTGCCGCACGCAGTTGCACGATCTCACCGCATGGAATCTTTTCACTAAATCTACACTCTATGCTCAGCCCTACCCGACCTGAGCTCCCGCCAATGAATCGTCTGCTACTCCGAGCCATCTTGCTCGTAATTTCGTTTTTGTCGCTCGCCGCCTGCATTTCCGTGCCCAAACAGCAGGCCTACAACCGGGAAATGCACGCCTCGGTCAAACGCATCCAGATCCTTCCGATGGCGCCGAAGCCCGTCGAACTCTTCATTTTCAATAATCCTGGCTACAGCTTCGGGCTCATTGGTGCGGCTATTGCAGAAGCCAACCGGAACTCCAAGGAAAACTGGGTGCAGAAAACTGTCAGCGAGGCCGGATTCAGCCACTCGGCACTGTTTCGAGAGCGTTTCTCAGCAGCCATGCTCGATCGCGGCTATGAGCTCGTGTGGCCCGATGCGGCACGGACCGAGACGCAAAAAGTCAAGCGTGATCTCTTTGGATTGCGCAAGAAATATTCCCCGGTTTCTGGCGCCGATGCTCAACTCGATCTGGGCCTGACGTTTGTCGGTTTCGCTGCCGCAGGCGCCGGCGATGGACAACCGTATCGTCCAACCATGAACATGAGCGTGCGACTGCTGACGGCGGACGGCAAGACCGTGCTTTTTTCGGACATGGTCCTCTACCACAACGTGACCAATAACAAGACGGCGATCATCCTCGAACCCGACCGACGCTACGCCTATCCGGATTTCGACGATCTCGAGGCTGCCGGTGCGAGCACGATCGAAGGGTTGCGTCTGGCCGTCGAAGAAACCGCGCGCGCGGTGGCAAATCAATTATGAGCAGCCCGATGCGTGGGCTCGTCCTGGCGCTGGCCGCCGTGCTCGGCGGATGCGCGACCAGCGGGCCGTCGGTGCATGAAGCGCGCCGACTGGAGCTGGATCGCTCCACCTGCGTCAGTGAGATTTCGGCGCTCGACAGCGTCGCGATTCCCCGCAAGCTCGGCGAGAAGAAACAGAAGCTGCCATTGTTCAAGTTTGAGAACCTGGCACGCTGCCTGCTCGCCGCCGATGGCACCGCGGTCCCGGTTGCGGTATTCCAAACCGATGGGAAGCTCCCTTCGGAGATCCACATCAGCCTGTTTGTGGGTGCCTCAACGGCATTTGCCGCGGCCGTGGATCTGCTCGACCAGGAACGCCGGCTCGTTCGCACTGTCCCATTCTCCCAATTCACCCGGCGAGGCTCGAGCTATACGGGCAGCATCTTCATGAATGCGGCCGATTCCGACATCCGCTACCTGGTTTTCCGGCCGGACGCAGACAGTGTCGGCGGTGCCCACAGTTCAACAGCTGGGATCCGCAGCCAGGTTCCGTATGTGATCCCGATTCCGGGCGGCGTGATCTACGGTTCAGTCGCCACCGGCTCGGAGCGGGTCATGCAGACCTGGCTCAGCGAGGTCGGCACCTTCAGCATCCACGCCGAAGACTATGCCCCCGAGGTGCTCGGCGGCTGATCTGATCGCGGCGGGCCCAGGGCGGCGCGCTATCTCCAGCGCGTCGCCGCTGAGAACGCGCGCCGCGCGCGGGTCGTCTGAAGTAGCGTGGTTCTGAGCGGCGCGTTGTTTGGCGCGGCGAAACTGGTGATCGCGCCAGCGCCGCGTGTCAAAACGGAGCGTTCTGTGCGAGCTTCAGATTGGGGCTCCGTAGCTATACGCGGCGCTGGCGCGATCGTTTGCGCGCCAAAATCATGTGCTTCGCGCGCTCAGTGCCACGCTACATGTGCGCCGCCAATCAAAGCTGAAACGCCACCGTAAGCAGCAGCCCTTCTCCGACTTCGCGGGCGAGGCTGGGCTTGGCGTTTTCGAAAGTCGTGCCGACTGCGGCGTGGCCGGCGATCCAGTCGGCGATCCACTCGACGTGGGTATGGTCGTAGAACAGGGTCATGGCTTCGTGATTGAGCAGCAGGCTGCGTGGGTCGAGGTTGGCGGAACCGATCAGTGCCAATGTGTCGTCAAAGACCAGTGCCTTGGCGTGCAGCATGGTTCCCGTCAGACGTATTTCTACGCCGACGCCGGCGAGCTCGCGCAGGGCGCGGTTGCGTGCGAAATCCGCGAGCACGTGGTTGGAGCGTTTCGGCAGGCACAAGGTCACGGCCACGCCGCGGCACGCGGCCAGGCGCAGTGCCGTGAGCACGCCCTCGTCAGGTACCAGGTACGGCGTGATCGCCATGATGCGGCGGTCGGCGCGGTAGCAGCCTTCGATCAGCAGCGCGCGCAAGGTGTCTTCGACCTGGTCCGGTCCGCTTGGCAGGTACTGGGTCAACGGCCCGGGCGGATCGGGCTCGACGCGGCGCGTGACCGGCCTGGGCGTGCGGCCGTGTGCCACCAACCAGTCGACCTCGAACTGATGCGCGGCATCGGCCGCCGTGGCCCCTTCAAGGTCGAACGAGAGATCGATCCAGGGGTCGTGCCGATCGTCGCCGAGAAAATACTCGGCCGCAAAATTGCGTCCGCCGGACCAGAGAATCTGGCCATCGGCAATGCACAGTTTGCGGTGCATGCGCAGGTTGCGCGGGCCGTCCGAGTAGCGCAGCGACAGCGGGCGAAACATGCGCAGCTCAACCCCGGCCATGCGCATGCGCTGCCACATCTGGCGATCACCGAGCCATGCGCCGTAAGCATCGAGCAACACGCGTACCGTGATTCCAGACTGCGCGCGCTCGGCCAGGCGGATGCAGAGCTCGGCGGCAAACGCATCACGGCCGAGCAGATAGCTGCATACGTCCAGGCGCTCCTGCGCGTTATCGATGGTGCGCCACAGCGCGAGCAGCGCCTGCGCACCATCACGGTGGAGACAGGCCACGGCCGGTGCGGGCGGCGGAATACCAAAGCCGGCCAGCAAGACCGCTGCCCAATGCGCATCCACGGGTGGCGGCAACGGGTGACGCACCATGCGAATCAACTTGCGGCGGCCGAACAGGAAATAGAACGGGAAGGCCAGGTAGGGCAGGAACATCATGCCGAGCACCCAGCCGATCGCCACCGATGGCGCGCGGCGTTCGCGCTCGGCACGGCTGGTGAGCATGTAGGCGAGCAGGGCAAGGACCGCTGCGGCCAGATGTGCAGTCGGGCCCGGCAGTGCGGCCATCAGGTCAACCAGGGAGATTGCTGTTTCCTCCGGAAATGAATGCTTGGCCGATTATCGTCGCGGGGAAACGGTGACAACGCGGTGATACCCGAAATCGCCAGGGTTATCCCGCGGTGATCTATCAGTGACGCGTTCGCGACCCGTGCCCCGCCGAATCCACGTGCGGCCCAATGTTGGCGCGCTCAACCCGACAACACGCGCAAAAGTGCTGCATGTCGATATGTGGATCCGCCATTTCCGTGCATTGGATCGCTGCGGGATATCGCGTGTTCCTCATTTCCAAGAACACCGCCATGCCGCGCACATCGACGCTGTTCGGATCCGTACTTCTGTTGCTGTCATTGTCGGCTCGCTCTGCCGATATCGAGCACTTCAACGATGGCGGCCTGTTCGACCAGTTGTTCGAAGCGGCGAGGCGCTAGGATGAGCACAGCAGCCATGCGCTCTGCGTGGGTCCGGACCTTGTCCGGACGCTCCTTCTCACCGTTGATGAAAAGCGTTCGGACAAGGTCCGAACCCACGCCGGCAAGCGCCGGCAGCTTCGATCGCCTCAAAGCCCTGGCGCGACTTCGAATGGCGCCGCGGCACCTGGGGCGCCTTCGAGCTCGCGCTGCGCTACGACACCTTCGATTTTGCGCAAACGCCAATCGCGGCCAATCGGGGCAACGAGGGGAACAGCATCACCGCTGGGCTGAACTGGTATCTCAACGGGAATCTAAAGCTGATGTTGAACTGGGTGCATTTCGAGGGAACACGAACGCCGCTCGATCCGATAGGTACCCGCACGGAAGGCGACGCGCTGGCGGCGAGGTTGCATCTGGATTGGTAGCGATTGGCGACTTTCACGTAGGTTACGTTGTGCCCGCGACGTGCTTGTGCAGGCCCCAATCTTGATCGGGCGCTACGTCACCCAACCGCGACGCCGCATTGTCACGTAGCGCCCAAGCTTCCCTGGTCGCTTGCCCAAACTGCTCGCGGGCGCAACGTGACCTACGTCAGCCGCCTGCCGCGCGCTGGGAAAACACCGAACGCCGCATGAATTTCTTTACCACACGATGAACACGCGCAGGCGCCATGCCTGTAGCATTCGCGGCCCGCGGTCCTTCGGCAGCCGATGCCTACGGCATGGCTTCGCAGGAACCGCTGAGAACGCAACCGGTAAGTACTGCCCATGATCGCGCGCCGTGAGGCGTCGCCTCATGGGCTTTTCGTGAGTCAAGCGACACTCGGATTGTGAAAAACCTGAGTGGCATGCGATCCCGAGGTTGGGACGCGACCGATTGCTTGCAAACATATTTTCCTTTGGCGTCGCCAGGATGGTGGCGGCAAGGGGCTTAGATCACCCTTGAGAGACCACACCAATGGCCAGGCAGAAAGAGCTCGCGCTGTACCGCAACATCGGGATCATCGCGCACATCGACGCGGGAAAGACCACGACCACCGAGCGCGTGCTTTATTACACGGGTCGCAAGCACCAGATCATCGACGTCCATGACACCAAGGACGGCAAGAGCAGCACCACGACCGATTACCTCGAGCAGGAAAAGAAGCGCGGCATCACCATCCAGAGCGCCGCGGTCTCGACCGAGTGGAAGGGTTATCACATCAACCTGATCGACACGCCGGGACACGTCGACTTCACCATCGAGGTGAATCGCTCGCTGCGCGTGCTCGACGGCGCGGTGGTGGTCTTCGATGGCGTTGCCGGCGTCGAGCCGCAGACCGAGACCAACTGGCGCCTGGCCGACCAGTACAACGTGCCGCGCATCTGCTACGTCAACAAGATGGATCGCATCGGCGCGAACTTCGCGCATTGCGTCAAGGGCATCAAGGAGCGCCTCGGCGCCAACGCCCTGCTCTGCCAGATTCCGCTGGGCAGCCAGGACGAGTTCATCGGCATGGTCGACCTCGTTGCCAATGAAGCCTACGTGTGGCACAGCAACGACAAGGACAGCGAGTGGGAAATCGTCCCGATCGATCAGGTCCGTGGCCGTTTCAAGTTCGTCGTCACGAATGATGACGCGTGGCTCGATCGTCTCCCGCAACTGCGCACCGAGCTCATCGAGTCGGCGCTGGCGATGGACGACGATGCCTTCATGCATTACGTCGAGACCGGCGAGTTCGACCAGAAGAAGCTTAAGGAATGCATTCGCATGGGCGCGGTCAGCGGCAAGCTGGTGCCGGTCCTGTGCGGTTCCTCGTTCAAGAACAAGGGCGTGCAGCAGCTCCTCGACGCCGTCGTCGACTACATGCCCTACCCGGGCGAGAACGGCGGTATCTCGATGGTCGACGAGGACGGCAACGTCCTCGGCAAGCAGGAAGTGCGCGACGATGCACCGGTGCGCGCGCTCGCGTTCAAGGTCATCAACGACCAGTTCGGCACGCTGACCTTCACGCGCATCTATTCCGGCGTGATCAAGAAGGGCGACACCCTGACCAACGTCACCCGCGGCGGCAAGAAAGAGCGCGTCGGCCGCATCGTCGAAGTGCAGGCGAATGCGACCAAGGACATCGACGAAGTGCGCGCCGGCGATATCTGCGCGTTCGTGTCGATGAAGGACACCGAAACGGGTGACTCGTTGACCGACCCGGCCAATCCGGTGCTGCTCGAGCGCATGCGCTTCCCGGATCCCGTCATCAGCGTCTCGGTTGAAGCCAAGACGCGTGACGACGTCGACAAGATGTCGGCGGCGCTCTACAAGATGGCCAAGGCGGATCCGTCGCTGCGCCTGCATGTCGACGGCGAGACCGGTGAGACCGTGCTGCGCGGCATGGGCGAGCTGCATCTGGAAATCACCATCGACCGCATGCGCTCGGAGCTCGGCGTCGAAGCGAACATGGGCAAGCCCAAGGTCAGCTTCCGCGAGGCCTTCGGCAAGACCGTCGAGCACATCTACACGCACAAGAAGCAGACCGGTGGTTCGGGTCAGTACGCCGAGGTCAAGATGGTGTTCGAGCCGGGCGAGCCGGGCTCCGGGGTCGTGTTTGCCGACGAAGTGGTCGGTGGGCGCATCCCGCGCGAGTTCATTCCTTCGGTCGAGTACGCGGTCAAGACTGAGTCGCGCTCGGGCCAGATCGCCGGCTATGAAGTCGTCGACTTCAAGGCGCGCCTGATCGACGGCAAGTACCATGACGTCGACTCCTCGGCACTGGCCTTCGAAATTGCCGGCCGGCATGCCTTCCGTGAAGCGCACAAGATGAGCCGCCCGAAGCTGCTCGAGCCGATGATGCGCATCGAAGTCGTGACCGAGTCCGAGTACCTCGGCGACGTCATCGGCGACATGAATCGCCGCCGCGGCCAGGTCACCGACCAGGGCACCAAGGGCATGGCCGCTTTCGTCCACGGCTTCGTGCCGCTGGCGGAAATGTTCGGCTACATCAACTACCTGCGCTCCGCTACCCGCGGCCGCGGCACGTTCTCGATGGAGTTCAACAACTACACCGAAGTGCCGTCGGGTCTGGTCGACAAGCTGATGGAGAAGGAAGCGAAGTAATCGCTCCTGCTTGTACTTGCTGGGCTGAATGGCCGGGGAAACCCGGCCATTCTTTTTTGGCCTGGTCGGCTGCAATCCGAGCTGCGGATGCCACCGATTTCAAGTCAAACCACGGGCTCTTCCGCAGCCCAAACCGTAGCGCGGGTTCCGCCACAGGCCCCTCAACGCTATAGTCCGCGCAAAGGGCGACTGCTGCCCAATCGACTGGATGAACCCGACTCATGACGCGAATTTCCCGAAGCGCCAAGCTCGCCGCAGTGCTTTGCCTGGCCGGTGCCTTCTTCTCCGGATCAGTCACTGCGCAGTGTGTCAGCGTGACCAGCCTGGGCACGCCGGTTGCGCAGAATTTCGACACCCTGGCGGCGACGGGAACGAATATTCCCTGGACGGATAATTCGACGCTGCCGGGTTGGTATTCGACGCGCAGCACCTACAACGCGGGCACTGGCAGCAGCAACGCCGGCGCGCTCTACAGCTTCGGCGTCGCCGGCACCAACCCGGTCACCGACCGCGCGCTCGGAAGCGTCGCCTCCGGTACCACCACCACCATCTTCGCGGCTGTCTGTTTCATCAACAACACCGGGGTCGCGCTCACGTCGGCCAATATCGCCTACGTCGGAGAACAATGGCGCGATGGCGCGCCCGTCCCTGCGGCCGCGCAACGACTGGATTTCGAGTATCAGATCGCAGCCACCGGCGTGATTACCGATGCGAATACACCGGCCACTGGCTGGACCGCCTTCGATGCGCTCGATTTCACCGGTCCAGTCGCCGGTGGGGCTGCCGGCGCCGCGCTCGATGGCAATCTGCCAGCGAATCGCGTCGTCTTGAACGGCACCATTACGGCTGGGGTTCCGATCGGGCAGGAGTTCTGGATTCGCTGGGTCGACATCAATGACGCCAGCAACGACCACGGCTTGGCCGTCGACGATTTCTCGTTCACGCCCACCGGCGTTCCGCCAGCCACCGACCTCGCGGTCACCAAGACCGACAGCCCGGATCCCGTCAATGCCGGTGCCGATCTTACGTACACCATCACCCTCAACAACCTGAGCGCAGTGGCGGCCAGCACCGTTGTACTCAATGATCCGCTTCCGGCCGGTACCACGCTGCAGTCGTTTGCCGCGCCTGCGGGCTTCACCTGTACCGCACCCGCCGTAGGGACGAACGGCACCGTCAACTGCACCAGCCCGAGCGTTGCGGGAAGTGCATCAGCGGTGTTCACGCTGGTCGTGCGGGTTCCGTCGAACGTGGCGTCGGGGACCACGGTCACCAACACGGTGAATGTCACCACGACGACGACCGACAGCAATCCGGCCAACAATTCGGCGACGGCAACGACGACGGTCGGCACTTCGTCCGACATCTCGCTGACGCTGACGGATGCGCCGGATCCGGTGACCGCGGGAACCAACCTCACCTATACCGCCACAGTCTCCAACGCGGGTCCAAGTGACGCCAACGGCGTGACGGTCACGCTGGCGACCCCGGCCAACACCAGTTTCGTGTCCGGGAGCGTCGCTGGGGGTGGCAGCTGTGCTGGCACGACGACCATTACCTGCACGTTCACCGGCCCGGTGCTGGTAGGCACACCGCGCGCGGCGACGATCATCCTTGCGGTGGCAGCAGCCACGCCGAGCGGCACGGTGATCTCGGCGACCGCCAACGCGACTTCCACCAGCACGGACCCGACGCCGGCGAACAACGCGGCGACCACGACCACGACCGTCACCACCTCGGCCAATCTGTCGCTGACACTCACTGCTTCCGCGACAGCAGTGGCGATCGGGCAGCCGGTGACCTTTACCGCCGTCAGCACCAACAACGGCCCGAGCGCAGCGCAGAACGTGGTGGTCTCGATCACGCTCAGCCCGGACTTCCGGTTCAGTTCCTTCAACGCGAGCGCCGGCGCGGTCTGCACCACGCCGCAGATCGGGCAATCCGGCGTGATCACCTGTACTTTTGCGGGTGCCACTGCGCCTGGCGCAATGCGCACGTTGGCAGTCACCGCGTTCAGCAATTCTCCGGGCACCTCGTCAGTCCAGGCCAGCACCAGCTCGCCGACTGCCGATCCGGTCACTACCAACAACACGGTTTCGCAGGCAGTTGTCGTCGGTTCCGCGCTCGCGCCGATTCCCGCGCTCGATCGTTACGGCCTGATCCTCCTCGGCCTGCTGTTCGGCTTGCTGGGATTGGTGGCAGTGCGTCGCCAGAGCTGAGCAAACGCCGACCGGTCCTGACCGGTCGGAGATGACCAAAGGGTGGCCTCCGGGCCGCCCTTTTTTTGGGGCCCGCGGCACAGCAGCCTACGGATTGGTGGTTTTCGCCAACTCCAAAAACGGTGAGCGTCAGGCGCTCGGCCGAAAAGCGCGTGGCAACGCGGAAATTCCGGACCCCTTCGATTGGCCCGATCTTTGCGAGACTGCGCATGCGCGACGATGCGCACGCCGACGCGAATGCGACGGTGAATCTCATTTGAGGAGAGCGTTAGATGGCAGGGCAAGGGACCGCGGGCAATGTGATTGCCGCACTGGCAAGTTTCTTCATTGCGGGCCTCGGCCAGTTGTTGCAGGGCCGATTGCTCGCCGCGATCATCCAGTTTGTCCTCGCGGCGGTTCTGTGGGTGATCTGGCTCGGTTGGATCGTGCACCTGTATTCGATCATCGACGCCGCCATGTTCACGCCACGCCGTAGCTACGCGTAGGTAGCCGTCCCCGGGTAAGCGCAGCGCACCCGGGGACGGTTCGCAAGGACCATCCCGGGTGTGCTGCGCTTAACCCGGGCTGCAAACCTCAAGCAAATCGCAAGCACAAGCACGCGCCAATCGCGCGCTTTGCCCTGCGTCCAGCGGGCTGGACCGTGTGGTGACGCTGAACTCGGCCGTACCCGTGAATGGCACAGGGATTGCGATACCTGCGCACACGCGTTCGGAGGCGGCCATGCGCCCTTCAATCAAGACCCTGATCGACAATGTCATCCGGCACGACCTCACCACGCTCGCCGGTGCGCTGTCGTTCACTGCGGTATTTTCGTTCACCCCGTTGCTGGTGGTGCTGACCTGGTTCTTTGCCTGGCTGAGCCCCGGCACCGAAATCGATATCACCAAGCAGATTTCTCAGCTGGCGAGTCCCACCGTCGCCGCTTCGGCGCGCGAGACGCTCAATGCTGCCGACAAGATCAATATCAGCAATGGGCTCGGCTTCCTGGCCTTGGGCGTCACCCTCTTCTCTGCATCAGCGGTGTTCGGCCAGCTGCAGTTCTCGCTGAATCACATCTGGGACGTCAATCAGGCCGCGCAGCAGCTCGGCGTGACCCGCTGGCTGATCAAGCGGCTGAGCGCCATGGGTATCGTCATGGGCCTGGGCTTCTTGTTGGTCATGTCGCTGGTGCTGGGTACAGTGCTCGCAACAGCCGTTGGTACCGAAGGCGCCGGTCGGGTCTTGCTCGGGCAGGCCCTTGCTGGATTGGGCTACGCCATGTTCTTCGCCTTGCTCTACCGCTGGCTGCCGGACGTACGCCTGCAGTGGCGCCAGGTGGTGATCGGGGCAATCGTCTCGGCCGTTCTGTTCGTGGTCGGCAAGCTCTTGCTCGATCTTTATTTCGCCAAGAGCGACCCGACCCGCGGCTTCGGCGCTGCCGGCGCGGTAGTCGCAGTACTGATCTGGGTCTACTACGCCAGCCTGATCTTCTTCCTCGGGGCCGAAATCACGCACTGGTTGTCGCCCCTGGTCGTCGGTACCTCCAAGGAGGTGGCAGAGAAAACCGGCGAGGTTGCAGTGGCGCTCCCACTGGATGCCGGTATTGGCGCGGGAGCCATGGCCACGACCTTGGGCGAGGCTGCCGTCATGGGCACCGCGCCGTTGCCTGCAGGCG
>JANPJV010000013.1:0-1691 GCA_031425695.1 Rhodanobacteraceae bacterium | reverse complement strand
CACCTTCCGGCAACTGAATGCCGAGTACGGTTTCTCGCTCCAGGCGCCGCGCGAGCCGGACCTCGCACGCTATGAGCGCGACCTCGACCTCGTCGAGCGCAGCCACATGCAATACCTGGGCGTGGGAAACACCTTTCGGCTTGCGCAGCCCGAATTCGCGGACCGGCTGGTGCGCGCGCTGGCCACGCGGCTGCGCGTCGTGTACGAATCCGCGCTCGGCGAGGTGGAGCTGTGGAACAAGTCCGCGGCTGCGCAACTCGATGCGCAGTTGCGCGAGCGCCGCCGCAATTTCGGCCGGCGCATCGAGGCGATCGAACGCATCCAGGAGGCAGCGAGCGGCCTCGATGAACGCATCACCGAAATCGACGTGCAGGAGCGCGCGATCGACGAGCTCGACGCGAAGCTGAAGGAGCTCACCGACCACCTGGTCGAGACGCCGGCGCCGATCCAGGCGCACGCGGACTTCCTCCTCAAGCAGGCATGAGCCGCCCGGCCGCTCCGAAGGCGAATACCGGAGCCCGCAGGGCGCAGGTTTCCGAATGACTCCGCTGCCCGCAGGGTTTGCCGGCCGCATCGTGCGCTGGCAGCAAAGCCACGGCCGCAACACGCTTCCCTGGCAAGCCACGCGCGACCCTTATCGCGTCTGGCTCTCCGAGATCATGCTGCAGCAGACGCAGGTGGCCGTCGTCCTCGACTACTACCCGAGGTTCCTCGCGCGCTTTCCCGATGTGCGCGCGCTCGCAGCAGCGCCGCAAGACGACGTGCTGGGCCTGTGGAGCGGCCTCGGTTACTACAGCCGCGCGCGCAACCTGCACCGCTGCGCGCAGGAAGTGGTGGAAAAGCACGCGGGCGAATTCCCGCGCAGCGCGCAGGTGCTCGCGGAGTTGCCAGGCATCGGGCGCTCGACCGCGGCGGCGATCGCGGCGTTCTGTTTCGGCGAGCGCGCTGCGATCCTGGATGGCAACGTCAAGCGCGTGCTGACGCGCGTGCTGGGTTTCGATGGCGACCTGTCGAGTGCGGCCAACGAGCGCGCGCTGTGGAGCCTTGCGCAGGAACTGCTGCCGAAGCGCTCACTCGATGAGGCCATGCCGCGCTACACGCAGGGGCTCATGGACCTGGGGGCGACGGTGTGCCTTGCCCGCAATCCGAGTTGCCTTCTCTGCCCCGTGCACGAACATTGCGCTGCGTTTCGCGAGGGCGCGCCGGAACGCTATCCAGTGAAGACGAAAAAGCTGAAGCGCACGGCGCACTCGCTGTGGGTCTTGCAGGCGCAGCGGGGCGACGGGGCGGTCTGGCTGCAGAAGCGCCCGCAATCGGGCATCTGGGCCGGCCTGTATTGCCTGCCGGTGTTCGACAGTCGCGAGGCATTGGGCGCTGCGCTGCCGGAGGATGCGCAGGCACGCGACGCGCAGCCCTTCCTGCATGTGCTGACGCACAAGGATTTGCATCTTCACCCGGTGATCGCAATGCAGGAGCCGCGTGCGGAAGGGGCGTGGTTCGAGAGCGGGGCGTGGCAGGGGCTGGGATTGCCGGCGCCGATCCGCAAACTACTCCTGTCATCCCGGACTTGATCCGGGATCGCTGGCGGTGGCATACAAAGCGGATTCACCCAACGCCAACGACCCCGGGTCAAGCCCGGGGTGACACGAATCTAAACCCCGTCCAGCTCCCGGTGCCGCTTCAACGTGATC
>JANPJV010000012.1:0-16425 GCA_031425695.1 Rhodanobacteraceae bacterium | reverse complement strand
GATCAATGCCAGCAGAGCGTCCCACGGAACCACTCGCTCCATCTCAGCCAGGAACTCTTCCCGACGCGTACGCTTGCGCTTGCCCGCGTACTCCGCATCACCGAAACTCATCTGGCTCATGCATCTTCCCGTCGATCGCTGACTCAAAGATCAGACCACAGATCGGGCGACTTGTTCAGAGGATCCTTAGAGCTTCATTCAAAAGCGAATCAAGAGCATCGCAGCCATGGCTGCTCCCACAAGATCAAACTCAAAATCAACCGAAACCGAAAACCGAAAACCGAAAACCGAAAACCGAAAACCATCTCTACGCCACGCTCGCATGAAAATCGAACTCCAGCGCCTGACCGTATGGGTGCAGGAGCTCGCATTGCAGGTAGTCGGCGCCGAGGTCCCAGAGCTTGGCGATGGCGGCGCGATTGGGGACGTCCTCGACCTGGATCGGCACGCCGCTTTCGCGGACCTGCGAGATCAGTGAGGTAAACGCCGGCGATGGTTGCAGCGCCATCTCGGTATCGAGCTTGATGGCGTCGGCATTGGTCTGCTGCATCACCTTCAGGGCCTCGCGCTGCTGGCCAAAATGGTTCAGGCAAGTGTGCACGCCAAGTCCGCGCAGGCGTTCGAGCGCGGGGCGTGCCTGCGCGATGCGGTTAATCACTGCGTCGGTGTCGAGTTCGATGGTCAGCGTGACATCGTCGCGGCGCTGGTCGTGCAACTCGCCCGCGAGATGAGTCAGGAAACCGGGATCGATGACGCTGGCGAGATCGACCTCGACCTGTACGCACACGCGCCTGCCATGCAGCCGCTGCGCGGCAATGGTGTCGAGCGCAAAGCGCAGGGCGAGGCGGTCGAGTGTCCCGAGCGTTCCGGCGTGCCGCGCAGCGGTGACCACTTCATCGCGCAGCACGCGCGCCGGCTGGGTGGGTGTCGGGCGCAAGCGCAACCTTTGCTGCCACTGGTAGGCGACGACGCCGCGCATGGGAATCAAGGGCTGGTACTCGGTCACGCACAGGCCGGGTTCCGGGTGCAGCACGGCGCGCATCATCGGCGAGGCCTCGTAAGGCTCGACCGGTGTGGCGCTCGGCAGCTTGACCGGGCTCGGCCGGCTTGCCGCGAGCTTGACAGGGGCTGGCTTCTCCCGGCGCTCCCAGGCGCTTAAGGAACCGTCAATCCAAGCCTGCGGGTCACCCAAGGCTTCAGTCACCTGCACCGATGCGCTGACCTTCAGCTGGCCGCGCGAGATGACCAGGGGGCGCACGTCGATACCATGCCGCAGGCTTTGTGCGAGCTGCTGCAGCGCTTCCCGGTCGACGCGCGCGGCGAGAACCAGGAAGTGCAGGTCGTGCCAGGGACCAAAGGCGTCGCCCGGCGCCAGGCGCGCGGCAATGCGGCCAGCGACTGCCTGCTCGATCTCGCAGCGGAGCAGACTCGGCAGCTTGGTCGAGAGCGTGTCGCTCTGCGCGAGACCGACCGAGATCAGCGCCGCCGGACGATCCGCAAGATCGCGGATGCGCAGCGCCAGCACACTGCGCGCCAGCGGCCCGGTCGTGGCTTCTGCCGGACTCCCGAGCACCTGCCGGCGCAGCGCGCGCGCACGCTTGACGCGACCGACCACGACATCGATGAGATGCCCCGGTCGCACCGGCTTGGTCAGGAAGTCGTCGGCACCGATGTTGATTGCGGTGACCCGCTTGCCGAGGTCCTGTTCGCCTGAAATGAAGACGATCGGCAGCAGCAGCGTGCCGGGCATTTCGCGCACGCGTGCGGTCAGCTGCATGCCGTCGATCTCGGGCATGTACAGATCGACCAGGATCAGGTCGGGGCGAAAGGAGAGCACCAGCTCGAGCGCCTCGGCCGACGAGCTGGCCACCTGCGTCGCCAGCCCGCGCCGGCGCAGAACGGCATCGCAGAAGACCACTTGGGTGCGGTCGTCATCGACGATGAGCACGCGCAACGGCTCGGCCGAGCTCAGTGAGCGCTGCAGGTCGCCGAGCTTGCGGATGACGCCCGCCGCATCGGCATTGGCCATGAAGGCGTCGGCACTGCCGGTCATGCCGAGCAGTTGCTGCGCGAAAGCCGGCCCGCGCGTGACCACCAGCAGCGGTGGCGTGGGACCCGGCTTGCGATATTGGTCGAGCGCGGTGACGATCTCACCGAGCTGGTCGAGCAGCCCGGAATCGACCACCACCGCGACCAGCGGCTGGCCCTTGACCACGGTCAGGACGGTTGCCAGGCCCTCGGCGCGCAATGGTCGCCATCCCTGCTGGCGCAGTGCATCTTCGAGCCCCGGAATTTCATGGCCCGCGGCGCGCACATACAGCACCGATGGTCGATCCAGCTCCTCGCGCGCGAGCAGGCTGGCCAGATCCGACGAGATCTGCGTGAGCCGCTCGAGGTAGTTGACCATGCGCCCGCGCTGGATTGGGTTCGGCGTGTCGGCCGTGTCCAACAGGAAACCAAGATAGGCGGCGGCATCGCGCGTCACCAGCGCCGGCGCCTCGATCCGGAAGCGCCCTGCCGCGGCACTCAGCTCGTTCAACGAGGCCACGATCGGCGCAATGGTCTCGTTTTTGAATGGCCCATCGAGGGCCTGCCGCCATTGCGTCAGCAGCTCTTCGATACGCTCGCGCAACATCCGCCGAATGGTCGAACTTCCCGAGCCCCCTGCATTCGCCATTGCTCGATCCGTCTTCCCGGTACGGCCGATATTATGAGTTTCGGCGAGTGGATGGGGTGTGGGTTCATTTGGAGTGCGGCGCTCCGCGCCGCTTTGGATGCTCTTGCGATACGAGACAAAGGCATCCAAAGCGGCGCAGAGCGCCGCACTCCAAATTACTATCCGGCCGGCAGTCTAGCTGCCAGCGCTCACCCCACGGGTCGGTAGTTCTCCTGCAACGGATATCTCTTTGCGTACAACCCGAACAAGACTGCGGCGACCAGGGCAAATCCGGCGAAGAAGAACATCTGGAAGGCAGCGACGCTGATGCCGGTCGCTTCGATGTAGGCGGTGAACGCCTCGTTGCGCACGCTGGCGTTGGCGAGCAGGACCCACAGGTTGCCGATGGTCACGGCGAGATACCACAGGCTCATGATCACGCCCTTCATCGCCGCGGGCGCCTGGCTATAGGCGAACTCGAGGCCGGTGGCGGAGACCAGTACTTCGCCGAAGGTCAGCAACGCGTAGGGCAGGATCTGCCAGGTGATCGAGACGGGATCGCCCGCATCCATCCACAGCTGCAGCATGCCGGCGGCAATCCACGACACGCCGGAAAAGGCGATGCCGGTGGTCATGCGCCGCAGCGCGGTGGGCTCGTAGCCGAAGCGCGCGAGCGCCGGGTAAAGCACAAGATTGTTGAAGGGAATCAGCAACATCACCAGCAGCGGGTTGAGCGCCTGCATCTGCGCGGGCTCGAACCAGTCGGGCTTGACCATGCCACCCGCCTGCAGCACCCAGGTCGAGGCTTTCTGGTCGAACAAGGACCAGAACGGCGTGGTCAGGGCGAACACGATGAGGATGCGCAGCACGGCACGCACGCCGTCGACCGCCTCGTCCGGATGGCGCCCGCGCGCACGCTCCAGCTGCATCCAGGTGCCGCCACCGCCGCACGCGATCACGAACACGATGGCAACGCAGATCGCTGACACGTACCCGATATTCGGTGCAAACGCGAAGCCGGAAATCCCGAGCAGCACGCCGACGACGGCCAGGATCAATCCCGGGCGTGAGCCGCTGGCATCCCGCGCCAGCAAGGCGGTGCGGGCGACGTTGAGAAAGGAATCCGGATTCGGCGGCGCGGGCGGCACGTTGACGTAGCGCTTGCGGCCCATCCAGAACACGATCGTGGCGACCAGCATCAGCACGCCCGGAATGCCGAAGGCAACCGCGCCACCGAATTCGCGCAGGAACCAAGGCATCAGCAACGACGCGAAGAGCGAGCCGAAGTTGATGATCCAGTAGAAGGAATCGAAGGCAATCTTGGCGAGGCGCTTGTTCGACTGGTCGAATTGATCGCCCATGAACGAGGCCACCAGCGGCTTGATGCCGCCTGATCCCAGCGCGACCAAGGCCAGGCCAGTGTAGAAGCCCATGCGATTGTCGACGAACAGCGCGAGGCAGAACTGGCCGATGCAGTAGAGCAAGCTGAAATACAGCACCGTGTGGTACTTGCCGAGAATGCGATCGGCAATCCAGCCACCCAGCAGCGGAAAGAAATACACGCCAATCACGAAGATGTGGAACACATCCTTCGCCGCGCCGGGACGGTCGGTTTCCGGCAGGTAGAGCAGCAGCGAGGACACCAGGAAGGGCGTCAGGATGTTGCGCATCCCGTAGAAGCTGAAGCGCTCGCAACCCTCGTTGCCGATGATGTACTTGATCTGCGGCGGAAAACGCGCCGGCGGCGCAGCGCTCGAGTCGGTCGTCCCGGTCACGGGCATTCCTGGTGGTGATCGATGGGCCCGAGGCTAAGCGATGGAGAAATGGATCGCCACCGGTTCGTCGCGCCAACAGATCAACAGCCGTTGGCCATAAAACGCGCAAAGAGCGCAAAAAAAGCGCACAGGCAGAACCCGGTGGGGAATAGCAGGTTGCGATGACTCACAGGCCGCAAGCTATCCATGTGCTTTTTCGTGCCTTTTGTGGCCGAACGCATGGCGCGCGCACTCCGCTATGTTCGCGGCTCCGCATTGATCCCCGCCGACCATGACTACACTCGTCCGCGTGCTCGTTATTCTGTTGGTTCTTGGCGCGTTTCCAGCGGTTGCCAAGGACTCGTCCCCGCCCGATCCGCTGAAAGGCACCACGCGCAGCGCTGGCTTTTTCGACCTCTACACCGATGCTGAGTCGGGTCGCCTGCTGCTCGGGGTGAAGGAGCTCGACCAGCCGTTCCTGCTGCTCACCTCCCTGCCCGGCGGGCTCGGCAGCAATGACGTCGGGCTCGATCGCGGGCAGTCGGGCAACACCTTGACCGTGCGCTTCCGGCGCGTGGGCGACCGGCTGCTGCTGATCGCGGACAACACCCGTTTCATCGCCGACTCCACCGATGCCGCCGAGCGCCTCGCCACGGTGGATGCATTCGCGCCGGCGGTGCTGTGGGCCGGCAAGATCCTGAAGCGCGGCGACGGGTTCATCGTCGACATCGGGCCCTATCTCACCGGCGACCGCCACGGCATCGCGGCCACGCTCAAAAGCACGCAGCAGGGCGACTACGCGATCGATCCCGAGCGCAGCGTGGCACTCGCGGAAGGCGCGCGGACTTTCCCCGACAACACCGAGCTCGAGGCCCTGCTGACCTTCAGCGGTCCGGGCGAGGCCGAGTTCGTTCGCCAGGTCGCGGCCGATCCAAAATCCCTGAGCCTGCGCCAGCACATCAGTTTCGTGCGCCTGCCGCCGCCCGGCTTCGTACCGCGTCGCTTTCATCCGGGTTCGGGTGGCTTCAGCACGGGTGTGATCGACTTCGCGCAGCCGCTTGGGCGTTCCATCGACGTGCGCTGGCAGCCGCGCTTTCGCCTCAAGAAGAAGGATCCGCAGGCAGCCACCAGCGAAGTCGTCAAGCCGATCGTCTTCTATCTCGATCGTGGCACGCCCGAGCCAATCCGCTCGGCACTGCTGGACGGTGCGCGCTGGTGGGCGGCCGGGTTCGAACAGGCCGGCTTCCGCGATGCCTATCGCGTCGAGCTGTTGCCGGAAGGTGCCGATCCCATGGACGTGCGCTACAGCATCATCACCTGGACCCATCGCGCCACGCGCGGCTGGTCCTACGGCGCGGCGATCATCGACCCGCGCACCGGCGAAATCATCAAGGGCTCGGTGAACTTGGGCTCGCAGCGGGTGCGCCAGGACATCCTGATTGCCGAGGCGCTGCTCGCCCCGTACGACAAAGCGGACGCGCAGGCGCGTTCAAATGAAGCGCAGGAAATGGCGCTCGCGCGGCTGCGCCAGCTGTCGGCGCACGAGGTCGGGCATTCCCTCGGGTTCGCCCACAACTTCGCGGCGAGCCGCACTGGCACTGGCTCGGTGATGGATTACCCGCACCCACTGATCGCTCTCGATGCCAGTGGCGCCCCGCGACTTGCCAATGCCTATGGGGTCGGGCTCGGCGCCTGGGACGTATTCCTGGTTCGCCACGGCTATGGTGTCTACGCCAACGAGGCCGCCGAGCTCGCCCGCCTGCGCGCAGAGATTCGCGGCGCCGGCTTCGCCTATGTCAGCGATCCCGATGCGCGTGCCCCCGGTGATGCCCACCCGCAGGGCGCGCTGTGGGATCTGGCTGGGAACGATGCGCTCGGTGATTTCGACCGCGTGCTGCGCGCCCGCGAGTACGCGCTCGCGCACTTCTCGACCGGCGTGCTGCCGCCCGATCGCCAGCTGGGAGAGCTCGAGGCGCGGCTGGTGCCGGTCTACCTGCTGCACCGCTACCAGACCGAAGCCGTGGCGCGCCTGCTGGGCGGCGTCACCTACGCGTACGGGCTCGCGGGCGACGCGCGCCCAGGGACCGCAGCCGTCGATGCCAAGACCCAGCTCGAAGCGCGCCAGCGCCTGTTGCTCACCCTGCGCGCGTCGACGTTGGCGTTGCCTGCCAACGTGCTCGGATTAATGACGCCGCCCAGCTACGACTATGCGCGCAACCGCGAATATTTCGCGACGCGGGCGACGCCAGTGTTCGATCCGCTCGGCGCGGCCGACGCCGCCGCCGCGCTCAGCCTGCAGTTGCTCCTGGCACCGCCGCGACTGCACCGTCTCGCCCTGCAGCACGCGCGCGATCCGGCCTTGGCCGGCGTGGCCGACACGCTCGACGCCTTGCTCGACGCCAGCTGGCGCTTGCCTGCGCCGAGCGATACCCAGCTCGCCCTGGTCCAGCGCAGCATCAACTGGGTCGTGCTCGACGCCTTGCTCGCGACGCTCGAAGGCGGCCAGTTGCACCCGGCAGTCGACGCGCAGCTGCGTCAGCGCCTGCGCTCGCTGCAGCGCTGGGCGCGCTTGGCGCCCGATCCCAACGGTGACTTGCCCGCTGCGGCCGATCGCATCGAAAGGTATCTCGCCGACCCGAAGTCGGTGAAGCTGCGCCCGCTACCGACGGTGCCGCCGGGCGCGCCGATCTGAGCGCTGCGCTTTCGTAGCCCGGGTAAGCCGCAGGCGCACCCGGGAAGGATCGCGAGTGTCTTCCCCGGTGCGCTGCGCTTACCCGGGCTACTGGAGCGAGCCGCCAGCCGCCGCGAAAGCCACGTGAAGGCCTATGATTGCCGTGTCACCGCGGGGGACCGGAATTGCACATGGCCATCCAAAACAATTGCATCGGAGTGCTCGGCCTGCTGCTCGCTGCCGGAATGACGATCCCGGCCGCCGATGCCCAGAAAATCTACACCTGGGTTGACGCGGAAGGGCGCACGCAGTTTACCCAGACGCCGCCGCCTGAGGGAGTGAAAACCGAGTCACGGGAGATGGCCAAGACGGAGGTCAGCGTAGAGCGAAGCACGTATTGCGCAGCGATCCGCGGGCTCGCATCGGAGCTGTCGCACTTGCGCCGACAAGGCATGCCGAGCACCACTGCGAGCGAGGCGATCCGCGAGATCGAAGTGAGCAGACGGTTCGATGTCGCCGAGGTGGCGCTCCGCGAACTGGTCAATTTCGTCTTTGCCGGAGGTCGCCATCGCGACTATGACGCCGATGTTGCCGGGCGTGCGCACGCTGCCTGCCTTGGCGGCAGTTTCGGCAAGCGCGGGCGCACGCTGGCCGGAGCGGGCCAAGCCAGCGGTGCCAAGAAGGTTGCCGCGGCCAAGGAAGAAGAACCAAAGGGTACGGCGACTGGAACCGGTTGGATCACCCACGGCCTGATCGCCACCAACTACCACGTGATCAGCGGCCACCATGACATCAAGGTCCGCTTTGCCGACGGCCGCGAGGCCACGGCGTTCGTCGGTCAATACGACGAGGCCAATGACGTGGCGCTGCTGCGCGTCGCCGGCCAGCTTCCGCCCGGGTTGCCATTGGCGAGCGGCGAGGCGGTGATCGGCACCGACGTGTTCACGCTCGGCTACCCGCACACCGACATCATGGGCAACAACGCCAAGCTCACCACGGGCATCGTCAACTCGATCACCGGCATGCGCGACGACCCACGCCTCTACCAGATTTCGGTGCCGGTGCAGGCCGGCAATTCCGGAGGGCCGCTGGTCAATCGGGATGGCGCCGTGGTCGGTCTCGTCACCGCCAAACTGTCGGCGGCCCAGGTCTACCAGTGGACCGGAGATCTGCCGCAGAACGTCAACTACGCGGTCAAGGTGAGCTTTCTCGAGAAGCTGCTGCGCGATGGTTCGCCGAGCGAGAACCTGGCGGTCGAAGCCGGCTCGCTCGAGCAACTCGCGGCGCGCATCAGCCCGTCAGTGGTACTGGTGATCGCGAAATAGGGCGGCAGGTTCGTGCTTGCGCATTTCAAGGAGTTGCTGGGCCCGCTCGGCACCGTGAGCGCACGCGCCATGTTCGGGGGCCATGGGATCTACGTCGATGCGCTATTCATCGCGATCGTGATCGACGACCAGCTGTATCTCAAAGTCGATGCATTGACTGAGCCCGAGTTCGCGCGCGCCGGCGGCAGCCCGTTCGTCCACGCGGGCAAATCCCAACCGGTACAGATGAGCTACTGGCTGCCCCCCGAGGACGCGCTGGAATCGCCCCACGCGATGCGCCCGTGGGCGCAACTCGCGATCGCCGCGGCGAGGCGAAAGCCGGAGAAAAAGGCGCGGAAGAAGTAACCATTGCGGGGACGACTGTCGGTGGGGGCGGCTATCGGCGCGATCTTTTGCTTATTGCTCCGGGAACGATCAGGCCCGCAAACCAGTTTGCGGGCGTTCGAGTGGTCGCGCGGCATGCCGCGCAAGCCGACCACTCTCACTGCAGCCATGGCTGCTCCCACAAAGGCACTCAGTGCAGCTTACGGCGGCAGCGGGCCGCGATACTCATGGTCCATGATGGGTACCGACCACAGCTCGCGCGCGTTTTCGAGGTCGAAAGCGACCAGACGGGTCGGAGTCTCGACCCAGTTGCCGGATACCAGCGCACCGTAAGCTTGCGCCCGGTAAATCAGCTTGCTCCCGCGCACCACGAACGGCGCCTGCGCATACGGTGACTCGAGCTGTCCCAGCGCCTCGGCATCCCTTTGCGCGTGGATGGTCCAGCGGTAGCCGTCACTCGCCGAGCCATCAATCGGGTTGCTGGCCAGCACGTGGTCGGCGTCGGCGGAACGGAACTGATCGCCGGTCACGCCGGGCAATTTCTCGTCAGCACGGAGATCAGGAGTCAGGGCGGTTGGCGCAGTCACCGCCTCGAGCACCGGGATGGCATGGTTGCGGCCGCTGCCGATGACGAAATCGATCACGCCTTCCTGGGTCTCGCCGCCGGTAGATCCGTTCTCATCGACGATGAGGGCGCCACGCAGCGGTCGCGAGGAATAGGTCCAGAAGATGCGGACACCGGCAGCAGTCTCGAGCGTGCTGACGCTGAACTTGCGTTGCGGTTGCGCCACCGGGCTCGCGCTCACGCCCTCGGGCAGGTCGAAGGCGATGCGGTCGACCGCAATCCCCGTACCCGGATCGATGAGCAGCAGCATGCCCAGCCCGAATTGATCGACCGCACCGAGCGCGAGCAGGCGGTCGTGGGCAAATGCAATCGGATATGCGCGCTCTGCGCTGACCCAGCTGGCGCGCCCATCGTCGAGCACGATCGCCTGGGTGTACCCGCGCGGATCGGCTACATACAAAAGCTCGCGGCCAGCATCGACCAATGCACCGCCGCTAATCCCGATCGACTGCGTCTCGGCAGCGACAAGCGGCGCTGTCATTCCCAGGCCCGCGAGCAACACCAGACGCTTGATCATCAGTCCATCCTCGATCTTGTAAGCCATCACTCGAAGTTCCCGCGGAAGATCAGATTGGGCAGGCCGGTCGGCGCGTTGAGACTCCAGGCGCCGCGACCGAGGGTGCCGGCAACGAGCACGTTGTCGGTGACATCGTATTCGAGCTCGAAGACCGGGACGTTGGGCAGGCCGGTGCCCAGCTGCGCCCAGGTGGCGAAACCAGTGCTATCGAAGGCGACGTAGGCACCGCGATCAGTGCCGACAATGAGCGCATCGTCGGTGCCGGCGATGAACGCCATGCTGCGCAGCGTGCCCGGGGTGAATGATGTCAGCAGGTTGCCGGTGATATTGCCGTACAGGGCGCCGCTGTTGCTCGAAAAATGCACCGTAGTTGCGGTCAGGGCAAACAGGCGCGCAGGGGCGTCGCGATCGATCGCCACGTCACTCACAGTCGTGGCCAGCGTATTGACCTGTTGCACGCCAGTGGCGAGGGCGGTGCGCAGGAACAGGCCCGTCGTGGAACCGAAGTAGATCAGGTCCGCATTGCCCGGCACGCCGTAGACCACCGGACTGCCGCGCACGCCATTCATCTGCACCGTGGCGACCCGCTCGACGGTATCGCCGCGCGTCAGCGACTCGAAGACTCCGTTCTGCGCGCCGATCAGGAGCCGCAGGCCATCAGCATCGTTGACCGCCAGCGGGCAATAGAACTGTGCCGTGATGGCCACGCTGCCATTGATCGGTGTACGCGCCGGGAAGGCCGTCGCCAGCAGTTGATTGGAGGCGTTGAAGGTGCGCCGGCGCAACTGCTGCAGGAACTGGAAGCTGGTGTAGCGGGTCGATTCGGTGGTCGACGAGCGGTCCTCGACGACCGGGTCGCCACCGTCACCGGTGCTGACGCTATCGAAGATGCGCGTCGAGGTATTGCGCTGCTCGGTGGTTCCAGTGTCCTGCGCGCCGCCGATGGTGCGATTGGCGACTGCATCGTAGGCAATGCCGTGGTACTCGGTGGTCTGCAGGTTGCCGTTGAGCGAGAACCAGGCGCCGGTCGGCAGCTTCGGCGATACACGCTTGTAGATGCCACCATCGTCTGACTCGAGCAGATTGCCCTGCGCATCGAACGCCATGTCGCGCGAATCGGCGTGCGGGGAGGAGTTATTCGCCGCACCTAGATGGGTGATCGGCAGCCAGCGAGTGGCCGGCGGCTGGGTAGCATCGCCGCGGAACAGGCGTCCCGAGTAGTCATTCGCACCGATCGAATTGGGGAAGAACAGCTGACTGCCAGGCACTCCCTCGCCGAAGTACGGCTGGCGGTCACCGCCGATGTAGACAATGTTGGCATCCGTGGGATCGGCGGCAATCGAAAGATGCGTCCCGCCCTGTCCGCCCGCATGGACCCCGAATGTGACCGCGCCCTCCTCCGTCGTGGTCGGCACGCCCAACGAAGTCCAGCCGGTGACGCCATCAGCGGAGCGGAAAACATCGGCGAGGCGGCCATTGGTCGTGGCGCCGGGCACGCCGCTGACGATGGCCGCAAACACCTGGCCGCTCGCACCCACCGCCAGTTCGATCCGTGGCGAGCCATTCCCTGCCGCGATCACCGCATCGATTGCCGCATCGGAAACCTTGGTCCAGGTCACGCCTGTGTCGGTGCTGCGATAGAGACCCGGAGTCGCGCCCCGCACCGCGGTGTAAAGGCGCGCGGTGTTAGTGGGATCGCCGCTGAGGTCCGAGGTAGCACCGAGGGGTATTCCAGACCCGACCGCACCCGAGATCTGGGTGAATACACCGCCCGTGTCGGTCGAGCGGAAAATTCCCTGGGCCGTGGCAACGACGATGGTGGCGCCACGCCCGGCAACACCAACGATGGCGACGTTATTGAGCGTGCCACCGGTCAGCACGGACCAGGAGCCACCCGCATTGGTGCTGCGCAACAAGCCGATATGTGCGCCGCCGACGCCACCGAGGCTGGATGAGCGCGCCGTGCCCGCGAGCAAGGTCTGTCGCGTCGCATCGGTCGGATCGATCTCGAGCGACCCAATCGATTGACTGCCGAGGGTGTCGGTCAGCCGCGTCCAGGTGGGTGCGGCCGCCGTTGCGTTGGCCGTGCTCCAAATGCCGCCGTTGACGCCGCCGACGTAGAGGATGTCGGCATTGCTCGGATGCGGCGCGATCGCGTTGACGGCGCCGACAACTTCGCGATTGGTGATCCCTTCAACCTGCCCAGCGTGCGAGGGGCCAGGGCCGAGATCGACCCATGCGCCACCCACCTGCGCGTGCGCGGGGGCGAAAGAAAACATGCCGAGCAGCAGCGCTGCCGGTCGAAGCAAGATTCTGGAATGCATGGGGGCCGCCGCTGAAGACCGGCGCGTAGTGTAAGACGTGTGAAGAGCGTCAGTACCTGACGAAGGTCATGGGACCTTGGTGTCGGTGCTGGCCGCTGGTTTTGGCTACCCTCTCCCACTTTTTGGGGCGCTCGAAACTCCGAGAACCCCTCTCCCCAAAAGCATGGGAGCGAGGATCGGTGCGCACAAACACCAGCCCCGCAACCATCACGCCTGTACGAAGCGCCAGTGATGCCCGTCCACGTCGAGCGCCTCGTAGCTGCGCTCGCCGTGATGATCCTCGGGCGGATGCAGGATGCGCGCGCCGTTGGCCTCCGCGCGGGCGAGGTGCGCGTCGAGATCCTGCACCAGCACGCGCACGGTGGGACAGCCGCGGCGACCGCCTTCCACCTGGCGCGGCTCGAGATGCACGCCGGTGCCATCGCTGGCCATCATCTGCAGGGCCCTGCCCGGTTCGCTGCTGCGCGGCACCGCCAATCCGAAGGCACGCTCGAGCCAGCTGGCGGCGGTGCCGACGTCGTCGTAGCTCAGCACCGGGCCGAGCGTGTTGGACGAGCTCCCGGCCAGTGCGGGCTCGTAGCTCTCGCGCAAGTCGATCGGTGGCGTGTCGCTCTTGCGCATGCGGATGTTGAGCATTTCGATGGTCAGCGCAAAGGCCATCGCGCCATACACATAGCCCTTGGGGACATGCGTACCGAGACCATCGGCGACCAGCACGACGCCGATCACGAACAGGAATCCCAGCGCGAGCATCTTGATGGTCGGATGGGCCGACACGAAGCGCGCAATCGCCCCGGAGAAGAACATCATCAGGGCGACCGAGGTGATTACCGCCGCGACCATGATCGACAGCTCGTCGACCATGCCGACCGCGGTGATGATCGAATCGAGCGAAAACACGATGTCGATGATGATGATCTGGACCAGCACCGACCCAAAGGTGGCCGGCACCGCCGAGGAGCTCTCGCCAGCCTCACCCTCGAGCAGCTGATGGATTTCACGGGTGCTCTTCCAGATCAGAAAGAGCCCACCAGCGAGCAGAATCAAGTCACGTCCTGACACCGCGTGCTTGCCCACGTTGAACAGCGGCTGCACCAGGCCGACGATGAAGCTCAAGATCGAGAGCAGGCCGATGCGCATGAACATCGCCAGGAACAGGCCGATGCGGCGGGCCTTGTCGCGCTGCTCAGGCGGTAGCTTGTCGCACAGGATCGAAATGAAGATCACGTTGTCGATGCCGAGCACAAGCTCGAGCAGGGTGAGCGTGAAAAATGCGACCCACAATTCTGGCGCTGCGAGAATTTCCATCGGCGAAGACGACCCGGCAAAGATTCGCCGTACTCTAGCCAATGAAATGCGCGGTCGCCGTCATGACTGCGGACATTCTGCTGAAGTCGACACGGGTATCGCTGTCGATGTAGGTCTTGAGGTCGAAATCGGCCGGCGGGAGCTCGCTGCGAGGAACTCTTGCGCTCATCATCCGTCTAAGGAAGGTCTGAACAAGTCCATCCTGGCCTTGTTCCGACACGCTTTACAAAAAGCGTGGTTTTTGTTTCGCTCCATTTTCAATGACTTGCGCCATCGAAAAATGGCGGCACATCCATGTGCCGCGCGGAACCTCTGACTTCAGAGGTTCCTAAATGGGTTCCGCTTCGCACTCGGCTCCGGAGAACACGCATGCAGCTTAGCTCCCTGGGATTCCGGCGTTTCATGTGGCTCCTCCCTGCCGCCTTTTTCCTCAGCCTGGGCCAGCCGGTGGCAGCGGCAGATCCTGTCCCGGCCGTGGTCGAGAACGAAAACCCCGGGCAGTACAAGGTGTCCTTCGCCTTGCAGGTCGACGAGCGGCCGATCCAGACCTTCGGCCTCGGCGACCATGCGGGCGATCTCATGCAAGCGAATATCCGCGACAACGGCGAGATGATCGGCGTCGAAGTGGTGGTGCACGAGACCGCCAACCCCGGCCAAGTCCTGCTCAAGTTGCATCTCACCCGCGCCGGCAAGCCACTCGGCGAGCCCGCGATCGCGGTCGGGCTCAACCAGACGGGGCGCATCGAAATCGGTGAAAAGAGCGCTGCCGGCTTCACCGGCGTGCGCATCGACGCCACGGTCATCCGCGAACAGCGCAGCGCCTTGGTCGTTCCGTTCCCCATCTTGGACACGCCGGTGCTCGGCGTGGTGCCGGTGTTGAGCCACGCTGGCGAGGGCTGCTGAGCTCTCGTGCTCCCCTCTCCCATGCTTTTAGGGAGAGGGGTCGGGGGAGAGGGCGCTCGTTTGTGATTGCAGAGCACCGTCTCCCCTGGCCCCTCGCCCCAAGAGCATGGGAGAGGGGAGCGCCACGAAAAGTTACGCACGTATATCCACGTCCTTGGTCTCGGGCAGGAACAGCGTCCCGATGACGAGGCTCATCACGGCAATCGCAATCGGATACCACAGGCCCTGGTAGATGTTTCCGCTCGCAACGACCATGGCGAAGGCGATGGTCGGCAGGAAACCGCCGAACCAGCCATTGCCGATGTGATACGGCAAGGACATCGAGGTGTAGCGGATTCGGGTCGGAAACAGTTCGACCAGCCACGCGGCAATCGGGCCGTAGACCATGGTCACGTAGATCACCAGGATCGTGAGCAGCACCAGCAGCATCGGCCGATGGATGCGCGCCGGGTCGGCGGATTGCGGATAGCCGGCTTCGGTAAGCGTCGTTTTCAACCTGCCCGCGAATGCCTCGGACTGCACCTTGAATTCCGCGGCTTCGAGCCCCGTGCCCTCGAAAGCCGGTACGGCAATCGCACCGACCTTGACCTGCGCCAGCGCGCCGGCCGGTGCCGGCTCATTCGCGTAGTTGATCCCGGCCTTGGCGAGCGCGGACTTGGCGATGTCGCAACTGCTGTCGAAGACTTTCTTGCCGACCGGATCAAACTGGAAGTGGCAGCTTTGCGGATCGGCAACCACCGTCACTGGCCGTTCCGCGACCGCCTGTTCCATGGCCGGACTGCCGTAGTGCGTGAGTGCCTTGAAGATCGGAAAATAGGTCAGCGCCGCCAGCAGGCAGCCGGCCATGATGATGGGCTTGCGCCCAATCTTGTCCGACAACCAGCCGAACAGGATGAAGAAGGGCGTGCCGATGATCAGCGCCCCGGCGACCAGCAGATTGGCGGTCGTCGCGTCGACCTTGAGCGTCTGCGTCAGGAAGAACAGCGCGTAGAACTGCCCCGCATACCAGACCACCGCCTGGCCCGCCGTCGCCCCGAACAAGGCCAGCAAGGCGATGCGGCCGTTTGCGGTGAGGAAGCTCTCGCGGATCGGTGCCTTCGAGGTGGTGCCTTGCGCCTTCATTTCGGCGAACACGGGCGATTCATGGAGCTGCATGCGGATCCACACCGAAATGCCGAGCAGCACCACCGACAGCAGGAACGGAATGCGCCAGCCCCAGGCCTCGAAAGCCTCGTTGCCGAGCGCGAAGCGGCAGCCGAGGATTACCAGCAGCGACAGGAACAGCCCGAGCGTCGCCGTGGTCTGGATGGAGCTCGTGTACAGCCCGCGCTTGCCCATCGGCGCGTGCTCAGCCACGTACGTCGCTGCGCCGCCGTACTCACCACCGAGTGCCAGTCCCTGCAGCAGACGCAGTCCGATCAGGATCACCGGGGCGGCGACACCGATGCTCGCGTAGCTCGGCAGGATGCCGACCAGGAAGGTCGCCGAGCCCATGATCACGATGGTGATCAGGAACGTGTACTTGCGCCCGACCATGTCGCCGATACGCCCGAACACCAATGCCCCGAACGGCCGCACCGCGAATCCGGCCGCGAAGGCCAGCAACGCAAAAATGAACCCGCTGGTGGGATCGAGCGCCGAGAAAAACTGCTTCGCGATGATCGCCGCGAGCGACCCGTAGAGATAAAAGTCGTACCACTCGAACACCGTGCCCAGGCTCGAGGCGAAGACGACCTTGCGGTGGGATTGTTGCAGCGCCATAGAAACTCCACGCATGGAACGTCGGACAAGCATGCCGTGCTTTTGGTGGGTCTGCTCTATGCGCGGACGCTCTCCTTCAAGACCAGTCGCAGGCGTCCGCGCGCAGCGCAGAGCCACCAGGAGCCGCGCACTGCTTTTGGTGGGTCTGCGCTATGCGCGGACGCTATTCGAAAATAACAGTCAAAGAAGTGAGCGCGCAACGAATGACCACCAGGAGCCGCGCGCTGGATTGGGTGGGGATGGGCTATGGGCGGATG
>JANPJV010000011.1:0-17445 GCA_031425695.1 Rhodanobacteraceae bacterium | reverse complement strand
GGGCCATCCGTGGCCCTCACCCCTTCGGGGCTGCGCTCCCTTCGGCATCCTGCCTTCGGGTCGAACCCGTTTTCATCCCACTCCCTCCGCCCAAAAAAAAGCCGCCCAAGGGCGGCATAGTTTGGCGGAGGGAGTGGGATTCGAACCCACGAGCCATTTGCATGGCTGCCGGTTTTCAAGACCGGTGCGATCGACCGCTCCGCCATCCCTCCGACGGCCGCGGATTGTACATGAGGCGAGTGAGGCGGGGTCCTCGGGTCGCAGGGATGGGCCGGCGAACATCTCGCGCAACATTTTCCCAAGTGCGCTTCGCTCACCTTGGCTACAGTTGCGTGACTTGCTGCCTGCTCAGATTCACGCGACCACAGGCTTCGAATCTGATGACCCGAAACCACCAGCCACGAAAGGGGCCGCGCCTTCTTCGCGCGGCTGCCGCGGCCATCGCCGCCTTCGCGTTAGCACTCCCGCGTGTTCGCATCCAGAACCTCGATGCGCGCACGGAACCGCGCTACTTCAAGCGTTGGTTGCAGCCTCCGTTGCGATACGCGGCGCTGGCGCGATCATTGAATCGGCCAACATCCAACTCAGCGCGCGCTCAGTGCCACGCTACAACGACCGGATTCGCGGCGATCAACCCAGCAGCGCCCTGACATGTGCGACGCTCGACTCGCGCAATGCGGCGAGCGAGTAACCGCCTTCCAGCGTGGAGACGATGCGGCCCTTGGCGTGTTTGTCGGCGAGGGCGGCGAGTTCCTGGGTGATCCAATGGTAGTCGGCGGCGGTAAGGTTGATGTCGGCGAGCGGATCGAGGTGATGGGCGTCGAAGCCGGCGGAGATGAGGATGATCTGGGGGGCGAAGTGGTCGATCTTCGGGAGCAGTTGTTCGCGCCAGATCTGGCGGAAGTAGTGGGAGCCGGAGCCGGGTGGGAGTTCGCCGTTCTGGATGTTGCCGACGCCGTGCTCGCTGGCGCGGCCGGTGCCGGGGTAGAGCGGTGACTGGTGGCTGGAGACATATTGCACGCGGGCGTCGCGGGCGAAGATGTCCTGGGTGCCGTTGCCGTGGTGGACATCGAAGTCGACGATGGTGACCTGCTGCAGCCCGTGGGCGGCAATGGCGTGGTGCGCGCCGATGGCGATGCTGTTGAACAGGCAGAATCCCATTGCGATCGAATGGGTCGCGTGGTGGCCAGGTGGGCGGACGGCGCAGAAGGATCTGCGGTTCGAGCCGGTGACGGCCTCGTCGATCGCGGCGCACATGCCCCCGGCAGCGCGCAGCGCGGCCTCGAAGGAACCGGGCGACATCACCGTGTCGCCATCGATGCGGATGTGGCCATCGGCGGGGGCGACGCGACGCAGCGCAGCAATCAGCAGGTCGCTGTGGGCGCGGGCAAGCTGCTCGTCATTGGCGAGGGGGGCCTCGCGCCATTCGAGCACGGCGCTGAGTGACTGGTTGAGCGCCTCGACGACGGCGCGCAGGCGGCCGGGATGTTCGGGGTGGCCGGGGCCGGGATCGTGCTCGAGGCAGGCTTCGTGGAAGTAGATCAGCATTCGTTGACCGTCATGTCCGGCCCGCAACAGGTTGCGGGCGTTCGAGCGGGCGCGCCGCATGCGGCGCAAGCGTGCACGCTCTCACCCACGCTGCTTGCGGTCCCACAGGACCTCGCCTGATCCGCTGTGGCGTGCGAGCACGCGGGCGATGACGAACAGCAGGTCGGACAGGCGGTTCAAGTAGCGGATCACCTGCTCGCGCACGCTCTCGACGCGACCTAAGGCAATCGTCTCGCGCTCGGCCCGACGCACGACGGTGCGCGCCACGTGGGCGTGTGCGGCAGCGCTGCTACCACCCGGCAGGATGAAGTCCTTGAGTGCGGGCAACGGGTCATTGAAGCCATCGAGATCCTGCTCAAGTCGATCGATGTCGCCGTCGAGGACCAGCACCATGCCCGGGATGCACAGCTCCCCGCCAAGATCGAAGAGCTGGTGCTGGACGCGCGTAAGGCAGGCACGCACCGCATCCGGGACCTCGTGCGCAAGGACGACGCCGATACAGCTGTTGGCCTCGTCGACGGTGCCATAGGCGCTGACGCGCAGGCTGTCCTTGGCGACGCGCGTGCCGTCGCCGAGACCGGTCGTGCCATCGTCGCCGGTGCGGGTGTAGATCTTGGAGAGGCGGTTGCCCATGGGTCTGGAGTCAGCCAGTTTGCGTTGGTGGGTTCGATCTGTGATCGAACGCGGTTGCTGGAACAGCGTCCGGACAAGGTCCGGACCCACCAGGCAGGTGACCTTACGCTGTTACCAGCCCGCGCTCGCGCGTGACCAGCGCGGCACCGCCGAAGAGCACGAGCGAGTACACGGCCATGCCGGCCAGGGTGTTGGCGAAGAAGGGCAGTGCCATGACATAGCACGCAATCAGGCCGGCCGCGTCGGGCGTGTAGTTGAGGCCGCCGCCACTGGCCCAGGTCGCGAAATTGCTGACCAGGAAGAACACGCAGGCAGCGAGAAAGCCGTAGCCGACGACTGCGCGGACCCGGGGGCGCGGGCCGAGGTGCAGGCCGAGCCAGACGTTGAACGCAATCAAGCCGTAGATGACTGCCATGCCGCCATGCAGGCCGATGACCAGATCCGACAGCGCCATGGCCAGCAGCGGCACCAGGAAAGCCATGCGTCGATCGGCGAGGTAAGCGCCGGCGAACAGGCCAATCGCCTCGACCGGAGTGAAGTTGGGCGGATGCGGGATCAAGCGCGACAGTGCGGCGAGCACGATCAGCGTGACCACCAGCGTCGTGCGCGGGTACAGGCGCGCAGCGGCGTCATTGGACATCGGTTTCTCCGGACAGCTTGGACAGAATGGTCGGTAGCATAGCGCGGCGAGGATGCGGCCGTAGGTCATGTTGCCCGCGAACGCGGGCTACGTGACGTTTTGTCGCGAGGTGCTGTCAAGTAGCCCGCTGCGCGGGCAACATGACCTACGTTTAAAGACCGGCGAATCTCCCATTCAAACCAACTGTGACATCCTGATTGCTGGCGGTGGCCTGGTTGGCCTCAGCCTGGCGCTGCTGCTCTCTGGCGCGGGCCGGCGTATCCGAATCGTTGACCGGGCGCCGGTAGACGAAGCGGCGGCGCCGGATGAGCGGCACCTGGCGTTGTCGGAGGTCAGTTGCCGGACCCTGGAAGGCTTGGGCGTGCTGCAGGCGCTCGGCGCAGATGCGGAGAGCATCCGCGGGATCCACGTGTCGAGCGCGGGGGAGTTTGGCGTGGCGCGCTGGCTGGCGGCAGAGCGCGGATATCCGCGTTTCGGGATGGTGGCGCCGGCGCGCAAGCTGCTCGCGCAGATGAAGAAAACGCTGCTGACGCGGCCGGATATCGAGCTGATCGCACCAGCCGGCGTGGAGGATGTTCTGGCGGACGCGCGTGCGGTGCAGGCAGCGGTCGACAAGAGCGCAACACGCACGCCGGTGCGCGCTCCGCTGCTGGTAGTCGCCGACGGTGCCGAATCGAGCCTGCGCACGGCGGCTGGAATCGATGCGGAGCGCCACGACTACGGCCGCACCGCCATTTGCTGTGTGGTTGCGACCGAGCGACCCCACGAGGGTATTGCCTACGAGCGTTTCACTCGGGGCGGTCCGGTCGCGATGCTGCCGCAACCGCGTGGGCAATCGGGGTCGATCTTCATCGTCGATACGCAGACGGCCGGCGCGCTCATGCAGCTTTCGGGACGCGACTATCTCGATCAACTGCAACGCGCCTTCGGCTATCGACTCGGTCGTCTGCGCACAGCCGGCACGCGCGTTTGCTATCCGCTGCGCCGGGTCGTCGCGCGTGCCTTGTGCGCGCCGCGCCAGGTGCTGATCGGCAACGCCGCACAGGCATTGCATCCGGTCGGGGCGCAGGGTTTCAACCTGGGCCTGCGCGACGCGGCGGCGCTGGCGCAGCGGGTGCGTGCCGCCTGGGCCGCGGGGCAGGACATCGGTCACGTCGGCTTGCTCACGGAATACGCCGAATCGCGTCGTGGTGACCGCAACGCGACGGCGGGCCTCAGCCACACGCTGGCAATGGCGACGACCCTGGATTCGCCAGCGGCCGGCTGGGTGCGTTCGCTGGCGATCATCGCGGCAGACCGCTTCGAACCACTGGCAGAACATTTGCTGCTCGGCGGCATGGGCTTTCGCGGCGCCACATCGGATGCAGCAAGGGGACTTACATGAAACGCACGGGACGCGAAAAGCTCGACGCCATCATCGTCGGCGCCGGCATGGTCGGTGCTGCCTGCGCGCTCGGGTTGGCACGCGCCGGAATGCGCGTCGCGGTCATCGAGGAGCATCCAGCGCAGGCACCGACGACCGCGGATGAGCTCGATCTGCGTGTCGTGGCGGTGTCCCCGCAAGCGCAGCACTTACTCGCGTCCCTGGGTGTGTGGGACGACTTCGCGGCCGTGCGCGTCTCGCCCTACGGCCGCATGCAAGTGGTGGATGCGGTGGGCGGCGCGGCCTTGAGCTTCGATGCGGCCGACTACGGCTGGCCTTGCCTGGGGCACATCGTCGAAAACCGACTCATCGCGGGGGTACTCTGGCAGGCGCTGGAGCGCGAGGAGGCCGTGCGCACCTATTCCGAAGAGCGCCTGGCGCGTTTCGAGATCGGCGAACGCGGGGTACGTGTCGAGCTCGAAAGCGGCAGCGCGCTCGAGGCAAACCTGTTGATCGCGGCTGACGGCCAGCAATCGAAAGTGCGCCAGGACCTGCTCATCGGCGTCGCTGGCGCACCGTACCCGCAGAGCGCACTGGTTGCGCACATCGACATCGGCGCCGCGCACGGCGGGCTGGCATGGCAGCGTTTTCTGCCGGGCGGGCCGCTGGCATTCCTGCCACTGGCGGACGGGCGCGCATCGATCGTCTGGACCTTGGGACAGGAGACGGCGCAGTCGATGGTCAAGGCGCCAGTGCGTGATTTCGAGGGGCTGCTCCAGCGCGCGAGCGCCGGGCGCTTCGGCGCCCCGCGACTGTCGAGCGAACGCGCCGTATTTCCATTGCGATTGCAGATCGCGCAGCGCTTCGTCGACGAGCGCGTGATCCTGATCGGCGACGCCGCGCACGTCGTGCACCCGCTGGCGGGGCAGGGGGTCAATCTCGGATTCGAAGACGTCGGGACATTGCTGGCCTCGGTTGAGAAGGCGCGTGCGGGCGGCCGCGTGCCGCTATCTCAAGGGGACCTCGCCCGCTGGGGACGCGAACGCCGCAGCGAGGCGACCCTTGCCGCGCAAGCCTTCGATGCGCTCAATCGCCTGTACGCGGTAGCGGACGGCCCGTGGGTCGCCGCGCGGTCTTTCGGACTTGGCCTGGTCGATCGCTTGCCTCTGCTCAAGCGCAAGTTTGCCGAGCGGGCTGCGGGGATTCGGGCGGGGGAGCGGTAGGGTGCGTGAGCGATGCTTTCGGTGGCTCGGTGCTGGGCGCGGAGGCTTTTATTCAGGGCGACAAGCGTCCGCGCATAGCGCAGACCCACCACCAGCAAAAAGCGTCCGCGCGTAGCGCAGACCCACCACCAGCAAAAAGCGTCCGCTCATCGCGCAGACCCACCATCAGCAAAAAGCGTCCGCGCACAGCGCAGACCTACCACCAGCAAAAAGCGTCCGCGCATAGCGCAGACCCACCATCAGCGAAAAGCGTCCGCGCACAGCGCAGACTTACCACCCGCAAAAAGCCTTCGCGCATAGCGCAGACCCACCACCAGCAAGCGGGTCCGCGCATAGCGCAGACCCGCCAGCAGCAAAGCACGCTATCTCGACGAGGATGGCTTACTGCTGTTCCGCTTCCGCCATCCGCTGCAGGTCAATGGCGCCGATGGTGTTCTTGTCCATCGCGTCGTACTGACGCTCGTAGTGGTCGAGGAACTCGGATTTGGTGACCAGGCCGTCGCGATTGGCGTCGACGACGGTCAAGTTGCCGACGCCGGGCGCCTGCTGGACTGCAGCGACGTTGCCCGCCGCCTGTTGCGTGATCGGCGTGCCATTTGGGTTGGTCGGGACCAGCGTGGCGGCACGCGGGACATTTCCGGCAGCAGTCGTCGGCGTGGTGTTAGCCAGACTTGGGCTGACATTGATGGAGCGTGCCGGCGGTCCGGGCGTTGAGATGCTGGCCGTGGTGGTGTTCGCCGTCGAGTTGACGCGTGACGGGTTGGACGCGGCCGAATTGGTCGAAGACGACGCATTGACGCGCGGGTTGGTCGAGTTCGTTGCGGATGACGTCGTCATGTTGACGCGCGAGTCGGTCGCCGGCGTCGCATTGAAGCGCGGGTCGGTGGTGTTCGCAGTGGTCGTGTTGGTCTGGCTGTTTGCAGTGCTTTGCGTGCTGGCGGTAGAAGCCGTCTGGCTGTTCGTGCTCGGGCGAACGCCCGCCTGCGACTGGCCTGTCGTGCCCGCAGTGGTCGTGGTCGTCGCCCCCGGATTGGCGGTGTTCGCAGTCCGCGGATTCGTGGTGCTTGCAGTCGTCGGATTAGTGTTGTTCGTGGTCGTCGGACTGGTGGTGTTCGCAGCTGTCGTGGTGCCGGAAGGGTTGTTCGAACTGGTCGGACGGGTGGCCGACGTGCCGGCTGCGCTGTTCGTGCTCGGACGCGCCCCAGCGGGTGCCTGGCCGGCCGTCGCGGTGGTGTTAGTGCCCGTGGTCGGTGCAAGCCCGGTTTGTTGCGCAGCGACTGGCACTGCAATGAGGCTGCCCAGCAGGATCAGGGTGGGTGTACGCATGTGGGACTCCAAAGGTGTCATCGTTGACCGATGGTCTGGGGTCCGTCCCATGTCATTCCGTTCGCTGGCCCACATAGCTTCGTGCGCGCACAGTTTGCCTTTACGAGATGCGCGGTTGATTCCTCGCCGGAGCGGCCATTACCGCTCCGACGAACTCATCGGTCGTCAATCAAACAACTTGATGACGAAGCCGTCGTGGTCCGACACGCGGATCGGCTTCCACTCGTTGCCGCTCTCGAAACCGCTCGAAAGCAGGTCGTCGCCATAGATGGCGGCGTCGCCACTGCGCTGGAAGATGATCGGTGCGTCGACGTTGGCGCGGCCGTAGGACATGCCCTGGAACTGCGCCTGGGCGGCCGGGGTCATGAGCGCATGGTCGAGGACCTGCAGCGCGTTGTCGAAAAAGTAGCTGTAGCGCTGCTGCACGTCCACGCCACTCAGACCGTCGGTCAGGTTCGGTTGCACGATGTCGGCAGCCGGGGCGACCTGGCTGTCGGGCGTGGCATTGCCGGCCAGGGTCGCGGTGCCGCGGATGATGCCCATCACGTCGACATGGCCGTCGGTGAACTGGAAGGCGTTGTGATCGCCGACGATCACCAGCGGCGTCAGCGGGTTGGCGGTTTGAAACTGCTGCGCGATCAACGCGATCGACTGCGCCTGGGCGAGCCGCTTCTGGCACAGGCGTGAACTGGCGCCGTTGCAATCACCGATGCCGGAAAGTGATCGGGTGTGATTGACGATGACCGAGAACGGCTTGTTGCCAACACTGAAAACGCCGTCCAGGCGCAGCGGCGGACGGTCGTGCAGGCAACTCGGCGGGTTGTCGACATTGAACAGCTCGGCCTTGTTGAGCTGGACCACGGTGAACCCGACATTGATCCGACCGGCACGCACCAGGAAGCCTGAATCGATGCCGCCCACGTCGCTGCCTTCTTCTAGATGCGCGGTGTAGACGAGGCTCGGATCATCCACCGCAATCTTCGCTGCGATCGCCTGGAGGACGCCCAGGTTTTCGACTTCCTGCACGGCGACGACGTCGGGTGCGCGCAGGACCTGGCGGATGTAGGCGGAGAATTTCGCCAGGCGACGGGGGTAATCACCCGCTTCGGAGAATTCGCCGCAGTTGGTGAGGCTGGTGCAGGTCGGAAGGCCTTGGCAGTTGTTCGAGAAATTGATGTTGTTGGCCTGGTTCTCGTCGAACATGCGGAACATGTTGATCGAGCCGATGGTCAGGTTATTCGGCACCGCGGCAGTAACCGGGACCGGCAGCACGACCGCCTGGGTGACCGTGATCTGCGTCGGCCACATTTCGTAGTCGCCAAAGTCATAGCCGATGACGCCCGTCGCATTGAAGCGGCTGCCGCCGGTCAGTGCGAAATTGGGCAAGCCGAGCTTGTCGGGATCGATCTCGAAGACTTCCGGATTGCGATCCCAGATCGGAATGCTCGGCGCCAGTCCGGCGAATCCGGGCGTCGGGATTCCAGGCTCGCGGAAGCCGCGGCTCGGCCCGGCCACGATGACCGCCTCGGCCAGCGGATCCGTACCGAAACGCTGGTTCGGCGCGCTGACCGTCGCGTTCGTCAGATTTGCGCGCATGCCTTCGATGCACTCGAAGTTCGCGAACTCCGGATTCGCGTTGGCGAAGCACGACGGCATGCTCAGATCGGGCGACGGAAAGGTCGCGTCCAGAATCACCGGGGCGGGCAGTGCATTGCCAGCGCTATTGGTGGTGATGGTCAGCACCCCGCTGAGCTGGGTGAAGTCGAAGAATTCCTGCACGGTACCGCTGACATTCACCGAGTCGCCGACAGACACTGTCGGTGCGCTGGCGGTGAACACGAAGATGCCGTTGCTGGTCGCAACATTGGCGTCGTCGCGAGCGGTCGGTGTCTGCATGAAGAAGCCGTTCGGCGCCAGCGCGGTGACGATGTTGGCATTGGTGATCGCGGTGCTGCCGACCAGTGGCGAATTCACGCCGGTGCCCTGGATGGTGAAGATTTCTACGGCGTCGTCATTGGTGATGGTGCCGGTGGCGACGAGGTCGCCGGGCTCGCCGTTGCCCACGTTGGACAGGGTCAGGTTGACCGTCTGGTTGGCCTCGCCGACGAGGTCGTGGTTGACCAGCACGGTGACTTGCGCGGTGCTCTGGCCCTGCGGGATCGTCACGTTGAGGTTGCTGACCGGGACATAGTCGTTGTCCGCAACCGTCGCCGTGCCGTCGCTGGTGTTCGCGGTGAAGCTGGTCCCGCCTGCTGGCGCGGCGGAACTCAAGGTCACGTTGAACACGAGGTTGCTGGTCGAGCCGACGTTGTTACCTTCGACGACTTGTGCGTCGGCGACATTGACCGTCGGCAGGCCGCTGGCAGCGTCGGACGTAATATTGATGTCGTCGATGCCGACCCATTCGTCGTTGCCTGTCGCATTGGTGGTCATGATCCGAAGCATGACAAGCGGCTGGTTGTTCGCGTCCACCGGCAAGGTCACGTCAACCGGCGAAACCATCGTTGCGAGGCTTGGCCCGGTCGTGGCATCGAGAATGTAGCCACCGACCAGATTGAGGTAACTGCCACTATTGCCAATGCGATAGTGCAGGGCTACCTGCTGCGGGGCGTTGTCCGCAGTCGAATCGATGTCACGTACGTTGTAGCGCACGCGGACGTTCTGACGCCCGGTGGTGTTCAGGAAGAGCAGTAGGTGCGGCGCGTCTGCAGTACCGCTGCCCTGCATGGCTACCACCGGATCCGTGATCTCGAATTCGCCGACGCCGCCAGATGAACTGGTGACCGCCGTTAGATTTGCGATCACGTCGATGGGCAGAGCGGAGTAGTCGCTAAGCAATGTCTGAGGATTGACGTCGGGCACAGCTGCGGCCGTGTCGATATTGCCCAGATACCCGAGCACACCGGGGACAGACGCCCAATTGTCGTCGGTAGTGATCAACCCCGTATTGGTCCAGGCCTGCTGAAACGGCTGGTTCTGCGCCGTGTTATCGGCCCAGGCAACCGGGCTGCTGAGGACGAGCAGCGTGGCAGCGGAAAGAAGGCTTGCAGCAGAACGTGATACACGCATGGCGATGGACCACCTTGGGGAGCAATCTCGCAAGGATACGCCCGCATCACGTCAAGCTCGTTACGCCTGCCCGTTGGTCGTTCCCGCACCGACGTTCGTCAGGTAAAGCTTGGTCACGCGGGCGTGAGGGCGGCTGCGCCCGCCCTTGTGGGTCCGGACCTTGTCCGGACACTTTTTGCATCCCAGAGCAAATATTGTGGCGGGACAAGGTCCGGACCCACGCAAAGCTACAGCGCTTCAACTGGCGTCTTGTAACGGTACTCGCACAGGTCGCGGATCGGGCATTCGGGGCAGCGGGGTTTGCGGGCGATGCAGACGTAGCGGCCGTGCAGGATCAGCCAGTGGTGCGCGTCCTGTCGGAACTCGGCGGGGACGACGCGCATGAGGCGGTCTTCGACTTCGCGCACGTCCGCTCCCGGTGCGATGCCGGTGCGGTTGGAAACACGGAAGATGTGGGTGTCGACGGCGATGGTCGGCTCGCCGAAGGCAGTATTGAGCACGACGTTGGCGGTCTTGCGCCCCACCCCGGGCAAGGCCTCGAGCGCCTCGCGGTCGCGTGGAACCTCGCCGCCATGGCGTTCTACCAGGATGCGCGCAAGCTCGATGACGTGCTTGGCCTTGTTGCGAAACAGGCCGATGGTGCGGATGTATTCGATCACGCCCTCGACGCCGAGGGCATGGATAGTCGGCGCATCCGGCGCCTCCAGGAACAGGCGTGCGGTGCAACGGTTCACGCCGACATCAGTCGACTGCGCCGACAGTACCACCGCCACCAGCAGCTGGAATGGCGTCGTGTACGCCAGCTCCGTGGTCGGCTGCGGATTCAGTGAACGCAGGCGGGAAAAGATCTCGGTCCGGGTGGCTTTGTTCATGGGGTGGGCCTGACGTAGGTCACGTTGCGCCCGCGGACTGATCCCATGAGGCGACAGGTAGTCGGGCGCTTCGTGACACCGCGCGGCGGCCTCTCACGTAGCGCCCGATCCAGTAATCGGCCCATTCTAAATACTCCCGGGCGCAACGTGACCTACGTCAAGCAAGAGCATCGCGGCCATCGCCGGTCCCACGACAAGCCCCTTTTCCCGCATCTGCTAGTCTTCGCCGCCAATTGGAGGAGCATTTGCGATGATGCCCAACTACCTCGCCGAGTTGCCCCATTTCTTTGCTTTCCTGGGAATGGGGCTGCTGCAGCTGACGGTGTTCTGGTCGTTGTACACGCTGGTCACGCCCTATAACGAGCTCGACCTGATCAAGGCCGGCAATGTCAGTGCGGCGATCATCCTGGCGGGCGCGATGTTGGGCTTCGCGGTTCCCATCGGCGTCGCCATGAAGAAGAGCGAAACCGTGATGGAACTGGCGCAGTGGGGCGTGGTGGCGCTGCTGGTGCAGTTCGTCGTCTACCTGGTGCTGCGGCTCGCTCATCGCGACCTCCACCATGCCATCGAGCAGGACCGCATCAGTGTCGCCGTGTGGGGCGCAAGCCTCTCGCTTGCGGCTGGCATCGTAAACGCTGGCGCCCAACTGGCCTGATCCTTTTCTTTCAATCCGAACTTTCAGAGGTTTACCCATGAGCGAACTCACTGCTGTCTTCAATACGTCGCGCGGCGCCATCCGCGTCAAGCTGCATCCCGACCAGACGCCGATGACGGTCGCCAACTTCGTCAACCTCGCCCAGCGCGGTTACTACGATGGCCTGAACTTCCATCGCGTCATCCCGAATTTCATGATCCAGGGCGGTTGCCCACAGGGCAGCGGTACCGGCGGCCCGGGCTACAAGTTCGGTGACGAATTTTCGCCGAGCCTCAAGCACAGCAAGCCGGGCATCCTGTCGATGGCCAATGCCGGCCCGGGCACCAACGGCAGCCAGTTCTTCATCACCCACCTGCCAACCCCGCATCTGGATGGCAAGCACAGCGTCTTCGGTGAGGTGATCGAAGGCCAGTCGGTGGTCAACAGCGTCAAGGGCAACGACAAGATCGAGTCGATCAAGATCGAAGGTGACGTCGCCGGTTTCCTCGCCGATCCGCGCGTCGCAACCAAAGTCGCCGAGTGGAACAAGGTGCTCGACAAGAAATGAGCATCAAGTCGGACACGTGGATCCGCCGCATGGCGGCGGCGCACGGGATGATCGAGCCCTTCGAGCCCGGCCAGGTGCGCGTGCGCGAAGATGGTGAGCGGATGATCTCGTACGGCACGTCGAGCTACGGCTACGACGTGCGCTGCGCGGACGAGTTCAAGATTTTCACCAACATCAACTCGACCATCGTCGATCCGAAGGCCTTCGACGCGCGCAGCTTCGTCGACTTCGTCGGGCCGGTCTGCATCATCCCGCCCAATTCTTTCTGCCTCGCGCGGACCGTCGAGTTCTTTCGCATCCCGCGCAGCGTGCTCACCATCTGCCTCGGCAAGAGCACCTACGCGCGCTGCGGGATCATCGTCAACGTCACCCCGCTCGAGCCCGAGTGGGAAGGCCACGTCACCCTCGAGTTTTCCAACACCACGCCACTGCCGGCCAAGATCTACGCCAACGAAGGCGTCGCGCAGATGCTGTTCCTGGAATCCGACGAGGTCTGCGAGGTTTCTTATCGGGATCGTGGTGGCAAGTACCAGGGGCAGAAGGGCGTGACTCTGCCTAGGGCGTAAGGCCTTTGCTTGCGTGGGTCCGGACCGTGTCCGGACGATATTGTGGTTCCGATCGGGGAAATCGTCCGGACAAGGTCCGGACCCACGCAGAGCAACGCCTTACAGCCGCGGCTTTTGCGCCAGCTTGACCTGCGCAATGAAGGGCAGGCCGCCGCGCACGGCACCGATCTGCACCTCGGTGCCGGGGGCGAGGTTGGCTTCCAGGCTGCGAAACTGCGCCAGCGAGGAGACGTCCACGCCGTGCATGCGCATGATGATGTCGCCTGGGCGCAGGGCCGCGCTGGCCGGCGAGCCAAGCCCCAGGGCCAGGACCTGCAGGCCGACGCGCCGTTCTTCGGTGTTGGAGTTGATCACCTGGATGGGGCCGAGCTCGGCGCCGATCCAGCCGCGGGTGACGTAACCCTGGCGAACGATGTCGTCGAGCACGACGCGGGCGGTTTCCACCGGGATGGCGAAGCTGATGCCCTCGGCACCGCGGCCGCGCCCGAACATCGCAGTGTTGACACCGACCAGCTCGCCCTGGGTGTTCACCAGCGCGCCGCCGGAGTTGCCGGTATTGACCGCGGCATCGGTCTGGATCAGGTACTGGAAATCGGCGAAACCAAGGTTCAGGCGTTCGGCACCGACAGCGCTGACGATGCCCATGGTGACGCTCTGGCCGAGCCCGAAGGGGTTGCCGATCGCCAGCACCACGTCACCGATCTGCAGGGATTCGGATTTCGCGAAGCGCAGCGCCGGGAGATCCGAGACATCGATCTTGAGCACGGCGAGGTCGGTATCCTCATCGGTCGCGACGATGCGCGCGTCGGTGGTGCGCCCATCCCAGAGCACCGCGCGGATGTTGTCCTTGTTCGCGACCACATGGTTGTTGGTCAGGAGATAGCCATCGGCGCTGACGATCACCGCCGAGCCCAGGCTCTCTTCGACGCGCTGGCGCGGCGGCCCGACCGGGGTGAAGCTGGGGCCGAGGAAACGCTGCGCGGCCGGATTGCCTTCGAGTCGCGAGTAGGCCTGTTCGGTCACGATGCGATTGGCGTAGATATTGACGACGCTCGGGCCGGCGACACCCACCGCGGATGCGTAGCTGCGAGGATTGCCGCCTGCTTCCGGGGACTTGGGCGCGAGCAGCTCCGGGCGCGCCCACACGATCAGGAACGCGAGCGCGAGGCCGACCACAGCCCAGCGCGTGAAATACAGAAGATGCTCGCGCCAGGTTGCTGGCGGGGTAGGGGTGTGCTCAGGCATGTTGGGATTATGGCGTACGTCGCGTTGCGGGAGCGCTGTTGGAGGGCGGCGCTCGCGCGCCGCCGCCCTTTTGCGGAACGACGAGCAGAGCGGCGGCGCAGGAGCGCCGCCCTCCAAAAACGGAAGCCCAAAACACCGCCGCTTTGATTGTGTGGCCTTCCGGCGCTCAGGTAAACTTGACAGGATTCGGGCCGGCATATCGGCCACGCAGATTTTCTTGTTCTCTTGGAGTTTTTAAGCATGGCAGCAGAGCCCGTGAATAACGGTCGCCGCCGCTTCCTCACCGCGTCGACGGTGGTCGTGGGAGGGGTCGGTGGCGTATTTGCCGCGATCCCGTTCCTGGCCGCGTGGAAGCCGAGTGCCAGGGCGGTTGCGGCGGGTGCGCCGGTCAGTCAGGACATCAGCAAGCTCGCAGTGGGCGAACAGCTGGTGCTCGCTTGGCGCGGCGCGCCGGTGTTTGTCGTTCGCCGCAGTCCGGAAATGATCGCAGTGCTGCCGACCGACAAGGATCGGCTCAAGGATCCGGAGTCGGAAGAGCTCGACCAGCAGCCCGATTTCGCGCGCAACGAGCATCGCTCGCTGAAGCCTGAGGTGCTGGTGCTGGTCGGTTCGTGCACGCACTTGGGTTGCGCGCCGAAGCTGCATCCAAAGCAGCAGCCGGAAGCCTGGGACGACAAGTGGAAGGGCGGCTATTACTGCCCCTGTCACAATTCAAAGTTCGATCTCGCCGGACGCGTCTATCAAGGTTCACCCGCGCCGACCAATCTGGTGGTTCCGCCGTATCGCTTCGATGGCGACCGCGTGATCATCGGCGAAACTGAAGGAGCCGCATGATGGCCGGCGAGCGCACGAGCACTTCGACCGGAATCCTGGGCTGGTTCGACCAGCGCGTCCCGGTTACCGATTTCTGGAACAAGCACGTCGGCCAGTATTACGCGCCGAAGAATTTCAACGTCTGGTATTACATGGGCTCGCTGGCCCTGGTGATGCTGGCCAACCAGATCATCACCGGCATCTGGCTGACCATGCATTACAAGCCGAGCGCCGCCGAGGCTTTTGCCTCGGTCGAGTACATCATGCGTGATGTGCCGTGGGGCTGGCTGATCCGCTACATGCATTCGACCGGCGCTTCATTCTTCTTCATCGTCGTCTACCTGCACATGTTCCGCGGAATCATCTACGGCTCCTACCAGAAGCCACGCGAGCTGGTGTGGGTACTCGGCATGTTGATCTTCTTGATGATGATGGCCGAGGGCTTCCTGGGCTACGTGCTGCCGTGGGGCCAGATGTCCTTCTGGGGCGCCAAGGTGATTGTGTCGCTGTTCGGCGCGGTGCCGATCGTCGGCCCGGACCTGGTGCAGTTCATCCAGGGCGACTACCTGCCTTCCGACGCGACCATCAACCGCTTCTTCGCCCTGCACGTCATTGCCGTGCCGTTGGCGCTCCTGTTGCTGGTCGTGCTGCATCTGGCAGCGCTTCACGAAGTCGGTTCCAACAATCCGGATGGGGTCGACATCAAGAAGAAGAAGGATGCGTCCGGCAAGCCGCTCGACGGCATTCCCTTCCATCCGTATTACACGGTCAAGGACCTGTTCGGCTTCGGCGTGTTCATGCTCCTGTTCGCATTCGTGATCTTCTTCCAGCCGACGTTCGGCCATTTGTTCCTGGAAGCGGATAACTTCGTGCGTGCCGATCCGATGGTCACGCCGGCGCACATCGCCCCGGTCTGGTACTACACGCCGTACTACGCGATGTTGCGCGCGATCCCGGACAAGCTGCTCGGCGTGATCGTGATGGGCGCGGCGGTGATGATCCCCTTCCTGCTCCCGTGGCTCGACAAGAGCCCGGTACGCTCGATCCGCTATCGCGGCCCGCTGACCAAGATCGCGATCACGCTGCTGGTGCTGTCCTTCGTTGTGCTCGGCTGGCTCGGCATGCAGTCGGGTTCGGACGCGCAGAAGCTGGTCGCGCAGCTGTGCACGGCGATCTATTTCTCCTTCTTCATCTTCATGCCGTTCTACACCAGGATCGACAAGGTGAAGCCGGTGCCAGAGCGGGTGATCATGCATGAGCACTGATAACGTGGCCGAAGGCAAAGGACTGCTGCCCATGCTGGGAATCAAGGTTAAAGGCCTGTTGTTGACCGGCGCACTGCTGCTTGGCGTGGCTGGGTCGGCGCTCGCCTCCGAGGAAGGTCCGACGCTCCTGAATTCGGGGGCCAATATCTCCGACAAGGTCTCCCTGCAACGTGGAGCGCAGCTCTACTTCAACTACTGCGCAGGCTGCCACTCGCTCCAGTACATGCGCTACGCGCGCATGGCCGACGATCTGGGATTGTCCGAAGAAGAGGTCACCAAGTACCTGAACTTCACGGGCGGCGCCTTCGGCGAGACTATCGGTCATGCCATGCCCAAGGGCGTGGGCGACAAGGATGTGGGCTCCGAGGATTGGTTCGGAGTCGCGCCGCCGGATCTGTCGCTGACCGCGCGTGTGCGTGGCAGCGACTGGATCTACAGCTACCTGCTGTCCTTCTACCCCGACCCGACGCGGCCGATCGGCTGGAACAACACCGTGTTCCCGAACGCCAGCATGCCGAACGTGCTCTGGGAGCGGCAGGGCATCCAGCAGCTGCGCGCCGCCGCGCACAACGGCGATCAGGTACCCGAAGAGGAGACCGCCGCCGGTGGTCACCATGCCGGGCCGGTGTTCGACGCGGTGACGCCAGGTACGCGCACGCCTGACGAGTTCAAGGGCGACGCGCGCGACATCACCGCCTTCCTCGAGTACGTCGGCGAGCCCGCGGCCCTGCAACGCGAGGCCTATGGCATCTGGGTGATCTTGTTCCTGTTGCTGTTCACCGGAGTCGCCTATCTGTTGAAGGCGGAGTACTGGAAGGACGTGCACTAGGGTAGGTCCGTGGGTCCGGACCCACTTGAGCAAAGGCGAAGCGTCCGCGCCCAGCGCAGACCCACGAAGGCGCAAGCAAGCACTCTGGATTCACACTCAACGGTCGGCTAATCTCACTTCACCCTAGGGGTAGGGAGAGATCATGTCGCCGCCGGGTCCGCGATCGCGCAGCGCACTCACGTTGTTCTCGCATCTGGATTGCCCACGATCGCATGCGATCCGGCTGGTGCTGGCGATCAAGGGCCTGCCGCATGACCTTGTCTATGTCGATCCGAAGGATCCACCTTCGGATCTCATGGCCGCGGTGCCATCCGGCTCGTTGCCAACCTTGATGGAGCGTGATGTGGTGCTCTATGAAGCCCGCATCATTGCCGAGTATCTCGACGAGCGTTTCCCGCATCCGCCATTGCTCCCGAGCGATCCGCTGGGCCGCGCGCGCACGCGCCTGACGGCTTATCGCATCGAGCGCGACTGGCTGTGCACACTCGATGCGGCGCGCCAGAAGGATGCCGGCGCCGCCCCGGCGCGCGATCGGCTTCGCGAAGCGCTGATCGAGGATGAGGGAATGTTCCGCGTCGCCAAGTATTTCCTGAGCAACGAAATTGCCCTGGCCGATTGCCTGGTACTGCCGATGCTCTGGCGCCTCGCCTGCATCGGCATCCCCCTGCGGAGCCTCGGGCCGGGGATCGAGGCGTATGCGCAGAAGCTATTTCCGACGCCGTTGTTCCAGCGGACGCTGTCGGATCCGGAGCGGGCGTTGGCGAATTAGCGGGAGCCTCTGGTGGCGTGGCACTGAGCGCGCGAGGAGCTGGTACATGCGAGGAAGTGTTCGCGCCAGCGCCGCGTTTCGC
>JANPJV010000010.1:0-116221 GCA_031425695.1 Rhodanobacteraceae bacterium | reverse complement strand
GACGGCTCCTCGCAACGACAGCGTCAAGTAGTCCGCTGGCGCGGACAACATGACCTACGTATTTTGCGCTTATGACCGAACCCACCCCTCCCCGCGCAATCATCCTGCTCTCCGGCGGGCTCGACTCGGCGACCGTGCTGGCGATGGCGCGGGCCGAAGGGTATGCGTGCCATGCCCTCAGCGTCGACTATGGCCAGCGGCATCGGGCAGAGCTCGATGCCGCGCGCAGCCTGGCGACGGTGCTCGGGGCGGTCGAGCATCGGGTGGCCATGTTGGATCTGCGCGTCTTCGGCGGCTCGGCTTTGACCGATGACGCAATCGCCGTCCCGGAAACGCCGGGGCACGGCATTCCGGTCACCTACGTGCCGGCACGCAATACGCTGATGCTCGCGCTCGCGCTCGGCTATGCGGAGGTCGTCGGCGCCGTGGACATCTTCATCGGCGTCAATGCCGTCGATTACTCGGGCTATCCGGATTGTCGCCCGGACTTTATCGAGGCTTTCCAGAAGCTCGCGCGGCTGGCCACCAAGGCCGGCGTCGAGGGCGCGCGGTTGCGCATCCAGGCGCCGATCATCGGGATGAGCAAAGCCGAGATCATCCGGGCCGGGACTGCGCTCGGCGTGGACTACGGGCTGACCGTGTCTTGCTACCAGGCCGATGGCGCAGGTCGCGCCTGCCGCCGCTGCGATTCTTGTCGACTGCGTGCAGAAGGCTTCGCGGACGCCGGTCTCGCGGACCCGACCCGATATCAGATCGGATGATGTTGGCGCAGCCGGGAGCGAACAGCGAAAGCGTTCGCGCGCAGCGCGAACCCACAAACGCGTTGATGCTCCCGGATTCCGCCCAGCTGCAGCGGCTCAGCGCCTTCGACGGCGATTTTGCGGCGGCCTGGCGCCTGCACGGCGCACTGATCCAGGAGCTCTACGGTGCGGTCGCGAGCGCGCTGGTGCTGCGCCCCGCCGCCGGTGCCCCGCGGCTGGTCGCGCTCACGGATGCCGGCGGCCGGGTGCAGGTCGAGGCGGGCGATCCGTTTGACGAGAGCACCGCGGCGCTCGGGCTCGATGATCCGGCCACGCATGCGCTGTTGACGACCAGCGCGCCGCTGCGCCTGGACCTCGCCGCGCTCGCGCCCGATAGCCTGCTCGCCCAGCTGATCGGGCAGCCCCGAGTGGTGGCGCTGCCGTTGTTCGTGGCTGGCCGCTCCACCCACCTGCTGCTGCTCGGCTTCACGGCGGAGCACGCGCTTGCCGAGGCGCCGGTGGAACTGGTGCAGGTACTCGCCAACCTCTTCGCCGCCTACCTGCACGGTGCGCTCGACCGCCGCGAGCTGGCCGAGGAGACGCGGCGTGCGCGCATCGAGGTGCGCGACCTCGCCGATGTGCAGCGACTGCTGCTCCCGGACAACCCGCAGATCCGCGGTCTCGCACACGCGGCCCACTACCAGCCGTCCGCGACGGCGGGCGGTGATTACTATGACCTGATGGCGCTGTCGCGACTCGTGCGTCCGGATTACCCGGCCGAGTGGCCCGATGCCTTTGGCATGATCCTGGCCGATGTCTCCGGGCATGGCGCTGGCGCGGCGATGGAGGCGGTGCAGTTCGACGCCATCCTGCGCACCTACACGGGCGGCGGGTCACCCGGGCCCGCAGGCGCGCTGAGCTACGCCAACAAGCACTACTTCTCGCGCCGCGCGCGCTCGCACTTCATGACTGTCGTGAGTTTGCTGCACCTGCCGCACGAGAACCGCGCGCTAATCTGCAATGCCGGACACCTGCCACCGCTCCGTCGCCGCGACGGGCGCGTCGAGCGCCTGCAATACGGGCGCGAGATCCCGCTCGGAATCCTGCGCGAACACGTCTTCACCGACGAGAGCTTCGATACCCGGGCCGGCGACCTGCTGGTGCTCTACACCGACGGCATCACCGAGGCGCGCGACGCGAACGGCCAGGAATTCGGCATCGCGCGTCTCGAGCGCATCCTCGAGCAACGCCGCCTGAGCACGCCCGAGGCATTGCTCGGCAGCATCCTCGGCGAGCTGTTCACCCATCAGGGCGGTGAGATCGGCAGCGACGACCAGACCTTGCTGATCGTGCGCCTCGGCGGGAGTGCAGGGTCACCTCTGAACTAAACCGTTGGTGTGGGCTCGCGAGCGGCCATCTCTGGCTAGAATCGGCTGCCCGCTGCCCCTGACCCGACTGAGCCCTAGCCGTGCGCAAGCGCAAGAAAGCCAAGCGAGCTGCGCTCGTCATCGATCGCAGCCTGCCTGCTCCGGCGCTCGTCTGCGCGCGCGCCGAGGGCGTCGAAGAGTTTGCCGCGCGCTGCGCGGTCGGCGGCGGGCACGCCTGCGTCGGCTACGTGCCGAGTACGCAGAAGGCCGTCGCTGGAAACCTGCCGACCACCACCGAGTATCCCTTGCAGGCGCTCAAGTGGAATGTGCGCGCGAGCGAAGCGAGCCTGATCATCACCGCTGACAGCCAACCGTTCGGGCGTGCTCGCGCTGCCCGCGAGTATGCAGAGCGCTGGTCGAAACCGTGGCTGCAGGTATGGCCGGCTGACTTCGATGCGGCGCGGCTGCGTCAATGGCTGCGCACGCATGCCATCCGCGTGTTGCATGTGACCGGGCCGGCGAGCTATCAGGCACCAGCGATCGAAAGCTTCGTCGCGAAGGTCATGGGAGAAGTGTGGGCGGCTGGCTAGATGAATTGCGCACGCAGCGCGGCCAAGCTCTGCTGCATCAGCCCGCTCAGTTCGTCGACCAGCTCAAAGCCTGCGGGCAGCCGCGCTTCGAGCCGATCGAAGGCGTCTGCGAGCGCCTGCATGCCGAGCGCCGCGGCGCCGCCGCGCAGGGAATGTAGCAACAACGCTGCAGCGGCGCTGTCGTCTGCGAGCAGGGTCGCGCGTAGTTGTTCCAACTGCGGCTCACGCGCGGTTTCGAACTTGCGAGCGAGCTCGATGACCAGGCCCGGACGCGTGGCATCGAGCAATGCAAGATCCTCCAGGGTCTCGCGGTCAAGTAGCAGGAGCTGTAGAGGCAGACGAGTGTTCACACATGACCCAGTTAAGCTTGACGCAATGTAACGCATAGTAGCGGCGGATTGGCAGGAGGCAAGACTTGGTGAAAACGGAGAGCGCCAACGTTCAGCGCTCGGTGGGCATTCCCCGGCCGAAGCGTTGGACTTTGCGTGACCAGGTCGGGCTGTGGCTGCTGGCCGTCACGGCCGGGCCGCTGTTGCTGTTGGCCTGGCTCTATCCGAGCCTGGAGTCGCGCAATATCCGCGCGCTGCAGCGCGAGCGCATGGAGGCGACGGCGGAGACCACCGCGAGCGCACTCGACCAGTTTCTAATCATCCACCTCGCCGCGATCGAGTACCTCGCCGACCAGCTGGGCGAGCCCAGGGCGCCGCCGGCCAATGACGCCTCTGAGCTCGCCGAGCTGCGCTATCGCTATCCGAGCTTTTTCTCATTGCTGCGCACGGACGCGCAGGGCCGCGTGGTCGCGGTCAACATCGGCGGCGACAATGCGGTCGAGCTCGCTGCCTCGACGCTCGGCATCGAAGTCAATGATCGCAGTTATTTCCTGCGCGCCCGTGCGTCCGGACGGGGCTTCGTATCGGAAGCCTTTCGGGGACGGCTGGGCAACGAAGTAATCGTCGCAATGTCGGCCCCCGTGGCCGACAGCCACGCACTGTTCCAGGGCGTGGTCCAGGGCGTGCTGCGGCTAGACGCCTTTGCCGCGATCACCGCGCGCCTCGGCCTGAAGTCCGAAGAAATGTCGCTGGATATCTACGATCAACAGCTGCGCCTGGTGTATTCGACCGGCTCTGCCCCGGAAACTGAACTGCAGCAGATGCCCGCGCCGATCGCCGCAGCACTCGGTTTGCGGGAGAGGGTCGAAAACAACGGACGCGGACGGCCGCAACTGGCAGCCGCGATGGTCGGTGACACCGGCTGGCGCGTGGTCGTCCGCAGCCCTGGCGTCAGTCTCGCGCACCTGGTCGACCGCCTCTACCTGGTCACGGCGCTAGCCCTCACGCTCGGGCTCGCATTGATCTTTTTCGCCATCAACCGGGTTGCCGCGACGGTCGCGCGGCCGCTGGAGACCATCAAGCGCGATCTCGACGAGCTCGACCTCAACCAGCCGCATGGCGCCGCGCTGCATGCCCTGCCGGACTCGGCCTCGATCGAGGTCCACGCCATCCGCGAAGGCTTCACTGATTTGCTGCTGCGCCTGGACGCCGCCAATCACGCACGCGCCGAGGCGCTTGCGGCCAAGGACTTGATCAATGCCGACCTGGCGCAGGTGCTGGCCGAGCGCGATGCCCATATCGAGCGCCAGACGGCCGATCTCAAGCACGCGCTGAGCCTCGCGGAAGCCGCCGGGGTCGCCAAGGACCGGTTGCTCGCCAACACCAGCCACGAGATCCGTACCCCGCTCAACGGCATTATCGGCAGCGCCGAGCTGCTGCTGCACGGGCAGCTGGACGCGGGGCAGCGGCGCAAGCTGACGAGCCTGCTGCGCAGTGCCGAAAGCCTGCTCGCGCTGCTCAACGACCTGCTTGACCTGGCACGCGCGCAGCAGAGTGAAATCCGCCTTCGCCGCGAGAGCTTTGCGCTGCAGGACGAACTCGAAGCCATCGTCGAAAGCCTCGCCGCGCTTGCACAGAAGCGCGGGCTCGAGCTCACCCTGGCCCTTCATCCTGGATTGCCGGAACACGTCGAAGGCGATTCATTGCGCTTGCGGCAGGTGCTGCTGAACCTGGTGGGCAATGCCATCAAGTTCACCGAGAGCGGCAGCGTGCGCATAGATGTCGAGCCGGGCAGTGACGGCCGCACGCGGTTTACGGTGACCGACACCGGTATCGGCATTGCCACGGGCGACCTCGGCCAGGTCTTCGAGCCTTTCGTGCAAGTCGAATCCAGCCCGAACCGGCGCTTCACCGGGAGCGGGCTCGGGCTCGCGATCACCCGCCACCTGCTCGAGCTGATGGGCGCGCAGATCGAGGTCGCAAGCACGCCCGGCGTCGGCAGCCGATTCTGGTTCGAGGTGTTGCTGCCTGCAGCCACCGCAGCCGCGACGGCGTCCACCGCCGGGAGCGCCGCCGACGCGCCGGCCATCACTAACGCGTGCGTGCTGGTGGTCGATGACGTCGACATCAATCGCGATCTCGCTGTCGCGCAACTTGGCCTTCTGGGAATCGCCGCCCAAGCGGCTGCCAGCGGCCCCGAAGCGCTCGAATTATTGGTCGGCCGCCACTTCGACCTGGTGCTGCTCGACTGCCAGATGCCGGGCATGGACGGCTTCGAAACCGCCGCCCGCATCCGCGCCCTGAAACTCGATCCCCCGCCCCGCATCATCGCCCTCACCGCCAACGCCCAGGCCAGCGAACGCGAACACTCCCTCGCCGCCGGCATGGACGGCCACCTGGTCAAGCCACTGCGGCTGAAGGTGCTGCGGGAGACGCTGCGGGAGGCGGGGGTGCTGTGACCGGCTGGAAAGGCGAAAGCCGGTCTTACACAAAATGCACAAAAAAGAGCGGACACAAAATGCACATAAAGAGCGTTTTCTAGCTGTTGCTTTGCGGTGATCCCTCAAGCTTCTCAGCAGCCTGATGGAGGAGCACTTCGCCGCATCAATCGCTTTTTATGTGCATTTTGTGTCCGCTCTTTTTTGTGCTTTCTGTGTACAAATGGCTCTTAGTGAACCCTCAGAACACCCGGCAAAACACCGCCTTCAAATACCGAGACTCGGGAGCGTGGGCGAGGAAGGGGTGGTCGGGGCCGGCGCCGCGGACTTCGAGGATCTGTACCTTGCGGTTGGCGTAGAAGGCGGCGCGACGGAGCATGTCGAGGAATTCTTCCTCGCTGACGAGACCGGTACAGGAGCAGGTGAGCAGGATGCCGCCGGGCTTGAGCACGCCCATCGCGAGCTTGTTCATGTCGAGATACTTCTTCAACGCCGGGATCACCTGTTCGCGGTCGCGCGTCATTTTCGCCGGATCGAGCACGACGACGTCGAAGCTCTCTTTGTTATTGGCCGCGTCGCGCAGCCAGTGGAAAACGTCGGCCTGGACGAAACGCACGTGGGTCTTGTTTAGGCGCGCGTTGTGTTTGGCGAGCTCGAGTACTTCCTCATCGATGTCGATGCCGAGCACGTCGCTGGCGCCGCCGGCCTTGGCATAGATCGCGAAGCCGCCCGAGTTGCAGCACAGGTCGAGCACGCGCTTGCCTTTGGCGTATTCGGCCAGGCGCTTGCGGTTGTCGCGCTGGTCGGCAAAGAAGCCTGTCTTGTGCTTCTGACCCGGGGCGACCTTAAACTTGAGGCCATGCTCGGTGATCTGCGTCGGCGGCGGCGGCGCCGGCGTCGAGGTATCGAAGCTTTCCTGCTTGGCGACGTGCTCCTCGGCGAACCAGTAGAACTGGTGCTCGGGGAAATGCTCGGCGAGCGCACGGCGGATCACGTCGCGCTGTTTCCACATGCCCGCCGAGAAGTATTCGATCACCAGGGTGTCGGCGAACAGGTCGACCACCAGCCCGGAAAGGTCATCGCCTTCCGAGTGCACGACCCGATAGGCATCGGTCACCTCGTCCAGCGCCAGCGCTTCCTTGCGCAGGACGAGCGCGCTGGCCAGCCGCGCGCGGAAGAAATCCGCGTCGATGACCACGTCCGGATCGTCGGTCAGCACCCGCAGCGCGATGCGCGAATGGCCATTGTAGAAACCGCGCCCGACCCAGGCTCCGGTGCGGTCCTCGATATCGACTACGCTGCCCGGCTTGGGCTTCGGCTCTGGCTTCTCCACCATCTTCTGGAAGATCCACGGATGGTTCGAGCGGCGTTCGGTCTTCAGCCGCACGAGCGGCAGCGGGGCAGCGGGGGTGTTGGTCGACATGGGTCATCCCAGAGTTTTGGGCATGATAGTGGTGAGAGTGGGTTGTCGGTTTCGGTTTTCGGTTTCGGGAGAGCAAAACGCACAAGGCCGCTACTTGCGCCTGTTCCGAAGCCCACAACCGAAACCGAAACCCGCTCCTACCCGTCCACTTCGGTCAAGAACGCCAGCAGCGCCGCCGTGACGGCCGCGGGCGCCTCGATGCTGCTGCTGTGGCCGGCGGGGCCGATGACTTCGAGGCGGGCGCCGGCGATGCCGGCGGCGATGCGCTCAGCCTCGCTGCGCGGGGTGGTTTCGTCTTCGTCGCCGACGAGGACCAGGGTCGGGCAGCGGATGTATTGAAGCTCGCCCTCGATGCCATCACGCGCGAGCACGCCGGCGACTGGGCCGACGATGCGCTGCGGCAGCGATTTGAGGTGATGGGCCCAGCGCTCTCGCTCCAACGCGCGCGCTGGATCGCCGACGAAGGTGTGGCCGAACAGCACCGGCAGGACCCGGTCGACCAGTGCCCCAGGCCCGAACACGCGCGCAAGGCCGTTGAGAACGCGATAGCGCACGCGGCTGCCGAAGGGCTCGCCGCGGGCACTGCTGTCGAGCAGCGTCAGGGAGCGCACCAGTTCCGGATAACGCGCGGCCAGGCGCATCCCGACAAAGCCGCCCATCGAAAGCCCGACGAAGTGACACGGCGCAGAGCCGGTCGCGCGAACCAGGTCGACCGCGTCCTCGCACAGGCTGTCCATGTCGTAGGCCTCGGCCGGTGCCGAGTCACCCTGGCCGCGATGGTCATAGGCGAGCACCCGATAGCGTTCCGACAGCGCCTGGCGCTGCGCCTCGAACATGCTGTGATCCATCAGCAGTCCGTGGGCGAACACGATCGGCACGCCACTGCCCGTCTCAACATAGTGGAGGTCGACGCCATTGGCGGTCACCATCGGCATGTGTACGCTCCAGCGCAAGGCTTAGACACTAGGATGGACCTATGCGCTTGAGGATGGTGCGAACGTTCGGACGCGCATTCACATGCGGTTGTCCCTGCACGCAGAGGCGCACATGCAGCTAAGGGAGCTCCATGTCCGCCTGTGGCATATGCTCGAGCACGCCGTCGACGACGCAACTCACGGGTTCCACACCGGCGTGCTCGCCAACGGCTCTGATGCACGCACCGTGGTGCTGCGTGCCGCGCTGCGCGAACCACCACAGGTCCTGATCTACAGCGATCGGCGCGCGCCGAAAGTGGCACAGCTGCAGGACCAGTCCCGAGCAACCCTGGTGCTGTATGCCAAGCCTTGCCAGTTGCGCCTGCGTGGCACGGTGAGCATCCATCTCGACGATGCGCTTGCCGACACGCACTGGGTGCGGTGCCCGCTGTCCTCGCGCCGCGCTTACCTGGCTTCGGCCCCGCCGGGCAGCGTGCTCGCGACACCGGGCTCAGGGTTGGCCGAAGGCCTCGACTCCCGAGCGCCGACGTTGGAAGAAAGCCTGCCCGGGCGTGCGCACTTTGCCGTGCTGCGACTCGCAATCGAGGAGATTGATTGCTTGTTGCTGGAGCCGGGCGGACATCGGCGTGCCGGGTTTTGGGCCGATGGTGGCGCGGAGTGGCGGGTGCCGTAGTCGATCGTGGGTTCGGACCTTGTCCGAACGCTCTTCGTTTCAGCTCAAAGAAAAGCGTTCGGACAAGGTCCGGACGCACGCGAGCAAAGGCCTGCTCTTACACCTCGGTCGCCTGGAAATCGTAGTCGAAGCTCACCCCGTGCGCGCGCAGCAGGTCGCACTGGATGTAGTCGATGCCGAGGTTCCACAGTTGCGCGATCGCATGCCGGTCGGGCACGCCTTCGACCGCCATCGGCACGCCATTGTCGCGGATCTGCGCGATCAGCGACTGGAACGACAGTTGGGCCTGAAGGGCGAGATCGGTGTCGAGCTTGACCACGTCGATATTGACCATCTGCAGCAGGCGCGGCGCTTCGCGTTGCAGGCCGAAGTGACGCAGGCAGGTGTGCACGCCGATCTTGCGCAGGCGCGCGAGGACGTCGCGCAGGCTGGGCAGATGGGCAATGGTGGCGTCGGTATCCAGCTCCAGCGTGAGGTCGGCCTCGCGCAGCATCGAGGCGGCAATCTGCGCCTCCAGGGTGTCGGCGAACCCGGGCTCGATCACCGAGGCGACATCGATCTCGAGGAAGATGCGCAGCAGGCGGCCCTGGCGTCGCTGCGAGACCAGCGTCTCCAGCGCCAGGCGAACGGCGATGCGGTCGAATTCGGGGAGCGTGCCGGCGCGGCGCGCGGGCTCGAGGATGTCGGAACGGCGCAGCTGCGGCGTCTGGCCGGGCCCGTGCCGCAGGCGCAGCCGCTGATGCCACTGCCCCGCGATCACGCCGCGCACCAGCACCAGTGGCTGGTATTCGACGGCGCACAGGCTGGCATCCGGGCGCAGCGCGACGCTGTCGATCGACTGATCCTCGACCAGGAACGAATCGGCGTTCGGTCCTGGATCGGGCCGGCTCGCGGGCACCGGGGCCGTGGGCATGCGCGACATCGGTGCGAAGCCATGGGCGCGCGTCCACGAATTCAAGGCCTGTTCGAGCCAACGCTGCGGATCGCCCTCGGCGGCCGTCATCTGGATGCGCGCATTGACCTTGATCTGCCCGCGCGAGATGACGACCGGGCGCACGTCGATGCCACTCTTGAAGCTGTGCGCGAGCTGCTGCAGGTTGCGTGCGTGGGGGCGCGCGGCCATTACCAGGAAATGGAAATCCTGCCAGGGGCCGAACGCGTCACCCGGCTGCACACGCGCGGCAATGCGCCCGGCGAGGGCCTGCTCGATCTCGCAGCGCACCAGGGCCGGCAGCTTCTGGGCGAGTTGCTCGCCGTTCTCCAGGCCCACGGAAATCAGTGCGGCCGGGCGATCGGCGAGATTGCGGATGCGCAGCGCCAGCACGCTGCGTGCAAGCGGGCCGGCAGTCGCCTCGGCCGGGCTGCCGATGACCTGCCGGCGCAGCGCGCGCGCACGCTTGGCGCGGCCGACGACCACATCGATCAGGTGCCCCGGGCGGATCGGCTTGGTCAGGAAATCGTCGCCGCCGATATTGATCGCGGCCACGCGCTTGCCCACATCCTGCTCGCCGGACATGAAGACGATCGCCATCAGCATGGTGTCCGGCATGTCACGCACGCGGGCGGTCAGGGCCATGCCGTCAAGGTCGGGCATGTAGAGGTCGACCAGGATCAGGTCGGGGCGAAAAGTCGGTACGCGTTCGAGCGCTTCGCGCGATGACGCCGCCACCAGGGTCTGGATCCCGCGCCGGCGCAACACCGCATCGCAGAAAAGTGTCTGGCTGCGATCGTCATCGACGATCAGTACCCGCAGCGGCTCGCTCGAGCTCAGGGCACGCTGCAGGTCTTCCAGCTTGCGCACCACGCCCGCCGCATCGGCATTCGGCACGAACGCATCGGCGCTGCCGGTCATGCCCATCAACTGCTGGGCGACGGTCGCATCCTGGGTGACCACCAGCAACGGTGGCGTCGGCCCGGCGCGACGCGCCTGGTCGAGCGCATCGATGATCTCGCCGAGCTGCGCGAGCAGGCTCGAATCGACCACCACGCCCACCAGCGAATGTCCCTGCACGGCAGCTGCGACCGCAGTCGGCGCATCCGCGACCAGCGGCACCAGGTTGCGCCCGCGCAGGGCGGCTTCCAAACCCTGGATCGATTGCTCCGGCGAACGCACGTAGAGCACCGCCGAGCGCTCGATGGAAACGTCCTCGGCCTGGACGTCGGCAAGCACGGCCGCGGCCCGGTGGAGGCGTTCGATGTAGCTCGCCAGCCGGGCACGCTGGGCATCATTCGGCGCCAGTCCGCCATCCAGCAGGGAGCCCAGCGAGGCCGCCGACTCACGGGCGGCCGCAGCGACCGTCTCGAACGCGAACTTCGCGGCGCCGTCGGTGAGCTGGTACAGCGAATTCAGGATCAACCCCATGACCTCGGGGTCCCAGACACCGGCGAGCGCCGCCCGCCACTGCGTGAGCAACTGGTCGGTCCGCTCCCGCACCATCCGGCGCACGGTCGCCGAACCCGAACCTGCTACCGCGGTGCCTGTGCCTTCCGATGCCATCGAAAATCAATCCAGAAGCTGCGCGTGCGGAATCGTGCCTTCGCCAGGTGACACTACGCCTCGTTTCTATGATGCGTGCAGGAGAAATGAAGCGTTCTGGTGCTAGGTCGTTTGGTCGAGCCGGCGGCTTGCCTGGCGTGGGTCCGGACCTTGGCCGGGGGCTTCTGGGGGTTCGCGCAAAAAGCCGTCCGGAGAGGTCCGGACCCACGCGATCAACAGCGAAAGCCCCGCTACTCCGACGGTTGCTCGGGAGTCGGGTCGCAGGGAGGCGCGGTGAAGGTGAATTCGGCATCGACGCTGCCGTCCGCATTGAGGACGGTCAGGCGGGCGCTGTGGCCAGCCATGCAGTCGGCGTGCGCCATCCGGCGGCCTTCAGCTTCGGCGCCGAAACCAGAGGCGAACACGGCGAGCACCTTGGTGTCGCGCATGAGCGTCCACGAGCGACGCACCTCGTCTTCGATCGAACGTACCTGCAGGACGCGATAGTTGACCCAGTCCAAAAGTACGTCCAGTGCCATTTCCGGCTGATGAGTACATCGGTAGATAGGTAAAACGGGTGCGCGAATCAGTAAGCATCGCGTGAGGACCATGCTACACGCACGCGTGCGTGTCGACGACCTCCACGCTGCTCGCGCCATGCCCCGACCGCAGGACGCGAATCTGCACCGGGATGCGCTCGAGCATCTCGGCGACGTGGCTGATCACGCCGACCTTGCGCCCGAGCGACTGCAAGCCGTCGAGCGCCTCGAGCGCCAGGTCCAGGGCCTGCGGGTCGAGCACTCCGAAGCCCTCGTCGATGAACAGCGATTCGATGCGCAAGCGCCGGCTCGACATGGCCGCCAGGCCGAGCGCGAGCGCGAGCGACACCAGGAAGCTCTCGCCACCGGACAGCGAATGCACGCTGCGCAAGGCCTCGCCCATGTCGCGGTCGCTGACCAGCAGCCCGAGATCATTGCCACTGCGACGCAGCCGATAGCGGGGCGCGAGTTCGCTGAGGTGCCCGTTGGCATGGGCGAGCAGAATATCGAGGTTGTACGCCTGCGCGATCTGCCGGAAGGCGGCGCCATCGGCCGAACCGATCAACTCCGAGATCTGGCCCCAGCGTTGCTGCTCACGCAATGAATGCTCGAGCTCGCGCTGGACATGCGCACGCTGCAGGCGGCGTTGCCCGTCCTCACGCTGGCGCAGGCGCAGCTCGTCGAGCTCGGCGCTGGCATCGGCGCAATTGCGTCGGCTCATGGCGTGCGCGGACTCGACTTCGTCGCGCTCGCTCGCGCTGAGCTCGGGGCGTGGCACGAGGCCAGCCCATAGCGGCCGTTCGAGCTCGCTCAGCGCGGGTGGCGCGTCCAGGGTGTCGTGGAAGCGCTGCCACAGCTGGGTGCGCGTCCGTCCATGCGCAGCCAGCTCCTCAGTGCGCTCGGCCATGCGCAGCCGCACCGCGAACAATTGTGCATCGTCCGCATCGATGCGTTGCCGCAGCTGGCCCGCCTGTTCCGGCGGCCGCATGCAGAGTTGTTCCAGCAAGTCGCGATCGAAGCCATCCCGGGCAGCGAGAAACTCGTCGATCTGTGACTGCAATGGCGCCAGCGCAGCGGCGAGCGCGGCCTGGTCGCGTTCGCGCGTGCTCATGCGCTCGACGACTGCGGCACGCCGCTGGCGCATCGATTGCAGCGCTTCGTCGGCCGCCACGAGGGCCAGCTCGGCACGCTCGCGCGCCTGCTCCTGCGCTTCGCTCCAGCGTTGCGCATCGAGGTGTACGCCGAGCAGTTCGCGCAGCCGGTTGCGCAGTTCGCCGAGCTGGTGCTCAAGCCCGCAGTGTTCGGTGGCGACGCGCGTGTGCTCCGCTTTCAGCACCCGATGCGCCGCGCTCAAGCGTTCCAGCGCCTGGATGCGCTCCAGCTCGGAAACCGCCTGCTGGCGCTGCCGCCGCACGAGCGCGTCCAGGTGTTCGAGCACGCCATCGATCTCGCTGAAAACGGCCGCAGGCGCGCTCTCGAGCCGCGACCAGTGGGCTCCAGGCAGCAGGTGCGAGAGCGCACCGCGGCGCGATTCCAGGTGGGTACGCGCCTGTTGCTGCCGGCCGCGATGACGCTCGAGCACGAGCGCGGCGGCATCCTGCTCGCGCTGTGCCTGGTGGCGACGCTGCTCGGCATCCTCGCGGCGTGCGCGCGCGGTGTCGCGCTGGTCGACCACGCCCTGGCGCAGCTGCTGACGCTGTTGCAACAGCTCGCGCTGCGCGCGCGTGTTGGCCAAAGCCTGCTCATGCTCGCTCTGCCGACCCTGCAGTCGTACCAGCACCACGTCCGCACCGAGCTCGCCGATCTCGAGCGCAACGGTCGCGTCGGTGATCCGGGCCAGGCGCAAGGCCAGCTCGCGCTCGACCTGCGTACGCGCAGCCATGCTCTCCGCGATGCGCGCGGCGACGTCCGCGCGCTGCTGTTCCAGCCGCTGCCAGCGCTCGCGTGCCTGCTCTGCATGTCCGCGCGCCCGCGCGAGCTCATGCTCGTCGCTGCGCGCATACAGCGATTCGACCGCATGCGCATGCGCATAAGGGTGCTCCGGACTGCCGCAAACCGGGCACGGATCGCCCGCGACCAGCTGCGCGCGCAGCTCGGCGACCTCGGCACTGCGCGCCAGCCGCAGGCGATCCAGCAGTGCCTGGGTCTGGACGTGCTCGCGCTCGGCCTGCTCGAAGGCGAGCTGCGCGGCAGTGATCATCTCCGCGGTCGCGGTGGCTTGTGCCAACAGCTCGTCGCTGCGTTCGACCAACCGGTGGCGACGTGCCTGCAGCGCGCTGAAATCGCGCAGCTCGCCGATCTCGTGCGCCAATGCTGCCTGCGCGCCCTGCTGCTCGAGCAGGCGCTCGTGCAGCAGGGCAAGCTCGGGTGCCGCGTCCGCGGTGGCGGCGAGCTCCGCATCCGCCGCCGCGATGGCCGCGGTGGCACTTTCACTGTCGTACAGGGATTGGCGCAAGGCGGTCGCGGCAGTGGCCGCACCTGTTACCAGCGTGGGCTCCTCGCGTTCCAGGGCCTGCAGCTGCGCCAGGATTGCCACGACTTCCTGCAGGCTCAACCGGTGTGCACTCCAGCCGGCGTGGAGCTCGTTCCACGCGGCCAGTGTCGCCAGCTCCTGCGACGTTGCCAGTCCCGCCTGCTGTGCCAGCTGCAATGCCGCCGCCGCCGCGGTATGGGCGGACGCCGCGCGCTCCAGCTCGGAACGCACCTGGCGTAACCGTTCGCTGCGGCGCTCGGCCTCCACTCTGCCGAGGTTGATCTCGGTCTCGAGCACCTGTGCCTGGCGCAACGTCGGCAGCTCCGCCTGGATGGCGGCGCGTGCCTGGGTGCGGGTCGCGAACGCCTCGTCGCGCCCGCGCTCGGCGAGCAGCCGTTGCGCCTCGGCGGCCTGCAGTTGCTGTTCCAGCTCCGAAGCGAGCCGCGCCTGCTCGACGAGTGCGCGGACCAGTCGAGTGCTCTCGCGCCAGGTGTCGCGCAGCGGCGCGACCGTATCCAGTTGCTGCAACAGCAGGCGTTCCCCGGTCAGCGTTCCCTGTGCGCGCTCCTGGGCCCCGAGATCCTCAGCGAGGCCTTGGAGAATGCGTTCCAGGCTGCCCTGCTGGTCCCACCACGCGAGCAGTTCGGCCAATGCGCGCTGGCGCTTGCTCCATCCGGACAACTTGCCCTGGGCGGCAGCGAGCTCCGCATCGAGTTCCAGGCGCTCGGCTTCGGCGAGCGGCGCACTGCCACCGGACTCGCGCTGGAGACGGTCCACCTCGGCATCGGCGCTGCGCTTGCGCGCGTAGGCGGCCTTCGAAATGCGCGAGAATCGCGCCGTGTCGGTGAGCTTTTCCAAAAGCTCCGCGCGCTCCTTGTCACCGGCCTTCAGGAACGCGCCGAACTCGGCCTGCGCGAGCAGCACCGCGCGCGTGAACTGATCGAACGAAAGTCCGAGGCGCTGTTCGATCAGGCCGTCGTGCTCCTGTGTCTGCGTGGTCAAAAACGAATCGGCATCGAGATCGACGAGGCTGCGCTCGACCGGCTGCAGGCGACCGCCGGCACGCCCGCGCGCCCGCCGTACCTCCCAGCGCGAACGGTAGCGACGCTGGTCCTGCCCGACGAAATCCACCTCGGCATGGCCGCCGCTGCAGCCGCGTCGCAGCAAGGTGCGCGCATCGGCGGTTGCGATCGGATCATTGTCCCCATCCGGCGTCGTGGTGGTCCGCCCCGGAACGCCGCGTAATCGCGGGGTCTTCCCGAAGAGTGCCAGGCACAGCGCATCGAGCAGCGTGCTCTTGCCGGCGCCGGTCGGACCCACGATCGCATACAAGCCTGCCCGCGCCAGCGGCGCCGCCATGAAATCGATCTCCACCGGGCCTGGCAGAGACGCCAGGTTCTTCAGCCGGATAGCGAGGATTTTCACGGCGCCGCACCGGGCTCTGCGGTGTTCTGGAAGACCTGTTTCTTGGCGCAAAGGGGCGCAAAAGACAGCGCAAAGGGGCGCAAAAAAAGCGAATCGAATGCGGGTCTCCGGCAATCGATTGCATGGCTTCCTTTGCGTCCCTTTGCGCTTCCTTTTGCGCCCCTTTGCGCCAAGGCTCTTCGCAGCCGATTCAGCGCGCTCACGTCGCGCCCCGCCGCGAAGAGTCTTCAACGGCCTCGGCCTCGGCCACCAGCAGGGCGAAATCCTGCATGACCGTGGCGTCGGCGGGCTGCTGGAACTTGCGTTCCCAGGCGCGGGCGAAGAGCGCCAGCGGGTCGATCTGTTCGAGCTCGCTCAAGGAAGGATCGACGCCGCCGTCGGCCTGCGGGTATTCCGCGCTCGGTCCGAGCAGGCGCACCGCCTTGCCAGCGAGCGCCAGGTCGATCTGCTGGGCGAGGTCGAGCAGCGGGCGCTCCAGTTGTACGCGCACCTCCAGCCACGGCTGGCGTTCGCGTGGCAGCGGCGCGGTTTCGAGCGCGGCAAGCGCTGCGAGCACTTCGGCGAGCGTTCCGCGCACCTGGCGCATCGCGACCGCCCGCGGGACTGGCAGGCAGCGGATCGATTGCAGTGTCGCACCGGCGAGCTCCACCAGCAGCACCTGGTGCTGGTAGTCGCGTTCGGACATCGACATCGGGATGGGTGATCCGCAATAGCGGATGCGCTCCTCGCCACCGACCCACTGCGCCAGGTGCAGGTGACCGAGCGCAACATACGCGATCTCGGGCGGAAACAGCGCCGACGGCACCGCCTCGGCATTGCCCACGACGATGCGCCGCTCCGAGTACGGCGACACTTCGCCGCCCTGCAGGTGCGCATGGCTGAGCGCGATCAGCGCCTCGCCCGGCTGGCGCGCGGCCAGGGCGGCCGCGATCAGGTCCTGGTGAATGCGCGCCACCGCGTCGGCATGGCTCTCGCCGGGTGCGGTGATCTCCGCTGGGCGCAGGAACGGCAGCGCCAGTACCTGGCCACAGCGCACACCTTGCGCATCGTGGACCGGGATCCGCAGCCGCTCCGTATCGAGGCTGCCGTCGGCCGCACGGCTGACCCGCCCGATCACGCTGACACTGTGCCCAGCGAGCAACGGCGCCGGCATTTCAATGCGCGCCCCCGAATCGTGATTGCCGGCGATCATGACGATCTGCAGCCGCGGCAACGCGCGCAGCGCGCTGGCCAGGAAGGCATACAACTGGCGCTGTGCCGACACCGGCGGATTGACGCTGTCGAAGACGTCGCCGGCGATCAGCAGCAGGTCCGGCGTCTCCTGCTGCAGCGTTTGCAGCAGCCAGTCGAGGAAACACTGCATCTCGTAGCCGCGTTCCTGGTCGAACAGGGTCTGGCCGAGATGCCAATCGGAGGTGTGGAGGAGCTTCACGGGCGTTGGCGGCAGGCGGAGAAAGATCACCATACGCGAGGGCCGGTCGGCGCGAATGAATGCCGGCGGGGTGCTGCTGACGGGGCGTGGACAGGGGTGGGCGCTCTGCGCTTGGCGCTCAGGGCTCTGAGCTCATCGCTCTACGTGGGTTCGGACCTTGTGGGTTCGGACCTTGTCCGAACGCTCTTACCCCCAGCTGCAGAAAAGCGCCCAGCTACAGGAACCAGCTACAGGAAAAGCGCCCAGCTGCAGGAAAAGCGTCCGGACAAGGTCCGGGCCCACGCAGAGCCTGATCGTGCATCCACAAGTTTCGCGCGCCGACGCTGTAGATTTGAGCGATCCGATCCGCCCCGATCCCGCATGCTCCGCATCTTCCGCAGCTCCCGTATCGAGCACCTGGCCACGCTGCTTTGGAGCCAGCTGCAGGCCACGCAGCCGCAGAATGTGCTGGCGCCGCAGACGATCGTGCTCGGGCACCTCGGGATGAAGCGTTGGCTGGTCGGCGAACTCACCGCCAAGCCGACACTGGCCGGAGCCCCGGGGATTGCCGCGAACTTGGAGGTGCTGCTGCCAGGGCAGTGGCTGGAGCAACTGGCGCAAGCCGTGTTGCACGGAAGCAAGGACGAGGCGCTGCCGTACCGGCGTGGTGCGCTGCGCTGGCGCATCTATCGCGACCTGCCGCTGTTGGAGGCGGCCGCCGTGCGCCATTACCTCGACGGAGATGGCGCCGAGCGCCGGCGCTTCCAGCTGGCGGATCGACTTGCCGGACTCTATGAGCAATACCAGGTCTACCGGCGCGACTGGCTGCTCGCCTGGGAAGGATCCGACGCAAGCCGGCCGGGCTTGCTCGGGCATTGGCAGGGTGAGCTGTGGCGGCGCCTGATCCAGGGCATCGGCGTGCGTCCGCGCAGCGTGCGCCTGCATGAGCTCATCTCGCGCCTGGGCCGGATCGAGCGCGATGCCAATACCAGCACGCTGCATGTCTTCGGCTTGAGCCACCTGCCGCCGGATGCGCTGCGTGCTCTGGAGCAGCTGGCACAAGCGCACGACGTCAACCTGTACTTCCCGGATCCCTGCCGCGAGCTTTGGGACCAGCTGCGCTCCCGCCATGAGCTGTTGCGCCACGGGATGGATGCCGAAGCCAGCTATCTCGAGATCGGCCACCCGTTGCTCGCCTCGCTGGGTCGCCTCGGACAGCATTTTTCGGTGCTGCTGCACGAGCTTGGCGGCCAGCTCGAGGATGTGCGCGATGCCTGGGACCAGGAGGCGCCCGCGCTGCCGGCGACGACACCGCTGCTGGAGCAATTGCAGGCGAGCATCCGCCTGCTCGATCCCGGCGCGGTCGCCAGCACGAGCGCGCCCGCCGACGCCTCGCTGCGCATCCATCTCACGCACACCCGGCTGCGCGAGCTCGAGGTGCTGAAGGACGCGCTGCTGGATTTCCTGGCGCGCGATCCCACGCTGCAACCGCGCGAGATCGTGGTCATGGCACCGCAGATGGCCGACTACGCGCCGCTGCTGCCGAGTCTGTTCGGCGAGGCTGCCCGCGCCAGTGGCCCGTTGCCCTATCACCTCGCCGATGTCGCGCTCGCGCGCACCCATCCGCTCTTGAACGCCTTTGCTGGCCTGCTGCAGCTGCCATTGCAGCGGGTGAGCCGTTCACAGGTGCTCGGCCTGCTGGCGTTGCCGGCGGTGCAGCGGCGGTTCGGAATCACCCCGGGCGGGCTCGATGCCCTGCAGCGCTGGCTCGACCGCGCATGCGTCGCCTGGGGGCTGGATGGTCCGATGAAGGCCGATTTCGGCGCGGCCCCGATTGCCGAGAACAGTTTCGCGTTTGGCCTCGATCGGATGTTTGCAGGCTACCTGCTCGGCAGCGATGACGACGACCTGCTGCTCGACGCAAACGTGCTGCCGGCCGCGCCGATCCAGGGTCCGGATGTCGCCGTCCTCGGCGCGCTCGACGAGTTGCTGGCAATCCTGCGCGAGGTCCGCACCGGTGCACGCGAGCCGCGGCTGGCGGCGGCTTGGGTTGCCTGGCTCGAGCGCGTCATCGGGGCGCTGTTCGTCGCTGATCCCGATGACGATGCCGAAGTCGACGCACTCATGGAGCTAAAGCGGCTGGCACGCGAGCCGGCCAGCGAGATCCGGCTTGCGGGCCCCGACGTCGACCCGCTGCTGCCCTTCAGCGTGGTCAGCGAGGTCTGGCGTGAACGCCTGGAGGCGATCCCCGAGCAGCAGGCCTTTCTCGCGGGCGGCATCACCTTCTGCGGCATGGTTCCGCAGCGCTCGGTCCCGTTCAAGGTGGTCTGCATCCTCGGCCTGGCCGACGGCGAATTTCCGCGCGCCCGCGCCCAGAGCGGGCTCGACCTCATGCAGGACAAGCCACGCCTCGGCGATCGCGACAACCGCATGGATGACCGCTACCTGTTCCTGGAGGCGCTGATGAGCGCGCGCCAGGCGCTGCACCTGAGCTTCGTCGGCGAAGGCGTCCGCGATGGCAAGCCGCGCAATCCGGCAGCGCCGCTGGCAGAGCTGATGACGCTGCTCGATCGCGCCCAGGGCAACACCCGCGATGCACAGCGCAATTGGCTGATCCGGCATGCACTGCAGCCATTCGATGCGCGCTATTTCGAGCAGGGCGACGCCGCCGATCCGCGCTGGTTCTCGTACGCGCAGGCGTATGCCCAGCTCGCCGTGGCCCGCGTGCCGACGCCGGTGCCGGGATTTCTGGAAGGCCTCGAAAGCGCGGAGGCGGCAGCACCAGCCAGTGACACCATCTCGCTCGACCAGCTCGAACGCTTCTTCAAGGATCCGGCGCGACGCTACTGCGAGGATGTGCTCGGGCTGAGCCGACGCGCCCTGACCCGCATTCCCGACCAGGACCTCGAACCGCTCGGCAGCACCATCGAGAAACGCGAGCGCCGCCATGTGCAGATGGTCTGGGCGGCACTCGAACAGGGCGCCACCAGGATCCCCGCGGTCGCACCGCCCGCGCTTGCGCTTTCCGGGCAGATTGCGCCGGGCGCGCTCGGCGAAACTGCCTACGCCCACGAGCGCGCGTCCGCCGAGATCCTGCTCGCGCACGCGCGCAAGCTGGCGCCCTTCTCCGGTGTCGGGGCGCCGGTACCGGAGCCGCTGCAGGTCAATCTCGAGCTCGCGGATGGCAGCCGCATCACCGGGACCATCGAGCGCGTCTACCGCGCCGGTGACACCCGCTGGCTGGTGGCGATCGCCGGCGGCAATGTCGATTTTCGCCAGGTACTGCCCTTGTTCCTGCAATGGGCCTTGCTGCGTCTCTGCAGTCCTCCGGAGCAGCCCTGCGGTCTGGCACTGATCCATGAGAAAGGTGAGCACAAGGTGCCGCAGGACTTCGCGCGCGACCCGGCGCAGCTGGCAGCCGGCCTCGATGCGCTGCTGGCGCTGTACCGGGACTCCCGCCTGCGCCGCCCCGCGTACCTGCCGCGCACCAGTTTTGCGCTCGCGCTCAACCGTGAGGAGCGGCTCACCTGCCTGGAGAAATACTGGGCGGCGAAGGACGGCGGCGAGCGCGGCTACGAGCCCGGCTACAACGAGCTGCTGTTCGGCGAGCTCGATCCGGAAGATCCGCGCGGCAGCCTGCTGCGCGAGCTCGAAGACCAGGCGCGCCAGCTCATGCAGGCGATCACCGGCCGCCTCATCCTCGCCGCGGCAGCGACGGAGCCGCCGCCATGAGCGGGCCCCCGGAGCTCGACTGGCGCGCCCTGCCGCTGCCGGCGCAGGTGCTGATCGAAGCCAGCGCCGGCACCGGCAAGACCTACAACCTGAGCCTGCTGTACCTGCGCATCGTGCTCGAGTTGGGTGTCGGCGCACGGCAGATCCTGGTCACGACCTTTACCGACGCCGCTGCACAGGAGCTCAAGGCGCGCATCCGGGCGCGGCTGGCGGAAGCCGAGCTGATGCTGATGGCACAGGAAGAGCGTCCGGACAAGGTCCGGACCCACGACCGGACCCAGGAGACACTGCCGGCATCCGATCCGGCACTGCTGGACTGGCTGGGCGCGCTGGCCGAGCGCACTGCGCCGGGCGTGCTGCGCCATCGCCTGCAGCTGGCCCAGGCCGAGCTCGACCTCGCCCCGATCTCCACCATCCACGGCTTCTGCCGGCGCGTGCTCAGCGACTTCCCGTTCGAGAGCTCGGCCGCATTTGCGCTCGGCAGCATCGTCGCCGCCGACGGGTTGATCGGTGAGTGTGTCGAGGACTTCTGGCGCGCACGCTATCTCGGCGCGCCGATCTCCGCATGGGAGCGGGCCACGGTGGTGCCCAAGGGCGCACATGCGCTCAAGCGCGCCGTGAGCTCCCTGCTGCAGGTCAAGGACGCGCAGGCGCGCGGCGGTGCGGTCTTCGAGCTCACCGAGCTGTGGCGCGACTGGCGCGATGCCGAACCAGTGGCGCTGACCGATCTCTTCCGCGAACAGAATCCCTGGTTCGCGCGCGTCAACGGCATGTTGCGCACGCGCCTGCTGCGCTTCCGCGATGCCTTGCGGGCGGATACACCCGAGACGGTGGACTGGAAGGAGCTGGCCGAACTGCTGAGCCCCGATGAGCTCTTCAAGGCGCAGAAGACCGCAGCGCGCCCGCTCGCCGGGCACCCGGCGATCATGGCGCTGGTCGCGGTGCTGCCAGGAATGCACCGCCCGGCCGAGCAGATGCTGATGGCGGTCGCGCATGGCGCGCTGCCTTTCGTCGAAGCCGAGGTGCAGCGGCGTCTCGCCGCGCGTGGCCAGCTCACCTACGACGCGCTCATCGACGACGTCTACCGGCGCCTGGCCGATCTGCCCGGAGAAGACGGGGTCAGTCGCGCACTGCTGGCGGAGCGCCTGTTCGAGGCCTTCCCGGTCGCACTGATCGACGAGTTCCAGGACACCGACGCGCGCCAATGGGCGATCTTCGAGCGCATTTATCGCCGGCGCGGCACGCTGCTGCTGATCGGCGATCCCAAGCAGGCCATCTACAGCTTTCGCGGCGGCGACCTGCACGCGTACCTGCACGCACGCGAGCAGTTGTCCGAGCAACGCTCGTTGCGCCACAACCATCGTTCCAGCAGCGCACTGATCGCGGCCTGGAACGCCTTGTATGCGCATGCGGGCAGCGCCGGTTTTGCCGACAGCGGAATCGACTACGTGGCGGTAACGGCAGCACCGGCCAAGGGTGACGAACAGCGCGGCTATCGCATCGGCGACGTGCCGCTCGGGCAGCCGCTGGTGTTTCACCTACGGAGCGACCAACGCTTCAACAACAAGGAACTGCCGGCGCTGCGCGCGTGCGCCAACGACATTGCCAGCCTGCTCAACGACTGCACCCATGAGATCGACGGCCGCCCGCTCGAACCCGGCGATATCGCGGTGCTGGTCGATTCCAATTTCCAGATCAACCTGCTTCGCAAACTGCTGCAGGAACGTGGCGTACCGGTGGTCGGCAGCGGTCGCGCGAATGTGCTGGCGAGCAGCTGGGCCCAGGACCTCAAGCTGCTGATGTATGCGCTGCTGCACGGCAACGATGCGCGCGCGATCCGGGCCGCGCTGGCGACCCGGCTCATGGGTATTCGCGCAGTGGAGCTGCGCGCGCTGGATCACAATGCCTCGGCCTGGGAGCGCGTGCTGCAGCAGTTCGCCGAGCACACCGAGCGCCTGCGCCGGCATGGCATGCAGGCGGTGATCGAGGCGCTCGTCGCGGAACACGCACCACGCCTGCTGCGTCACGCCGACGGCGAGCGCGCGCTCACCGACCTGCGCCACCTCGGCGAGCTCCTGCAAACGGCCGCGCAGGATTGCTTCGGTCCCGAGCAGCTTTACGAATGGCTGCAGCAGGCCACCAATGAATCCGGCGGCGGCGCCGACGAGGCGGCCGAGGAAGCGCAGCTGCGCATCGAGAGCGAGGCCCGCCGCGTCCAGCTGATGACCGTGCACGCCTCCAAGGGTCTCGAGTTCCCGATCGTGTTCCTGCCGCTCGGTTGGCGCACCCGCCACGTTGCCCGTTATCCGCCGCCGTTCGCGCGCTTCCATGAGGGCCACGCGCAGCATCTCGACCTCGGCTCGGCCGATTTCCCCGCAAACCTGCGCGCGCATTTCCACGAAGATCTGGGCGAGCGCATGCGCAAGCTCTATGTCGGCCTCACCCGCGCAAAGTACGCGCTGCATGTCTACGGCGACCGCCAGCCGCGGCGCTTCCGCGCCAGCAGCGACGCGGAGCTGGGCGAGCTCGACGCGTGGATCGGTGCGGCGCTCGACGCGGTAGCGGTCGACGGCGACGGCGCGGATCCGTGGGCGGCACTCGTGCGTGCCGTGCCTTCGATCGAAGTTCGCGACGGCTACAGCGAAGGACTGGTGGCGTACCACGCGTGTGCCCCGACGCCGCCGGTCGAGCGCGCTGCCCGTACACCCTTGCCGCTCGCGCGCCCCTATCGCGGCATCCACAGTTTCACCAGCCTGAGCCGCCCGGCGCGCGCCGCGGTCGGTATCGATGCGCTGCCGGGTGCCGAGGACGAGGCGGTCCCGGCGGCGCTGCCGCCCGGTGAGCCCGAGGCTGACGGAGAGACGCCAGCACAGACGCCACATCCCCAGTTGCTGGCGCTGTCGCGACTGCGCGGCGCGGAGTTCGGCAATGCGCTGCACGAAATCTTCGAAAAGCGCGAGCACGCGCTGGCGATCGGCGACCAGCGCAACCTGATCGAGGAGGCGCTGATGCGGCGCGCCGTCAGCATCAGCCCTGCCCGCGGTGAGGACACCGAGGACCTTGGTCTCGACCTCGCGGTCACCCGGATCGCAGATCTCGTCACGCGCGTGCTCACGGCCGATCTCGGCAATGGCTTGCGCCTGGCGACCCTGCCATCGACGGCGCTGCGTGCGGAATTCGACTTCTGCTTCGAGCTGGAGCACGCGCGGCTCCCCGCTTTGCAGATCCTCCTCGCCGAATACGGGGGCGGTGCCTGGCTCAGCCCGCGCGAAGGCGTCCACAGCCTGCTCGGGTTGATGAAGGGCTACATCGACCTGGTCTTCCATTGGCAAGGGCGCTTCCACCTGCTCGACTACAAGAGCAACTGGCTCGGGGAACATCTCGAAAGCTATCGCGGTCCCGGCCTCGAGGCCGCCATGGCGAGCCATCACTACCCGCTGCAGGCGCTGATCTACACGGTCGCGTTGCAGCGTTACCTGCGCACGCGCATCGCCGACTACGACTACGAGCGCCACCTCGGCGAGAGCTGGTATGTGTTCGTGCGCGCGGTCGGCCTGGGGACGGATGCGGGCGTCTGGCGACGTCGATTCCCGCAGCCACTCGTCGACGGCATGGATCGGTTGTTCGCCGGTGGGGGGCAGCCATGAGCACGCCGGGAACAAGCGTCGAGCTGGGAATGCTCGATCGCGCACTCGAGCGCTGGGCACTCGCGCGCACCGGCCATGCCGACCTTGCGCACGCGCTCGCCCTGGCCAGTGCCGCCGAGCGCGAGGGGCACGCCTGCGTGGCGCTGGCGGCACATGGCCTGGGCACGCTGGCGCATCCATGGGTGGGCGGCGGTACCGAGCCGAGTCCGTGCGTGCGCAGCGCCCATGGCGATCTTTATCTGTGGCGCAACTGGCGCCACGAGAGCGTCGTCGCCGCACACTTGCTGCAGCGTGCGCGCGCGGCAGTGGCGATCGCGCCGAGTCTGTTGCAAGCGGATCTCGACGCCCTGTTCGCTGGCATCGATGCCAAGGCCAGTGCCGACCAGCGCGCCGCCGTCGCGGCGGCGGTCGGCCGCCGCCTGTTCGTGCTCACCGGCGGTCCCGGCACCGGCAAGACCACCACTGCGCTGCGCCTGCTGCTCCTGCTGCAGCGGCACGCAGCCGCAGCCGGGCTCGCGGCGCAACCGCAGATTGCGCTCGCGGCACCGACCGGCAAGGCCGCACAACGGCTGGCGCAGGCGATCCGCGACGGCAAGCAGGCGCTGCGCGCGGCGACGGGCGGCGCCTGGGATTCGTTGCTGCTCGCGGTTCCGGAGCAAGCGCAGACCCTGCATCGATTGCTGCGCTTCGACCCGCGGCGCGAACGCTTCGGTCTCGACGCCCGGCGCCCGCTGGGCGCCGACATCGTGCTGGTCGACGAGGCCTCGATGGTCGATCTCGCCAGCATGCGCGCGCTCCTCGACGCCGTGCCCGCCAAGGCCTGCCTGATCCTGCTCGGCGACCCCGACCAGCTGGTCTCGGTGTCGGCCGGATCGGTGCTCTCCGATATCGTGATCGCGGCCCGCGACAGTGCCTCGATCGCGCCACAGCGGGCGGCGCCGGGCAGCAGCGGCGACCTCTTTGCGAGCGCGGATCCACAGGTCGCTGCAGCCACGGCGCTCGGTGCCAGCCTGCATCGCTTGAGCCACGTTTTTCGGACCGGCAGCGGGTTGGCCCAGGTCCACGCGAGCGTGCGCGCCGGTGACGCGCAAGCGTTCGCGCGCCAGCTCAACGCGCCGACGCGCTTCGGCTGTGCCCTGCACCGCGTCAGCGACTCCAAGGCCTTGTCCGAGCAGCTGAACCGCTGGCTGGCATCGCCTGTGTTGCAGGAGCGCCTGGATCACGCGGCCAGTGCCGAAGAACCCGCCGCCGCGTTCGCGAAGCTGCGCAGGCTGCAGATCCTGACCGCACTGCGCCAGGGCGAATATGGCGCGGAAGGCATCAACGAGCGCATCGACCGCTGGGCACGCAACCACAGCCGGCAGAGCGACTCGATCTGGTATCCGGGACGCGCCGTCATGGTGCTGCAGAACGACTACGCCCGCGGCCTTTACAATGGCGATATCGGTCTCGCGCTCGGCTCGGGCGAGGGCTTGCGCGTGTATTTCGAAGTCACCGATGCCGAGGGCCGGCCCGGCTGGCGTGCGCTTTCCCCACGCGAATTGCCCGAGCACGCGCTGGCGTATGCCATCACTATCCACAAGTCGCAGGGCTCCGAATACGGGCGCGTGGCCGTGCTGCTGCCGCCGCAGGAAGAGCACCGCCTGCTCACCCGGCAGCTGCTGTACACCGCGATCTCCCGCGCCCGCGACGCGGTCGAACTGTGGGCCAGCGAACCCGTCGTCTACACCGCCCTCGCCCGCCGCGCCGAACGGGCGGGCGGGTTGCGCGAGAAGCTCGCGCATTCCACGTAGGTCACGTTGCGCCCGCGTCATGCTCGGCCTGGAGATGCAGCTGATCGGGCGCTACGTGACAGGGGCCTCGCCGCCCAGACATGTCACGTAGCGCCCGATTGACTCGTTGGCTCGGCCCGTCCATCCGCGGGCGCAACATGACCTACGATCTGCTGCCAATCCTCTGGGCAATCGATATCCAGCTCCAATTCCGGCGCGGCCACTGAACACACCTGCGCGTCGCGCAGCAGGGCCCGCGCGCCACGATCTCCGCGTAGCCCGGCGAGGCGATCGTGCCATTCGGCTGGAAACACGGCCGGCGTGCCAACCAGGTCGGCGTAGGCGCTGGCCACCGGTGTCTGCGGTGCCACTTTCCAAGTTTCAATGAGCCGCGAGAGATGCTCCGCGGTCAGCGCCGGCTGATCGATGCCAAGCACCTGGATGGCTTGGCTCCCGGTGGGTCCGGACCTGGACCGGAGGCTTTCCATGGGGGTTGGAGACAAAGCGTCCGGACAAGGTCCGGACCCACCCAAAGCGAGGCGATTCACCGCAGCCACCGCCGCCGCCAAGGTGGTGCCCATGCCGTCGGCCCAATTCACAACCTCGATGATGTCAACCGGCAGCCCTTCGAGCGCAGCTCGGCAATCGACGATTTCAGCGCCAAGCGCGACGATTGTGCGCGCGGGGGCGGTCGCCAGCGCGGCCTTTGCCGCGCGCCGCAGCAGCGTTTCGCCGCCAATTTCGAGGAGTTGCTTGGGACGGCCCAGGCGCGACGACGACCCGGCGGCGAGGAGGATGGCGACGTGGCGGGATGGCTCAACCACGCGCAAAGGCTTCAGTGAGCCGCGCGGCAATCGAGAGCGCGACCGACTCGGGGCCATAGGCGCCGAGGGCGATGCCGAAGGGTGCGTGCAGGCGTCCATCGAGTGCGTTGCGCCGATCGGCATCCAGCTCGGCAAGCAGCTCCTGTCCACGCGTGGCCGGGCCGAGGACGCCAATCAACGGCACCGCGGACGGCGCCAGCAACTCGAGACAGCGGCGGTCTTCCTCGTACAGGTGAGTGGCGCAGATCACCGCGTCGAAGCCCTCTGCCAGCAGTCCTCCCAGCACTTCACCGGGGCGCCCGCAGTGCACGCGGTCAGCCGCCGCGAGGCGCGCCTGCGCCACATAGCGGCCCCGATGTTCGACCACTTCGAGCCACCAGCCGAGCGCGCGCGCGAGCTCGATCAGCGGCGGCGCTTCGGGCCCGCCGCCGAGCAGGAGCACGCGCGGCACCGGGTCGATGCGCACGGCGATGTCTTCAACCGCGGATGCCTCGTCGACGATCCGGCAGGTCGGCACCGCGGCATCGAAATCGACCCGCACCGTGAGACTGCGCCGCGCCGCTGCCGCTGCCAGCAAGGCCTCGAGGAAGGAATGGCGACCACCCGCGTCGCCGGCCATCAGCAACAGATCAACCTCACCCCGGCAGCCACTCTGCGAGCCGAACAAGCGATCATCGTCCGTCCGCGTATCCAGCCGCAGCCGCGCGTTCGCGCCAGACGCCAGCACGCGCAGCGCCGCATCCACCAGCTCCGCTTCCAGGCAACCGCCGCTGATGCAGCCGCACACCAGGCCACCCGCATCGACCAGCGCCAGGGCGCCCGCCTTCCGATAGCTCGAGCCGCGCGTCGCCACGACCAGCGCCACCACGACCGGCCGCCGGTTGGCCGTGTAGTTCTCCAGCAGCGCGCGCAGGGTGTAGCGGGAGGGGAAGGTTTGCATTTTTCGATGCTAACCGTCTCTCACGAGAATCACGCGGCACGGCGAGCGGACGCGAAGAGCTGGACACGAAGAAAAGCGAAGGAAAAGCGGTAAGAAGAGCGAAGGAAAGCGATGTTCTGTACGGCGCGACCGTCTGGCGGTCCCTGCGAAAGTGGCGATTTCATGCGTGAAATCACAGCGCCTCCATCAGATATGGAGCGCTTTCTTCGCACTCCTTGCTGCTTTTCCTTCGCTTTTCTTCGTGTCCCGTCGTTTGCCTGAGATCGCGCTGCCGTCCGATTTTCGCCGCGCGAAGTACGCCATCGGCCCGCGCCACGCCAGAACTCTGCCCGACGCGTGGCCGCGGTGGCCCGCAGGCTGCGGCCACCCTGGTCGAGGCCAATCCGATGCGTGCATTCAAGAAATTCCTGCGGTGGTCGTTCCGCGGGCTGCTGGTGGTGATTGCGCTATATGCGCTGCTGTATGTGGCGAACCTGCCGTTTCGCTCAGCGGAGCCGGCGGCGGAATTCCTGCGGCTTTCGCATCGCGGCGTGCACCAGACCTATCATCGCGAAGGCCTGGACAATTTCACCTGTACGGCGACGCGCATCGATGTGCCGCGCCATTCCTTGCTGGAAAACACGCTGCCGTCGGTCCAAGCGGCCTTTGCAGCTGGCGCGGACCTGGTCGAGCTCGACGTGCACTCGACCGCCGACGGCGAGATCGTGGTCTTTCACGACTGGACCGTGGATTGCCGTACGGAGGGAAGGGGCGAGACGCGCACGCACACGCTGGCCGAGCTGAAAGCCCTCGATGCCGGCTACGGCTACACGGCGGATGGCGGCAAGACCTTCCCATTTCGCGGCCAGGGCGTCGGGCTGATTCCAAGCCTGCGCGAAGTGCTGATCGCCTTCCCCGAGAAGCGCTTCTTCCTGAATCAGAAGGACCGCAGCGAAGCCACGACCGCGCGCATCGTCAGCCTGCTGAAGGACACGCAGACGCAGGGACGCGTGTGCCTGCAGGCGCGCGACGAGCACATTGCGCTTTTCCGTGCAGAGCTCGGCGCGGAAGCCTGCACCCTGTCCGATCGCCCGGCGCTCAAGCGCTGTTATTTCGACTACCTGGCGACAGGCTGGTACGGAAATTTCCCACAGTCCTGCAAAGGCTTGACCCTGGTCGCGCTGGACGGCGGGCCAATGCGCGTGCTCTGGGGCTGGCCGGGCACCTTCATCGAGCGCGTCCATGCGCATGGCGGCCGCGTCGTCATTTTTACCGACGACCCGAAGCGCGAACCGGTGCTGCGCGCGACCGGGTTCGATGGCGTGTTTACGGATTACATCGAGCGGTGGGGAAACTAGGAATCAACCGCGCTTTGCTTGTGTGGGTCCGGACCTTGTCCGGACGATTTTGCTTTCTGTGAGAAAAATCGTTCGGACGAGGTCCGAACCCACAAGGCCCACACCCACGCAAAGCAAGACATCGCCTAATCCGCTTCCACCGCGTCAATCTTGTCCGGGCGCACCAGGATGGTCGCGTGCTCGCGGTTGCTGAGCATGATCACGTCCGGCCCGATCGCCCTGACCGCGGCGCCAGCGATGGTTTCACCGTCGACGCGCAAGTAGACGCTCTTCTTGGCCCATAGGCCGCTTTCTAGGTTTTCACCGCTTCCCGCTGGCCCCACTGGGAAAAATCCTGCCGATGTCAGTCAGGAACGCGATACAGCGTATGTACCGGACCACCGCTCGTTGGATTTTCGCGGACGCAGACGCAGATTCCCTCGATGTGGCCCCAGCGGCCGCCGGCTTGCGTGGCCTACCATTGACGAATTCGTGTACGGGGAATGAAATGCGCAGAAACCTCCTGGCCCTCTCTCTGGTCGCTTGGCTGGCGGCCGATCCCGGAACGGCGATCGCGCAGACCACGCCGCACCCGATCCTGTTCGTCACCCAGGTGCCGGTGCCGGTTGATTTCGCAACGATCGGCTCGACCTTCGCCAATCACCTGGCTTCGAGTGCCGCGGTCTACCGCGGCGGCGATCTGTGGATCCGCTATCCCGACGGCAGCCGGCGCAACCTGACCCAGGAAGCCGGCTTCGGACGAATCGGTGCGCAGGCTCCGGATGGAATCGCGGTGCGCGATCCGCATGTGCATTGGAATGGCACCAAGGCGGTGTTTTCGATGGTCATCGGAGCGCCCGCGCAGTTCCAGCAGAATCCATATCGGTGGCAACTCTATGAGGTCACGGGCCTGGGCCAGGGACAGACCGCCGTGATCACGCTGGTGCCGAACCAGCCGACCGGCGTCAACAATGTGATGCCCGCCTACCTGTCCGACGGCAGCATCGTGTTCGCGTCGGATCGGGCGCGCAACGGCGCCAGCCATCTGTATCCGCAGCACGATGAGTACGAATCGGCACCCAGCATCACTGGTCTCTGGCGCCTGGACCCAGCCGCTGGGGCGCTCAAATTGCTCGACCACTCGCCGTCGGGTGATTTCGATCCTTTTGTCGACAGCTTCGGGCGCCTGTTGTTCACGCGCTGGGATCATCTGCAGCGGGATCAGCAAGCGGAAGATCCAATGTTTGGCAATTTCGACTGGGCCAACGAGACGGCAGGCGCCCAGATCCTGGGAACCATGACCGAGGTATTCCCCGAACTGCGCGTGACTCCGAACGGAAGCCCCGTCGTTGGTCACCGCTTCAATAATTTCTTCCCGTGGCAAGTGGCGCAGGATGGCACAGACGCGGAATTTCTAAATCATCTCGGGCGACATGAGTTCCACGATTTTTTCAATCTGAGCTTCGCGACCGATCCGAATCTGGTTGATTTCACGCCAGGCAATCGCCCGAATCCGAATCCGATCGAAAACGTCTTCCACCTGGTCGAGGATCCGACCATGGCGGGGCGTTACTACGGCATCGACGCGCCGGAATTCGATACCCACGCTTCCGGCCAGATCATCCGCATCGTAGCGCCGCCGAGCGCCAACCCGGACAGCATCGTGGTCGATTACCTGACCCCGCGCAGCACTTTCGGCACCGTGCCTGCGCCCGACCATTCGGGCCACTACCGCAATCCTCTGGTGCTGAGCAACGGCACGGTGGTAGTTGCCCATGCGACCCAGCAGGGCGGCGTGCAGAATCTCGGCTCACCGGAGGAGCCGATTCCCAGTTATCGTTTTCGTCTGAAACTGATGGTGGCTGGACCCGGCGGTGCTTTGACGCCCGGCGCCGCGCTCACGCCCGGCATCAGCAAATCGGTGAGCTTCTTCAGCCCGGACGCGCAGATCTCCTACAACGGCGAGCTGTGGGAGCTGAGCCCGGTCGAGGTCCGCGCGCGCCCCGTGCCGCCGACCAGCAGCGAGCCGGTCCTGGCCAACGCCGAGGTCCAGTCTTTCGCGACCGCCGGCGTCTCCGCCGCGACCTTGCGCAGCTTCATGCGCCGCAGCGGCCTCGGCCTGCTGGTCGTGCGCAACAACACCCATCGCGATGCCGCGGATCGCCAGCAGCCCTTCAACCTGCGCGTTCCGAGTGGCGTGCAGAGCGTCGGCAGCGGCGGCACGATCTACGACATCGCCCACTTCCAGGCAGTCCAGGGCGACCAGGTGCGTGGCATCGGTGGCGTCGGGTCGCCCAATCCCGGTCGCCGCGTCCTCGCGCGCTTCCTCCACGAGACGCAGGCGGTCGCCAACAACCTCCCGAACCCGAGCGGCCCCGCCGGCAGCGTGCCGATCTTCGCCGACGGTTCGTCCGCCATGTTCGTCCCTGCCCAGCGCGCGATGAGCTGGCAGACCACCGCCCCGAACGGCAATCCCGTCGTGCGCGAACGCTATTGGCTGACCGTCCAACCCGGCGAGATCCGCGCCTGCGGCGGCTGCCACGGCATCAACACCACCGGCCAGGCCGGCCAGGCCCCCGCCACCAACACCCCCGCCGCCCTGACCGCCCTCATCCAGCACTGGAGCAATCTCAACGGCGGGCTGATGTTCGCCGACGGGCTGGAGTGAAAGGGCGGTTGCTGGTCGCTGGTTTCGGTTTCGGTTATCGGCGAGCTTCGGCTTCAACTAGTAGCGGCATGACTGGTCGGTCACGTTGGCTGCCGTAGGTCATGTTGCCCGCGCAGCGGGCTACTTGACGGTCTGCCGGCCGAGCGTCAAGTAGCCCGCTGGCGCGGGCAACATGACCTACGACAAGCGGGTCACCGCGCGACCAGCTCATGCCGCTGGTAGCGGCCGTCGACGATCCAGATCAGCAGCCACTCGGAGTCGAGGCCGAGCGCGAGGCGGCGTTGCGGGCCGAGGCGGTAAGTCAGGTCCTGGCCTTCGACGGGCGCGTTGCCGCCGGCGTCGCTCGGTCCAAGCTCGGAGACCAGCTGTTCACGGCCGCGGCCAGGGAGCATTTCGAGGACCGCCGCGAGCATCTGCTGGCGCGGCGTGTGGGCGCGCCCGGTACTTTCATCAGCGCCCTTGGCCTGCCATGCACTGCGCTCGAAGATGAGCCGGTGCGAACCCGGCGGCAGCGGCTCGGGCAGCAGGCGGACCAACAGCATCGTGGCCGAGAACGCCAGCAAGCCGACGCTCGCCGCGCGCACGCAGGTCCAGTGGCTGCGCTTGTGTGGGAGCGCTCGGCTGGTGGTACGCAGGATGCCGGCACCGCCCCAGAGACCCAGCACCATCAGAGCGATCAGCACCAGCGGAACGCTGACGAGATACAGCAGGTACCAGTCGCTCGCCGCCCAGCCGGGGAGGGTCTTGGGCAGGATCATCAACGCGAAATAGACGGTCAACGCGGCATACGGCCAGCGCGGGCGCCGGGGTATCACTTCGCTGCAGGCTTCGCTCATCGCCGTGCTTCGCGGGCTGGTGGCTGATTATCGCCAATGTTGCAAGCGCGACCAAGGCGAGCGGCCTTGCGTGGGTCCGGACCTGGTCCGGACGCCCTGCTGGTGTCGAGAAAAGCGTCCGGACGAGGGCCGGACCTACAAAAGATCAGTGCGCCTGCTCGCGGCGAGACTTGAAGATCGCGATGCTGCGGCGCCCCTCGCCATCAATGGCCGCGCGATACATGCCGCTCGTATTGAACGGCATGTGCACCTGGCCCTTGCCATCGAGCACGATGACGCCGCCGTTGCCGCCCAGCGCCGGCAGCCGCTGCATGATGACCTCGTCGGACGCGTGGACGATGTCGTCGCCCCCATAGCGCACGCGCGCACAGATATCGTGGGCGATATTGAGGCGGATGAAGAATTCGCCCCAGCCGGTCGCCGACACCGCGCACGCGTCGTCCGCATAGGTGCCGGCGCCGATGATCGGTGCATCACCGACGCGGCCATAGCGCTTGAGGACCATGCCGCCGGTCGACGTCCCGGCTGCCAGGCCTCCCTTCCGATCGAGCGCGACCGCGCCGACGGTGCCGAAGTAATTCTTTGCCGGCACCATGGCGCGCGGACGGGTGGCCGCAGCCTTGGCCTCGAGATACTGTTTCCAGCGGGCTTCAGTACGGAAATAGGCCGGATCGACGAATTCGATCCCCGCCTCGCGCGCAAACTCCTCCGCGCCCGCGCCGATCATCATCACGTGCGGCGAGCGCTCCATGACCGCTCGCGCCAGCAGGATCGGATTCTTGATCCGGGTCAGGCCGGCGACCGCACCAGCACGCAGCGTACTGCCGTCCATCAGCGACGCATCGAGCTCATTGGTGCCTTCGGCCGTAAACACCGCACCCTTGCCCGCATTGAAATACGGCGAGTTCTCCAGGCGGGTGACCACCGCAATGACCGCGTCCAGCGCCTCGCCACCGCCCTCGAGCACCGCGTACCCGGCGTCGCGCGCGTCCTTTAGATCCTTGCGGATCGCCGCCTCGAGTTCCGGCCCGAGTTTGCTCCGCTCGATCGTCCCCGCTCCGCCATGGATCGCGATGGCGATCGGCGAGTCGGCATGGACGTTGACGGCAAACAGCAAGGCGCCGCAGAGCAGCAGACGGGTCAGTGCGAGCATCGGTAGACCTCCGGGAAAGCACCGAGGCTAGCGCGAATAGCGCTGCTGATCGCATGACCGGCCGCATGAGGCAAGGGCGAACAAAAAACGGACGCGAAGGAAATCCAAGGAAAGCAGCAAGAAAATCCAATGAGATCAAGACTGATCAGGCACGTCACTCGACGCTTCGCCGATCAGCAACACCTTGGCTTTCCTGCGCTTTTTTCCTTAGATTTTCTTCGTGTCCCCGCCCTGTTACTGATTTCTATAGCGCGGGACGGTTGCTACCCGCCCCGCTGGCTCAATGGCTGGTGCCGGCGGTCCCGCTCTTGCGCGGTTTGCGTGCGCGGGTGCTGGAATCGCCGATGCCGTTGCCATTGCCATTGCTGGCGCTCGCGCGTTTCGTCGTAGCGCGGGAGGAGCGCGCCTTGGCCTCGGCCGGCGCGGCATCCACCGTGGTAGCGCCAACGCGCGGCTTGCGGGTGCGCGGCTTGACCAGGCGCGGGGCGTCGGCGGTCTTTTCGTTCTCTTCGATTTCGCTCGGCAACGCTTCGATCTGTACATCGCTTTCGAACAGGGCGATCGCAGTGTCGGCAACCTTGCCGGTGTCGACGTAGATGTAGCCGGCGACACCAATGGCACCGACCAGCGGAATCCAGCGCGTCACTGCACGGCTCACCGTGCGCTGCGCGATGCGGATGGCGATCTTGTTGACGACTGCGTACAACGCCGAAACCGGCGCGCGGCGGATCAGGTAGCGCTCGCCGGCGCGCAGCACCAGGTCGCGGAAGGCACCCGCGGCGGTGTGGCCGAACAGGCAGTACAGCATCTGCTCGCGCGAGAGCAGGTCGGTGCGGCCGTAGGCACCGGCGATGTCGCTGACCATCTGCGCCTGCTGCTTCCAGACTGCGTACATCTCGGGCGCGATGGTCGCCCAGCCGATGAAACCTGGAGGCAGCGCGAGCGTGCCGGCGACAGCAGCAGTCTTGACCGCAGCGGCCTTCGCCAACTCACGGGCACGCGTCGCTGGTTCCTCGCTCTTGCCCTCGCGCGGCTTCGGAATCTGCCCGACGAGGTCCAGCAACCGATCAGCGAGGCCAGGATTCTCCGGATCACGCGTCGCGAAGCGCTTGCTCGGGTGGCTTTTCATGGGCGGAATCCTTGTAGGGAAGTCCCACCATTCTGCTGCGCCCAAGTGACAAGAAGGGGTGAAAAACGGGTTTCTAGTCGACTGTAGCCGGCTGTGGTTCAACTGCCGGCACGGCATCGAAGAGGGCAAGCGCGCGCTGGAACTGTAGGTCGAAGGGCGCCTCGATCACAACGGCCTGCGCGTCTTCGGGGTCGAGGAACCGCAGCGTGCGTGCGTGCAGCAGCAGCCGATGTATGCCGAAGTGCATGCGGAACAGGCGGTTGTGCTCGCCCTTGCCATAGTTGACGTCACCGATCAGCGGATGCGCAGCCTGCTTCAGATGGCGGCGGATCTGGTGGTAGCGGCCGGTTTCGGGGTACGCATCGACGCAGGCATAGCGCGCTTCGGGATAGCGCTCGAGCGCGATCGGCACAGTCAACAACCCGCGCATACGAAACCGCGTGAGCGCCGGCTTGGGCGCGCCCTTGCCGCCGGCGCCAGCGAGCGCTTGGTCGACGCTGAACTCGCCGTCGGGGTGTCCACGAACGATTCCCACATAGTGCTTGTCTACCGCGCGCGTTTCGAACTGCCCGGAAAGTTGCGCCGCCATGCGCGCATCCAGCGCCAGCAGCAGCACGCCGCTGGTGGCGTGATCGAGCCGGTGGATCGCATGCAGCCGATCGACCCCCAGCTGCACGCGCAGCAAGCCCAGCAGCGTCTCCTCGCAGCGCCCGGTATAGCTCGACTCGTACACGGAGAGGCCAGTCGGCTTGTTCACCGCCAGCCAGCGCTCGGTGCGCGCAAGGATTTCAATGGGTTCGGACATAGGCGCGCGATGCTGGGGGGTGGGGCGCTGGCGCGCAATGGCCGTGGGTGCGCTGTCGGTCATGTTGCGCCCGCGAATTGTTGAACATGCCGCCCAGACAATCGGGCGCTACTTGACGCTCTTCGCCCCGAAAGCAGTCAAGTAGCGCCCGAGTTGATTTTTCGATCCGGTCAGTTAACGTCGCGGGCGCAACATGACCTACATTTGAAAGCGGCCCTTCAAACAGCCCGGTTGAAATCCCCGATCCCCGCAATCAGCGCGCTCAGCGCCTGGCATTCGACCGGCGTCAGATACGGGTTCCAGGCATCCATGAGCAGGATGACGCGCTTGGAATCGCTGCGGTTCCAGGCCTGGTGCTCCCAGGTGTCGTCGAAAACCATGAGCTCGCCGGTTCGCCAGTGGTGGAGCTCGCCCCCCACCTCCAGGGCACAGTCCGCGGGCACGATGAGCGGCAGGTGCGCGACGACGCGGATATTGGTGACTCCCGTGTGCGGCAGGATGTGCGTGCCGGGCGCGAGCACGGAGAAGCAGATTTCGGGCGCGTGCTCGCGGATGCGCACCAGCGGCAGCGATTCGAGAAGCGCCGCGGTCTGCGGGCAGCGCCGGTGATTCGCTTCCTGGCGCACACCATCGCGGTAGAAGAACAGCGCATCCCACGCCGGCGGCGCATCGCCACCCCCAAGATAGTGGCTGACCTGTTCCGGGGAATCGAATTTCAGGAACGGCTGCAGCGCATCGGCGGTGTCCAGCGCCTGCGCAGCCTCGCTCCGCAGTGCGGCGGTGGCGCCTTCGGCGTGCTCGCGCCACGGGAACAGCCCGGGATCGAGATAGCGCGGACTCGGCAGATCGGGAAACCACAGGAAGCGGGGCCGCTGCAGCGCATCGCTGGGCGCGAGCTTCAAGGTCTTGAGATGTCCCTGCAGGCACTTGTCGACGCGCGCCAGCGCACCCGCGCCGTGCGCTTCGACGAATGGCTGCAGCAGTGTGCTCAAGAATCCGCGACGCTCGCGGTCGACCACGTCCATCGCATGCAGCACCGGCGCCTGCAGCGGCTGCGGCGTGCTCCGGGCGTCCAGCCAGCGGCCGTCGGACTGGGCAACCAGCAGCGCGCGGTAATACGCTTGCGCCGCACGCAGCGGCTGGTGCTGGCGTTCGCGCACCTGTCCCAGGTGCAGGTGCGTCAGCGCGTCCTGCGGCTGCAGCGCGCGCGCGCGCTCGAGCTCGGTGGCGGCTGCATCCAGGCTGCCCACGGCGAGCAGGGCCGCACCAAGACTGCGGGCGACCGCGGCATTGTCGGGCGCAATGGATGTCGCCGCCTGCAGGTGCGTCACCGCCTGCGCCGGTACCGCCATCAGCATCGCGCAGCGCGCGCGGCCGATGCGCGCGGGCAGCAGGTCCGGCAGCTCATGCAGCAGCGCGTCGAACTCCCGCGCCGCGAGTTGCCACTGCTGGTTGTGCATGGCGGTCTGGGCGGCGGCCAGTGCGGGGTGTTCGTAGGCAGTCATCGGTGTCGGGCGGGTTCGCTTCGAGGGAAAAGCGCTTCGCTTCGCGGGGAAAGCGATTCGGTGCGGGTAGCATGCGCGAAAATTCCCGGAGCTCCGTTCTTGTCACGCGCCGTTTCGATGCCGACCCTCAATTCTGCGCTGGCCGCGCTTGGGCGTGACCAGCCCACCGAGTGCGAGCGACTCGCCCGCCAGGCACTGGCGCACGCGCCCGATGACCCGGCTTGGTTGTCGCTGCTGGCACTCGCGCTGAGTGGTCAGCAGCGCGCCAGCGAGGCATTGCCCTGCTACGAGGAACTGACGCGACTGCAGCCGGCAGTCTCGGAGCACTGGAGCAATCTCGGCAATTGCCTATGTGAGCTGGGGCGCGAACGCGAGGCGCTGGCGCCGCTGCAGCGCGCATTGGAAATCGGCGGCAGTGGCGCTGAGTTGCACTACGCACTCGCGCGCAGTCTGCTTGCCCATGCGCAGCCGCGACCGGCGCTCACGCATGTCGAGCGGGCATTGCGCTTCTTTCCCGAGGATCCCGAGTTCCAGATGCTGCGCGCGCGCGCGCTGGTGATGCTCGACGAGTACGTCGCCGCGGGCGACGCAATCGATGCATTGCGTGCCGGCGCGCTGACCCCGGCGTTGCAGGTGGACGCCGGCAACCTGCTGTTGCAGCTCGGACTGTTCGAGGATGCGCGGGCGTGTTTCGAGCGTGTGCCCGCGGGCGCGATCGAGCACCGTGACGCGCTCCTCGGACTCGCCGCTGTGCACGAACGCTGCAATCGACTCGAGCCATCCGAGGCCCTGGCGAACACGCTCGCAGGGGTGCGTGAACAGATGAATCCGCGCCAGCTCGAGTTGTTCCTCGAGCTCGAGGCGCAGCTCGCCAGCCGTCGTGACCAGCATGGGCGAGCGCGCGAGCGACTCGAGGAATTGCTCCAGCGCCCGTTGCAGGATGCAGCCCTGCGCGGCGATCTCTGGCTCAAGCTCGGACGCTGCCGCGATGCGCTGGGAGACATCCCGGCGGCGATGCAGGCCTTTGCCAACGGCCACGCCGAACGGCATGCCCAGGTCACCGCCACGCATGCGGCGCTGCCACATGCCGACGGCCTCCTCGCCGTGCTCGATGCGCCCGTGCCGGAGATCGCTCGACCGGCGCTTGACCGGGTTGAAGACGAGCCGCTCGACCCGGTGTTCCTGGTCGGTTTCCCGCGCTCTGGAACTACCCTGCTCGAGCAACTTCTGGATGCGCACCCGGCCCTTGCGTCTTTCGACGAACAACCCTTCCTGCAGCGCCTCGTCGCCCAGGTGAACCTGGGTGAGCCCATGTACCCGGAAGCGCTCGAGCGCATGGACGCGCGCCGCGCCGGTGAGCTTCGGCAGCTCTACTTCAGCGAGGTCCGCCGGGTCTTGCCACGGCTCAACGAGCGCCGGGCGGTCGACAAGAATCCGCTCAACCTGGTGCGGCTGCCGCTGGTGGCGAGCCTGTTTCCGCAGGCCCAGGTGCTGCTCGCGCTACGGCATCCGTGCGATGTCGTGCTCAGTTGCTACATGCAGAACTTCAAGTCGCCGGCCTTTGCGATCAGCTTCGAGACACTGGCCAGCACCGCGCGCATGTATGCGCGGGTGATGGCGCATCACCACGCGCATGCCGGTCGCCTCGGATTGCCGATCCACGTCGTGCGCTACGAAGACCTGGTCAGCGACGTGCCCAGCGTCGGCAAGACGTTGTTCGGATTCCTGGGATTGAGCTGGGACGACTCGCTCGCCAGCTTCACTGAACACGCCAGGGCGCGCGGCGCCATCAGCACGCCGAGCTACGCCCAGGTCGTGCGCCCGGTAAACCAGCGTGCCGTCGGGCGCTGGCAGCGCTATCGGGAGTGGTTCGAGGGCGCACCGCTCGAGGCGCTGCAGCCGTGGATCGAGCGCTTGGGGTACGCGGAGTAGCTTCTGTCGGTCCGGACTTTGTACGGCCGCTTTTGGTTCCAGCATCCAAGATCTAGGCAGAGCGTCCGGACAAGGTCCGGACCCACGAGTGCAAAAGCGTCCTGGACAAGGTCCGGACCCATGAGTGCAAAAGCGTCCGGACAAGGTCCGGACCCACGAGTGCAAAAGCGTCCGCACAAGGTCTGGACCCACGAGTGCAAAAGCGTCCGGACAAGGTCCGGACCCATGAGTCCAAAGCGTCCGGACAAGGTCCGGACCCACGAGTCCAAAGCGTCCGGACAAGGTCCGGACCCCCGTGAAGCAACTGGCCACGAGTCTCGAACGTCTGCTTTACCCCGCTTTGCGCGCCAGCGCAAAGCGAGTTAAAAAAAACCGCGCGGATCGCTCCGCGCGGTTTCGATGACAGCCAGTCAAACTACGATCAGAACGTGACCGTCGCATTCATCCAGAAGTAGCGGCCGACCGGATCATGCGTGCGCTCGTCGATGTTGCCGTTGAGCGAGTTGTTCTGGTACAGGACCGGCGGCTGCTTGTCGAAAGCGTTGTCGATGCCGAACTGCACCTTGGTCTTCCATTCCGGCAGGGAATATCCGACCTGGAAATTGTGGTACGTGACCGCGCCGCGGAAGAACACGCAACCTTCGTCGCCGACCGTGCCACGACCGCCGTTGTCAGCGCAATCGCCATCGGAGCTGAAGCTGCCGACCTGGAAGCCATCGATGTAGCGCATGGTCCACTGGGCTTCGAAGTTGTTCAGATTCCAGCTGAGAGCAGCCAGGCTGCGCCAGCGGCTGTAGTTGCCGAGCCCACCCTTGGACGACGGCAGGAAGGTACCGGCGTTTTCCACCCCGTCGGTTTGGAAACTATCGATGTAGGTGCTGTCGATGCTGGTGCGGAACCGGCCCCACTCGGTATCCATGGTGTAGCGGAAGCCGACGTCGACACCGTTGGTCTTGGTGTTGCCAACGTTCTGGGTCAGGTCGGACACCAGGAAGACATCGCCCGTGGTCGGATTACGCGTGAACAGGTCGCACAGCGGCGACGTTCCGCCGCTTTCGAAGCACTCGTTCAGGATCGGCTGCGTGCCGAGCGTCTGGATGGTGTCCGTGAGATCCACGCGCCACACGTCGACCGTGGTCGAGAATCCTTCCAGCCAGCCCGGGGAATAGACGAAGCCCCAGGTGAACACGTCGCCGGTCTCCGGCCGCAAGTCTGGATTACCACCGAGCAGCGCATTGGTCTGGCCGAGACCCTGGCTGAAGGTCACGCCTGGACGATTGGGCAGGCCGACGCACGACAGCGGCTGGCCATTACACGGATCGGAATACACCGGGTTGGTGATGCGCGCGCCCTGGAACAGGTCATTGATCGTCGGCGCACGGAACACTTCGGCGTAGGTGGTGCGGAACAGGAAGTCTTCCATCACGCGCCATTCGATACCGATCTTGCTGTTGGTGGTATCGCCGAAGGAGTCATAGTCGGACCAGCGCGAGCCGAGCGTCACCGCCAGGCTGTCCGCCCACGGGGCGTCATCGATGATCGGGATGTACAGCTCGCCGTAGATTTCCTTGGTGGTGGTATCGCCGCGGGTCGGATCGGCGCAGGCCTCGGAACTGATGCCGCAACCGAAGGGCTCGGAATTGATGAACTTGATCGCATCAGGCGAGAACACCAGGCTCTGCTTGCGGTACTCGGCGCCGAAGGCCGCGCTCATGGTGCCGGCCGGCAGGTCGAATAGATCGCCGTCGAAGTTGATGGTGAAATTGCGCAGCGACGTATCGGTGTTGTCGCGCACCGGCAGCGCAAGCGCTTCGAGCGCGGCAATCTGTGCCTGGCCTTCCGCCGTCGCCGGATCTGGCTGGTTGAAGAAGTTGATCGGCGTACAGCCCGCAATTGGGGCGGCCAGCGTGCCGCAACGGGCGACACCGTTCTGGATGAAGGACGGTCCGAGGGCCTGCCCCAGGCGGCCGTAATCGATGTAGCCGGCGTCCTGGTTTTCCTGGGCGATCTTGCCGTAGGTGAAGCCGGCATTCCAACGCCAGCTGCTCTCTCCGATATCACCCTGCAGGCCGGAGGTGATCTCCTGCATGTCGGTTTCGTAGCTATAGCTACGATTGCCGAGGCCGAGGATGCGGTAACGGCCATTGATGGTGGTGCGGAACGGGTTGTAGATGCTCTGGCCGGACAGCGCGATGCCGTCGAAATCGGAGAAGAACGGCAGCGGCGCGATGATGCCGGCCGAGGTCGTGTTCTGCGTATGCACGTCGATGAAAGCTTCCAGGCCTTCGACCAGCTCATAGGTGCCGGAGAAGGCGACGCCATAGCGCTCCTGCGGGGTCAGCACGACATTGCCGGCCGCCTGATAGTTGAACGAATCGGTCTCGCCGCCAACGTAGCAGCGAAAATCGCCCGGGGCAGTACCCGGACGACCTTCAATGCGGGTGACATTGGCGAAGCCATTGCCGCCGATACATGAGCCGAGGCCATTGGCGGTGGCGACGCTGCCCGGCAGCGAGTAGCGGCCGCGCGGCGTCGACGAGGAGCCCGCACGGCTGACGACACCCGACGACAGATACAGCGCGAAAGCAGAAAAGTCGCGATCAGCGGCGAGCACGGGCTTCTGCTCGTTGTAGTTCATCGAGATGATCGCGTGGCCGCGCTCACCGGTCATGCCGAAAGTGGCCGAGGTGCCGATGCGCTCGCCGTCTTCTTCGCCCGCAATGCCGTAGTTCACGTCCGACTGCGCGCCGTCGAAATCCTTGCGCGTAATGAAGTTGACCACGCCGCCGATGGCGTCGGAACCGTAGATCGCCGAAGCGCCATCTTTCAGCACTTCGATACGCTCGATCATCGCCACCGGAATCGTGTTGATGTCCTGGGTCACCATGCGGCGGCCGTTGAGCAACAGCAGCGTGCGGTCTTCACCGAGACCGCGCAGCGACACCGTCGAGGCGCCATCGCCACCGCCGTTGTTGACCGACGGGTTGGTCGCGGCACCGGCGATCGCCGGGATTTCCTGGATCAGGTCACCGACGGTGACCGCGCCCGAACGCTCGAGCCCGGAGCGGTCGATCACGAACACCGGGCTGGCGGTCTCCGCGTCGACACGGCGAATGCGCGAACCGGTAACCTCGACGCGGTCGAGCTTCACCGTCGCTTCGTCTGCATCCTGGGCAAACGCCGGCATGCCAAGGGGTGCGGCGATCACGCAGCCGGCGATCAGGGCGTGGCGAATGCCGGCCGCAAGGGGATTTTTTCTGGTTTTCATCAAGCTGCTCTCCAGAGGAGTCAAAAAAGTGGGTGCGCGCCTCAGGGACCGGCGAACCGCAGCTTTTTAACGTCTAGTAAACAGTTTGTAAACAAGAAAATGACGAGTCGTGACCTTTGGCGGGGGATTGCGCATCGATCGTCGGCATCCAGCCCGGTCAAGTTGCTTTGCGTGGGTCCGGACCTTGTCCGGACGCTTTAGCCACCAGGCAATAAAACTTTGCCAAACCTGTCCCGGTCAAGAGCGTTCGGACAAGGTCCGAAGCCACGCAAGCCTTCAAGCCAGCGCGGCCACCGGCGCCGCCACGCTCGCCGACTCGCAGAAGCTCGGCTCGAGCTTCGGCGGCAGCAACTTGTACATGACCGGCGTGACCAGGCGCGCGAGCAGGGTCGAGGAGATCATGCCGCCGATAATCACCCAAGCCATCGGCGAATACATGCCGACCTGTTGCATGGCCAGCGGCAGCAGGCCGCCGATCGCAGTGGCGCTGGTCAGCAGGATCGGCAGGAAGCGGATCTCGCCAGCCTTCTCGATGGCCTCGTCGAGCGGCATGCCTTCCATCCGCAACTGGTTGGTGAAGTCGACCAGCAGGATCGAGTTCTTGATCTCGATGCCGATCAGCGCGATGAAACCGATCAGGGCGGTGAACGACAGGCTGTAACCGGTCAGGAACAGCGCCATCAGCCCACCGAGCACGCCGAGCGGGATCACGCCCGCGACGATCAGGGTCGAGCGGAAACTGCCGAATTCCAGCACCAGCACGGCGAGGATGCCGAACACCGCAACCAGCGTCGCCGCACCCAGGCCCTGGAAGCTTTCGGCGCGGCTCTCCACTTCACCCGCGGCCTGGTAGCGATAGCCGCGCGGCCAGTCCATTGCTTCCAGCTTGGCGAGCACTTCGTTGGTGAGCTTGTCGGTGTTGAACCCAGTCTGCGTGAATGCGGTCAGCATCACCGTGCGCTCGCGGTTGAAGCGCTGGATCTGTGGCGGCGAGCGGTCGAACTCGAGCTTGGCCAGTTGCGCCGCCGGCAGCAAAGCGCCGGACAGGGACGGCACGCGCACCTGCTCCAATTGTTCGAGCGTCGGGCGGCCACCAATCGGCGTGCGCACGACGATGTCGTAGCTTTCGCCATCGCTGTCGCGGTACTCGCCCGCCGGCACGCCGCTGACCGCGAGGCGCACCGCGCGATCGAAGTCGATGCTGGGCACCCCGAGCATCGCCGCCTTCTCCGCGTCGAGCTTGAGCTTGAGGTCGGTCCGGTCGAGGCGCAGCGGATTGTCGACATCGCGCGTGCCGGGGGTCTCCTTGATCAGCTTCTCGACATCACCCGCCAGCCGTTTCAGCACATCGAGATTGCTGCCGCGGATGCGGATCGCGATCGGCGCGTCGATCGGCGGGCCGTTTTCGAATTCCTTGATGACGATGCGCGCGTTCGGATATTCGCGAAAGCGTTCGCGCATGCGGTCGAGGAAGGCTGGCGTTTCGTCCGGGTGATACTTCTTGACCTGAGCGAAGACCTCGGCAATGTTCGAGCTCTGCTCCTGCGGGATCACGTTGTAATAGATCTTGGGGTTGCCCTTGCCGAGGTTGGAGTACCAGAAATCTATTTCCTCGGCTTTGGCTAGCTCTTCTTCCACGAAGCGCAGCGCGCGGTCCGTTTCAGACAACGACGCACCGTTGGGCGCCGCCACGGTCACCAGGAATTGCGGCGTGTCCGCCTTCGGGAACAGGCTGAAGCCCACCACCGGCACCAGGCCGAGCGAGAGCACGAACAGGCCCATGGCACCGAGCAAGGTGGTCTTGGGACGCGCGAGCGCGAAGTGCAGCAGCGGGCTGTAGACCTTGTGGATGCCTTTCATCACCGCCTGCAAAAGGCGATTGCCTTCCGGGTGCTCGTGGCGCGACAGCACGCGGCTGGCCAGGAAGGGAATGATGGTGACCGCGACCAGGAGCGAGGCCAGCACAGTGAACACCACCGCGGTCGGCAGCACGCGGATGAACTGCCCGGCGGTGCCCGGCAAGGCGAGCAACGGCAGGAAGGCGAAGATCAGCGCACCCGTGCAGCCCAGAATGGCGACGAAGATCTGGCGCGTCGCCAGCACTGCAGCTTCCTCGCGGCTGTGGCCCATGCGCAGGAAGCGCGCAATGTTCTCGACCACCACGATCGAGTCGTCGACCAAAAGGCCAAGGGCGACCACGAAGCCGGCAATCGACAACTGATTAAGGGAAAACCCGATCGCGTAGAGACCGGCGAGGCCAATCGCCAGCGAGAGCGGGATCGAGATCATCACCAGGCTCGCGGCGCGCAGCCCCAGCGGCAACAGCGTCAGCGCGACCAGCGCGATGGCGAGGCCGAAGTCGAAACCCAGCCGGTCGAGGCGATTGGCGACGTTCTCGCTCTGCGAAAAGCCGCGCTCGAGCTTGACCCGCGCCGGCAGTCCGGCCTCGAAGCGATCGACGGCGGCGTCGATGCGCTTCTGCATCTCGAAGATGTTGACGCCGTCCTTCTGGTTGGCGGTCACGAACACCGCGCGCTTGCCAGAGAAACGGCCAAGATAACGCTGCTCACTGGTATCCCATTCCACCGTGGCAATGTCATGAACGCGCACGGTGCGACCGTCGCTGGAGCTGACCACGGTCGCACGTACCTGGTCGAGCGAGGTGTACGCACCCGAGGTCTTCAATGAAAAACTGCGCGCACCGACATCGATGCTGCCGGCGGGAATGTTGGCGTTGTCGCTCTGGATTGCCTGCAGCACCTGGCCCGGCGTAAGGCGCAGCTCAGAAAGCCGCTTGAGATCGACTGCGACCCGCAATTCCCGGGTGGGGAAGGCCCAGGATTCGCTCGTGCGAATGCCCGGCAGCGTCTTCAACAGGTCCTTCAGCTCGCGCGCATGGCTTTCGAGCTCGTTATAAGGCGCGTCCTCGCTGACCAGCGCGAGCTGGACGATGTTGACCAGCCCAGGATTGATCTTGCGGATCTCGAGCTGCGCAATTTCCGCCGGCAGGTCCGGCCGCAGCGCATTCACTTCGCGCACGATCTCCTCATACTTGCGGTCGACATCGACGCCGGCAATGAACTCGGGGACGATCACGGCGAGACCGTCAGCCGAGGTCGACTCGATCTTCTTGATGTCGTCGAGCTCCGCCAGCCGGTCCTCGATCGGCTTGGCGACCAGCCGCTCCATCTCTACCGGATCACCACCCGGCAACACCACCGCCACGACGAACGCCGGAATCGGAAAATACGGATCCTCCGAGCGCGCAATGCTCTGAAACGCATACGCCCCCATTGCGATCAGCCCGAAGAACACCACCAGGGTGAAGGGGTACCGCTTGATCGGAAATTCGAGCCACTTCATGGCGGGGTTCTCTGGTGGTGTCGCTGGCGTAGGAGGTGTTTATTTTTTTGACGCAAAGGAACGCAAAGGAGGCAAGGGGGCGCAAAGAAGGCCAAAAAACGAATGGACTTTCGCTGAGCTCTCTTTGCGTCCCTTTGCTCCCTTTGCGTTCATTTGCGTCGAAAATGAGAAGCCGAATCGAAGCGTCAGCGCTTGGACAGCCGCACTTTCTTTCCATCCTCGACATAGGCCGCGCCGTCAGTGACGACCTCGGTGCCGACGTCGAGGCCGGCGGTCAAGGCGACGCGGTCGCCGTCGATGAAGGCGACTTCGACCGGGCGGCGGTGGACGGTTTCGGAGGCGCGGGTGAACACGAAGACGGTGGCGCGGTCGCGGTCGCCTTCGAGAATCGCAGTGATCGGCACGTAGCTCAGCTGGTTGGCGCCGGCAGCGGCAGGGACCAGCGCAATGCGTCCGACCAGCCCACTCTTCGCTCGCGGAAACTCGCCCTCGACGCTGAGCTCGACATCGAACATGCCAGTTCGCGCGTCGGCGGCGGCCGGCAGGCGCGTCACGCTTGCGACGAGTTGCTCGCCCGGAAAGGCGTCGAAGCGCACGTCGGCGCGATCGCCCAGCCCGAGCTGGACGACATCGCGGTCGGCCAGGCTGGCTTTCAACACGAATCCGCTGTCGGCATTGCCAAGCACCAGCACCGGCGCGCCAGGCGCGACCGTTTCGCGTGCCTCGGCAAGCTTGCGCAGTACCACGCCATCGCTCGGCGCGGTGATCACGGCGTACTCGCGGTTGAAGCTGGTCCCTTTGAGCGCCTGGGCGGCCATGTCGCGCTGCGTGCGCAGGTCCTGCAATTGCTCGAGGGCGATCACCTGCTCGGCATGCAGGCGCTCACCGCGCTTGAGGTCGCGCTCGGCCTTGACCAGCATCTGCCGGCTCTGCTCGACCTGGGAGCCGACCTCGGCGAGCTCGAGCTCAGCCAGCACCTGTCCCTTGGTGACGGCACCGCCCTCGTCGACCGCGATGCGCGCAATCACGCCGCCGATTTTGAAGGCGAGGCGCACCTCGTCCTTGTGGATGAGCATCGCGCTGGTGCGGATGGCCGGCGCGGCGGGGCCAGCCTCGGTGGCCACGACGCTGACCGGGACCAGCCTTTCGGCGTCGGCGCTGACGGTAGCCGTACCGTGGGAGCAGGCCGCCAGCGTAAGGGCGGCGGCGAGCAGCAGAGACGAGCGCAACATGAGGTGCTCCTTCATGAATCAGTTCAACTCGCAGAAACGGCAGGCAGGGCGATGGCGGCGCGCAACTCGGCGAGGCGCACCAGGACTTCGAAACGGGTGAGCGTCTGGTTGAGCTCGGCGCTGGTCAGCGTATTGCGCGCATCGATGAACTCGACTTGCGCGATCGAGCCCGCGTCGCGCTTGCGTGCAGCGATGCGAAAGGCCTCGGCCGCGGCTTCGCGGCGTGCCGCGGCGGTCGCGAGCGAGGCCAGTGCGGTGCGCAGGCGATCCGAGCTCTGGCGCACTTCCAGCGAGATCTGCAGGGCGACTTCCTCGCGCCGCAGCAGGGCACGCTCGGCCTCGGCGTGTGCGCCCGATACCCGCGCGCGGCGACGTCCGAAGTCCACGATGGTCCAGTCGAGCACGATCGAAGCCGCGGCGAAATTGTTGCCTGACCCGAACGCGTAGTCCTCGCCCTGGATGCCGAGATCGAGGCCGAAACCAATCGTCGGCTGGAACGCCGCACGCTCGAGCTCGACCCGCGCCGCGGCCGCGCGCGCGCCGGCTTCGAGCTGCGCGATTTCCGCGCGGCGCTTGCGCGCCTGCGCTTCCAGCGGTGCGTAAACCAGGGTCTCGGCATCGGTGCCGACAGCGCCAAGCACCTGTTGCGCATAGCCGGCCGGGTCCGGCATGGGCGCGACTTCGATGGCAGCGTCGAGCGGACGGTTCAGCAAGAAATTGAAGTAGCTCTGCGCGAGCGTGATCGCGTTGCCGCTGTCCAACAGCTGCTGATCGACACTCAGGATCTCAGCCTGCGCGCGCAGGACCTGGTCCTGGGTCAACTTGCCATTGTCGAAGAGCACGCGATTGACGCGCAGGTTCTCGTTGAGCAATTCGCGGCTGGACTCGACGATGGCGACGGCCTCGCGGGCGCGCAGCCAGTTCAGGTAAGCGACTTCGATGTCGCGCTCGAGAATGCGGGCAAGCGCGGCCTGCCCTGCTTCGGAGGCCGTCACCGCGTGGCGCGCGCTCTCGATCCCCGCCGCGATGCCTGGTGCATAGATGACCTGTTTCAAGGACAGGCGCGTGTCCTGCTCGCGCTCGCGCAGGAACGCAATCTCCTGGTTGCCGATATCGGTAAAGCGCGGCGGCTGGCCCTGTGCTTGCAACAGCTGGTTGAGGGTCTGATAGGCCGGATTCACCAGATCGCCAACGGGCAGCGACTGCGTGCGCCCGCCTTCGGCGCGCGTGTAGCGGGCACTCAACGAGAGGCTGGGCTTGTAACGGGCGCGGGCCTCGTCGAGCACGGCAGCGGCGCGGAGGACGTCCTGCTGCGAGCCGCGCAATGCGAGATTGGACTCCCGGCCAGCGGCCAGATAGCCGTCGATCGTGCTCTGGTAGTCGGCAGCAAAGATCGGCGCACAAAGGCCCAGCAGGATTGCGAACAACCCTGACTTTCGACCTATGACCGTAGAACCATTAGACACGTGTCCATCTCCAGACAAAATTTTGAAATCTGGAAAGCCCATCCTGGGCTTTTCAGAAACGCTTCACAAAAAGCGTGGTTTTTGTTTCGCTTCATTTCCGATGACGGTGTCATCGAAAATGGCGGCACATCCATGTGCCGCGCTCAATGAGCTTACGGAAGGCGCGTTCATTCGCCCGCCGGGGTCATGCCGAGCGACACCATGCGCAAGGCGTGCTCGACCAGTTGCTGGGTGCTGATGCCGTCGGCCGCGAACATGTTGGCCTTGGTCGCGCACAACTGGATGATCCCGTGCATGAAGCCCCACAGGGTCACGGCGGTCAGGTAGGGATTGCCGAGGTCGCCGCGGATCGAGCCGTCCTTGACCCCCGCCTCAATACATTCGACCAGGATTTCATGGACGCAATCGCCGGCTGCCATGTAGGCCGCCTGGTTGGTGTCGAGCTCGCCACATTTGACTTCCTGCGACTGGAAATGCGCCAGCGCCGAGAAGTAGTGCGGTACTTCCTGGGCAAATGCGACGTAGCTGCGGCCCAGCGCCTCGACCTTGTCGAGGCCTTTCGAGAACCGCGCGCCCGCCTGCGTAAAGCGCTCCGCGAGCATGCGCAGCGCGCGCTCGCAGATGGCCGAATGCAGGTCGACCTTGTCCTTGAAGTACACGTACACCAGCGCCCGCGACAACCGCGCCCGCCGCGCCACCTGGTCGATCGTCGTCGCTTCCCAGCCGATGTCGGCATACACCTCTTCCGCCGCATCCACGATCTGCTTGCGGCGCGCTTCCTTTTCTTCCAGACGGCGTTCGACGAGATAGTTCATGGATGGAGCATAGGAGACTTATTGACACCGTGTCAATGAGTAGGCGCGCGAGAATGGAGCTCTTGTAGGTCATGTTGCTCGCAGGCGCAACGCGGCTGGCGGGCTACTTGACGCTTCTTTGAACTCGAGCAGCGCCGGGAACCAGAGTGTCAAGTAGCCCGTCGACCGCTTCGCGGCCGCGCGCAACATGACCTACGAGAGCCGGTAAAGGTCGGCAATTACCGGTTCTGCACGCACACGTGCGACATCGCATTCACCTCGATCTGCAGGGTCGGGTGGGAGATGCGGAAGTGGTGGTGGAGCTCCTCGGTGATCTCCTCGAGGAAGGCGTCGCCGGGATGGCCACCGGGCATGACCAGATGCGCGGTCAGTGCCACTTCGGTGGTGCTGAGCGCCCAGATATGCAGGTCATGGACTTCGCTGACGCCCGGCTGTTTGGAGAGCCAGGCGTGGACCGCATCCGGGTCGACATGCTCCGGCACGCCGTCGAAAAGCAGGTGCAGGGATTGGCGAAACAGTTTCCAGCTGCCGAGCACGATGATCACGGCGATAGCCAGGCTCATCACCGGATCCATCCAGGCCCAGCCGAATTTGAGATAGAGCAATCCGGCGATGACCACGCCGGCGGAAACCGCCGCGTCGCCGACCATGTGCAGGAAGGCCCCCCGAACATTGAGATCGTGCGCCTGGTTGCGCATGAACAACAGTGCAGTTGCGGCATTGATGACGATGCCGACACTCGCGACCCAGATAATGGTGTGGCCGTCCGTGGCGCCGCCCCCCGGCAGGCGCGAGATTGCCTCCCAGGCGAGTGCGCCCATTGCCATCAGCAGCAGCAGCGAATTGACGAAGGCTGCGAGCACCGAGGCGCGCTGCCAGCCATAGGTATTGCGTACGTTCGCGCGGCGCCGGCCGACCACGGTCGCCACCCAGGCGAGAATCAGCCCCGCTACGTCCGAGAGGTTGTGGCCCGCGTCGGCCAGCAGCGCCAGCGAATCCACCTTCCAGCCGTAGAAAGCCTCGACCGCGACAAAGCCGAGGTTGAGGGCGATGCCAAAGCCAAAGGCGCGATCAAGCGTGCCCGATGGTTCCGCGTGGTGATGGTGGTGGATGCTCATGGGGGGATTATGGGGCGTCGCGTGACGGCGAAAGGTCTTTGCCTTCGTAGGTCATGTTGACCGCGAGGCGCAATGCGGAGGTCTTTGCCTTCGTAGGTCATGTTGACCGCGCCAGCGGTCTACTTGACGGGTTCTTGCGAGAAAACTCGTCAAGTAGTCCGCTCACGCGGACAACATGACCTACGGGAGCAACATGACCTACGCGGTTCGCATGCATCATGCGCGGATCGCACTCGTGGAGCTCCCCCGATGAAACTCGCATCCCTGAAACGCGGCGGCCGTGATGGCACGCTGATCGTCGTCAGCCGCGACCTTGACCGCGCCGTCGAAGTCGCCGCGATCGCGCCGACCCTGCAGGCGGCGCTGGACCGTTGGTCGGACACGGCACCGCGCTTGAACGCGGTCGCCGAAGCGCTCGAAGCGGGCAACGCGCCTGGGGCCTTCGCGCTCGACTGCAATGAGCTCGCCTCGCCGCTGCCCCGCGCCTACGAGTTCGTCGACGGCAGTGCCTACCTGCCGCACGTCGAGCGAGTCCGCCGCTCGCGCGGGGCCGAAGTGCCCGAGAGCTTCTATGTCGATCCACTGATGTACCAGGCGACCAGCGCGCAATTTCTAGGTCCGCGTGATCCGGTGCAGGTGGTGTCCGAGGACTACGGCATCGATCTCGAAGCCGAGGTGGTGGTCGTCACCGACGACGTGCCGATGGCGGTCACGCCGGAACAGGCCAGCGAGCACATCCAGCTCATCGGCCTGGTCAACGACGTATCATTGCGCAACCTGATCCCGAACGAGCTGGCCAAGGGCTTCGGCTTCCTGCAGTCCAAGCCACGCTCGGCGCTCTCGCCGGTGCTGTGCACGCCCGACGAGCTCGGCACCTGGTGGCAGCAATCCAAGCTCCACCGCCGCCTCATCACCCACATCAATGGCGAGCTCTTCGGCCAGCCCGACGCCGGCACGGACATGCAGTTCAGCTTCGCCCAGCTGATCGCGCACGTCGCCAAGACCCGCAACCTCACCGCCGGCAGCATCGTCGGCTCCGGCACCGTCGCCAACCAGGACGAATCTCAGGGCGCCTCCTGCCTCGCCGAAAAACGCGTCCTCGAAATCATCAAGTCCGGCGCCGCCACCACCCCGTTCCTGAAGTTCGGCGATCGCGTGCGCATCGAAATGTTCGACGACGCCGGCAAGTCGCTCTTCGGGGCGATCGATCAGGAGGTCGTGCGCTACGCGCACTAGGTTTGGGTATCGGTAGTCGGTTTCGGAAAAACAATGCCAGAGCGGCCTGCCGCCTTTTCCGACACCGACACCGACAACCGACACCAATTACTTCGCCGGCCGCCGCAACGCCCAGATGGTCAGCGCAACCAGCACCAGTGGCGGCCCGATGTTGACGAGGACTAAACCACTGCGTTCGGTTTCGGCGAAGTTGATCAGCGTGCGGTGGGTGAAGAAGAACCCGACGCCGAGGGAAATGCCGAGCAGGAGGCGCATGCCGAGGCCGCCGCTGCGGACGTTGGCAAAGGCGAAGGGCGTGGCGACGAAGGCCAGCGCGAGCGCGATGAGCGGGTAGAAGATGCGGTACCAGAACGCACTTTCAAACTTGAGCGCGTCGAGCTTGTTGACCTTGGCATAGCGCACGGTCTCGTACAGGTCGAAGGTTGCCTGTTGATTCGGGCGCACCGTGTGCGACTCGATCAGGCCGGTGTCGAGGAAGGTCGGCAGCTCCAGCGTTGCAAACTTTTCGGACTTGACCTCGGCGTCAGCGAGGATGTCGCGACTGCCGTTCTGCAGCTCGAATACGTTGTCGCGAAAGCTCGCGCGTTCGGAGCGCACGACCTGCTGCAGGCGGGCATCCTGGCCGAACTCGTAGCGCCAGATATCCCACAGGTCGATCCGGCCAGGCCCGGTGATGACGATGCGCTTGGCATTCCAGACCGCCTTGCCGTCGCGCAGCCACAAGCCGCTGCCGCTGAAGGCGATGCCCTGGGATTTCGACTGCGCGGCCAGGTCGGCAGCCATGCGGTCACCTTTCGGGCCGACCCACTCGCCGAGAATCAACGCCAGCAGCAGCAGGCTGCCAACCGCCCATACCGAAGACAATCCGATGCGAAACTTGCTGGCACCCGCTGCCTGCAGCGCGATCAGCTCGCTGCGCGCGGCCAGCGCGCCGAGTCCCAGCATGCTGCCCACCACGGCCGCAGTGGAGAACATCTGGTACATGCGCCGCGGTAACGACAGCGCAATGTACTCGAGCACGCGCAGGACATCGTATTCGCCGATGCCAATCTCGTCGAATTCACCAGCCAGCCCGATCAGCGCATCGAATGAGACGAAGATGAACCAGCAAAGCAGCACCGCCGGCGCGACCGCCTTGTAGACCAATTTGTCGATTTGGCTGAACACGCTCAATCCACTCCGAACTGGCTGAGCACCCGCTTGCCACGGCGCCATGCGAGCAGCTCACGGGCCCAGGCGACCAGCACGATCATGCTGAAGCCGACATGCACCCACCAGGTACCCATCCATGCCGGCAGCGTGCCGGCAATCAGCCAGACCCGCGCGAGCTCGACCAGGTTCACGTAAGTCACGTACAGCAGGATGGCGACCACCACCTTGTCGTAGCGCGGCTGGCGCGGCGTGCCCTGGGCCATGATCGGCGCGAGCAACAGCAGCAGCAGCAGCACCATCGGCTGCGCCAGCCGACGGGTGAGCTCGGCCTTGGATTCGGGATCGTCGGACTCGAGCAGGCTCACGGTCGTGCGGCCCTGGCGCGGATCGCCGGCGTCCGCGCGCTGGCGCGGGAACGAGATATCGGCGCTCTCGAAGCGAATGCGCCGGTAATTGGGCTCGCCGGCCCGACCATCGACCCGCTCGCCCGCTTCCAACTCGAGGATGAGTTCGTCACGCGGCTCGTCGACGCGCAGACGCCCGCGCCGTGCCGTCAGCACCAGGCGATGGCCCTCGCGCTCGCGGACCAGCATGATCTCCTCGACCTCGCGCTGGTCCGCGCTCACATTTGCGACATAGAGCACGCCGGCATTCCCGGGCAGCTCGACGAAACGGCCGGAGGACAAGCCAGCAATCGCAACCGAGCGCTGCATGTCGACGATCATCTCGGCGGCAACCGAGCGACCCCAGGGCGCGACGAAGAAGGCGAGGCCGGCCTGCACCAGGATCAGCACGAGTCCGACGCGCAGGAGCGGCCGCAAGGTCTGCAGCGAGCCGTAGCCAGCGGTTGCGAGCGCCGCCATCTCGCTGTCCCGGTACATGCGCCCATAGGCAAGCAGCACGCCCATCAGCGTGCCGAGCGGCAACAGCAGGGTCAGCGCGTCAGGGATGCGCAGCCCGATCTGGCTCAGCAGCAGGGGCGGCGGCACCCGGCCGCGGGCGATCTTGTTGAGCACGTCGGTCAGCAGGCCGCCGAGCACGACCATGCTCAGGATCAGCATCACGGCCAGCAGGGCTTGCCAGACCTCGCGTTCGAGGTAGCGGTCGGCGCGGGTCTTCACTAGGGCTTCGGGTAGACTCGGAATTCTGCTGTGAGGCGCTCTTCATCCAGCGCTTTCGGGCATTCTGCCCACGGCCATCCAAGTTTTGCCAATCGTATCCGGAGACTGTTCATGCTGGAGTTCAAGCGCCTTGCCGGACGTCCTAAAGACGTCGCTGCGTCCCTGGTCATTGTCGGTGTATTCGAAGACAGGATGCTGACCAGTGCGGCGGCAGAGCTCGATGCGGCCAGTGGCGGCCTGCTCAAACGCCTCATGGAAAGCGGTGATGTGACCGGTCGCGTCGGAACGACGACCTTGCTGCATCAGGCGGGCACTCTTAACGCGGCGCGCATCCTGGTGGTCGGGCTCGGTGAACAACGAAAGTTCGATGCTCCACGATTCCTGCGAGCAACGCGTGAAGCCCACCGTGCGCTCAAGGGCCTCCCGGTCGAAACCGTGGCCTCGTATCTCACGGAAGTCGAAGTGCCGCGCCAGGACATCGACTGGAAACTGACCCAGTCGGCGCTCGCCGCCGATTATGCCGCGTATCGCTACACCGCGACTCTAAAAGCGAAGCCCGAGCGTGTCGAATTGCGCGAAGTGCAGTTCAGCGCCCCGCACTACCAGGGCCCCGCGCTCGAGCACGCCAGCGCGATCGCCGCCGGCGTACGCCTCGCCCGCGAGCTCGGCAACCTGCCGCCAAATATCTGCACGCCGGCCTATCTGGCTGAGCAGGCGCATGTACTGTCAGCGCGCCACCCTGAGGTGAGCACGCAAGTCCTCGAGGTCGCGCAGATGCAGGCCCTCGGCATGGGCGCACTGCTCGCCGTCGGGATGGGCAGCGTCAACGAGCCCAAGCTGATCGTGATGGAATACAAGGCTGGCACCGGCAAGCCCTATGTGATCGTGGGCAAGGGCATCACCTTCGACACCGGTGGCATCGACATCAAGCCGGCGGCCGGCATGGAGGAGATGAAGTTCGACATGTGCGGCGCTGCCGCCGTGTTCGGGCTGATGGAAGCTGTCGCCATCCTCAAGCTGCCGATCAACTTGACCGTGCTCGCGCCAGCCGCCGAAAACATGGCTGACGGCAAGAGCTACCGCCCGTCCGACGTGATCAAGACCATGGCCGGGCATCAGGTCGAAATCTTGAATACCGATGCCGAAGGCCGACTCATCCTGTGCGATGCGCTGACCTACGCGCAGCGCTTCGAGCCGCACACGTTGATCGACATCGCCACCCTGACCGGTGCCTGCGTGGTCGCGCTCGGCCAGCACGCGACCGGCCTCCTGACCAAGGAAGACGAGCTTGCCGACGAGCTCCTCGCCGCCGGCGAGACGAGCATGGACCGCGCCTGGCGGCTGCCGCTGTGGGAGGACTACCAGAGCCAGCTCGAGACCGGTTTCGCCGACTTTGCCAACATCGGCGGCAAGTACGGCGGCGCAATCACCGCCGCCTGCTTCCTCGCCCGCTTCACCGAAGGCCAGCGCTGGGCCCACCTCGACATTGCTGGCACCGCCTGGGATTCCGGCCGCAAAGGCACTGCCACCGGCCGGCCGGTGGGCATGCTGGTGCAGTGGTTGCTGGGGCAGAAGGGGTAAGAAGCGGTTTGGGTTTCGGCTGTCGGTTTCGGAAAGAGCCCAAGCCGATCGCGACCTGAGCTTTTCCGAAACCGAAAACCGAAACCGAAACCAAAAAATGCCGCGTGCCGAGTTCTACCTGATCGTCAAGGACCGCTTCAAGGCGGATCCCAACCTGCTCGTCTGCGAGTTGGTGAAGCGCGCCTACGCGGCGCAGTTTCCGACTTTGATCCTGGTGCGCACGCTTGCCGATGCGGAAGAGCTCGACGACCAGCTGTGGGCGTTCGACGCCGAGGCCTTCATTCCTCACCAGATCGCCGGTGATGAGGACGACGACGTCACCGCCGTGTTGATCGCCCCGCCGGGCGCAGTGGTCGCTGATCGGCCGCTGGTCATCAACCTGCGCGAGGAAGTCGCCGAGGGCAACTTCGACTGGGTCAAGGAAGTCGTCCCCGCCGACCCCGCCGAACGCGTCGGCTCGCGTGAACGCTGGGCCGAATATCGCCGGCGCGGGTTCGAGGTGACGAAGTTTGATCTGTGAGCTTTGGGTCAAAAAAAGCGGGGCGGAAGGAAGCGAAGGGAAAGCAGAAAGGAAGCGAGGGAAAGCCAGCATTCTGGTTGGGACATCTCGCGACGAACCAACGCCTAGCCCTTGATTTCCAGAGATTGTTGAGCACCAGGCCCGCACGAAAACCCGCAGTTGACGGGCGCCGTGCCGCTTACCCCAAGAGCATTTGCTCCCCTTCTCTTCCTTTCTGCTTTACCTTCGCGTCCTTCCCGTCCCGCTCTTTTTCAAAGCCCGCGCACACTGTCAGCGTGCGATGTTCGACTGGCCCCTCCGAGCGCCCCATAATCGACTGTCTGACGACAGCCGAATGCGAAGCCCTTAGGAGGGCCAGTGGACCAGAAGCTCGATGTTTCCAAGACCGATATCGACGCGGTCGAGACCCAGGAATGGCTGGATGCGCTGGAGGCGGTGATCGAGCGCGAGTCGCCGGATCGGGCGCATTTCCTGCTCGAGCGGATGGTCGAGGTGTCGCGGCGCGCCGGTGCTTTCCTGCCGTTCGATCCGACCACCGAATACATCAATACGATCCCGCCGAACATGGAGGCACGTCACCCGGGTGACGGCGCGCTCGAGTGGCGCATCCGCACGATCCTGCGCTGGAACGCGATGGCGATGGTGCTGCGGGCCAACCGCAAGCCGGGTGAGCTCGGCGGGCACATCGCCAGTTTTGCCTCCTCGGCGACGTTGTACGACGTCGGTTTCAATCACTTCTGGCATGCGCCCGGCAACGGCCATCCCGGCGACCTTTTGTACATCCAGGGCCACAGCTCGCCCGGCGTGTATGCCCGCGCCTATCTCGAAGGCCGGCTGACGGATGCGCAGCTCGACAACTTCCGCATGGAGGTCGACGGCAAGGGCATCAGCTCATACCCGCATCCGTGGCTGATGCCGGATTTCTGGCAGACACCGACAGTTTCGATGGGGCTGGGGCCCATCACCGCGATCTACCAGGCGCGCTTCTGGAAGTACCTGGAAAACCGCGGCCTGATGCCGGAAAGCAATCGCAAGGTCTGGTGCTTCCTGGGCGACGGCGAGACCGACGAGCCGGAATCATTGGGCGCGATCGCGCTGGCCGGTCGCGAGGGTCTCGACAACCTGATCTTCGTGGTCAACTGCAACCTGCAACGCCTGGACGGACCGGTGCGCGGCAACGGCAAGATCGTGCAGGAGCTCGAGGGCGTGTTCCGCGGCGGCGGCTGGAACGTGCTCAAGGTGCTCTGGGGCAGCTACTGGGATCCGCTGTTCGCGCGCGATACCAAGGGCCAGCTGCGCAAGATCATGATGGAGACGGTCGACGGCGAGTACCAGAACTACAAGGCCAAGGGCGGCGCCTACACGCGCGAGAATTTCTTCGGCAAGTCGCCGGAAACCGCGGCCATGGTGGCCAACATGTCCGACGAGGATATCTGGCGCCTGAACCGCGGCGGCCACGATCCGCACAAGGTCTACGCGGCGTACCACGCGGCCACGACCACCAAGGGCATGCCGACCGTGATCCTGGCCAAGACCGTCAAGGGTTACGGCATGGGCAAGGCCGGCGAAGCGCAGAACATCACCCATCAGCAGAAGAAGATGGACAGCGCGGCAGTCAAGGCCTTCCGCGACCGCTTCAACATCCCAATCCCGGATGACAAGCTCGAGGATGTGCCCTTCTACAAGCCGGCCGAAGATTCGCCGGAAATGGTGTACATGCGCGCCCGCCGCGAAGCGCTCGGTGGCTCACTGCCGCAGCGCCGCCGCAAGGCCGACGAATCATTGGCCACGCCGGGAATCGAGGTCTTCGACCGCCTGCTCAAGGCATCGGGTGATCGCGAGATCTCCACGACGATGGCATTCGTACAGGCGCTCAACATCACCTTGCGCGATCCGGCAGTCGGTCCGCGCGTGGTGCCCATCGTCGCCGACGAGGCACGCACCTTCGGCATGGAAGGCCTGTTCCGGCAGATCGGCATCTACGCGCCTTTCGGCCAGAAATACAAGCCGATGGATGCCGACCAGCTGATGTACTACCGCGAGGACGAGACCGGCCAGGTGCTGCAGGAAGGCATCACCGAGGCTGGCGCGTTCTCGTCGTGGCTGGCGGCCGCCACCAGCTACAGCACCAACAACCTGCAGATGCTGCCGTTCTTCATTTTCTACTCGATGTTCGGCATGCAGCGCGTCGGCGACCTCGCCTGGCTCGCCGGTGACATGCGCGCGCGCGGATTCCTGCTCGGTGCCACGTCCGGTCGCACCACGCTCAACGGCGAGGGTTTGCAGCACGAGGACGGCCACTCGCACCTGCTCGCCGGTGCCATTCCCAACTGCCGCTCCTACGACCCCACTTTCTCCTTCGAGGTCGCGATCATCATCCAGGACGGCATGCGCCGCATGCTCACCGAGCAGGAGGACTGCTACTACTACATCACCCTGGTCAACGAGAACTACACCCATCCGGAAATGCCCGAAGGCGCGGCGGAAGGGATCATCCGCGGCATGTACCTGCTCGGCCGCAGCGCAACCGACGCTGCAGCGACGGTGCCCCGCGTCAGCCTGCTCGGTTCTGGCACCATCCTGCGTGAATCGATTGCTGCCGCGGAATTGCTGGCGACCGATTTCGGCGTCGCCGCCGATATCTACAGCTGCCCGAGCTTCAACGAACTGCGCCGCGATGGCGTCGACGTCGAGCGCTACAACCGCCTGCATCCGCTGACCGAACGCCGCGTGCCCTACGTTTCACAGGTGCTGGCTGACGCGAGCGGGCCGGTCATTGCGGCCACCGATTACGTGCGCGCCTATGCCGAGCAGATCCGTCCGTACCTGCCGCATGGAATGCGCTACAACGTGCTCGGCACCGACGGCTACGGCCGCTCCGACACACGCGCCAACTTGCGCCGCTTCTTCGAAGTCGACCGCTACCACATCGTCGTCGCCGCGCTGACCGCGCTCGTCGACGATGGCAAACTCGAGCGCCAGCGGATCGCCGACGCGATTGCCAAGTACGGGATCGACAGCGAGCGGCCGAATCCAGGGACGGTGTAGGAGCAGGTTTCGGATTTAGGTTTCGGTTTCGGAAAGGGCAGAAGGGGCCGGAGCTCTTCCGAAACCGACAACCGAAACCGAAACCGCGTCACCCGATATCCGTCGGCGCCGCCCCGAAGGTCCTCCTGAAGCTGCGCGAAAGATGGGCGGTGTCGGCAAAGCCGCCGTCGAGTGCTGCATCGGTCACGCTGGCGCCGGCCTGCAGGGCGGCGACTGAGCGCAGCAGGCGGCGCCAGAGCAGGTAATTGCGTACCGCCATGCCGGTTTCGAGGCGGAAGCGTTCGGCAAAGCGGCTCACCGAAAGGTGGGTCAATTGCGCCAGCTCGCGGTGATTGCTGGCTGCGTCGGGGTTGGCTTCGAGATGGGCGAGCGCCCGTTGGATGCGCGGATCTGCCGGTGCACCATCGGGCAAGAGACCCGGCAGGCTCTGCGACAGCCATTCCCAGGTCAGCTCGTGCGCTCGGATCTCATCACGCGGCCCGTCTGCGAGCGCTCGCAGCGCGGCGATCAAATCCAAGCCAGGGATCGACGGCACCGCTCCCGCGGCACTCCACAGCTGGTGGCAGCGCGGACCCGGATCGATGAACAAGTGCGCGCAAAGCGCGCCGGTGGTGCGGATGCGATGCGGCTGCTGCGGCGAGCACGCGAGAAAAAGATGCTCCTCCCAACGTCCATCCTCCAGCGACCGGATGTGGCCTTCGAGCGCGACGCTGAGTTGCAGCGCCCGATGCGCGTGCGCCTGTGAGTCACCATCGCGCACGAACGACAGCGCGGCGTGTGGAAAGAAGTAGAGGGTCGTACTCATTGTCCGCCGCATCATTTCCCTGTCGCTTAGGGTACAGCTGGCCATCGCGCAGCAAGAACCACGTTTTTGCTCCGCGGGCGAAGTCCAACCGGCACGAATTCTCTGTAATGAGAATTTGTGACGAAGCACCTATGCCGGCAGCCGGTCGGGTCGCCACGACCTGCTGTCGTCAACGCCTTGCCCATGTCAACGTTTCGTTTATTTTGAAGTGTCAGCGACCGCCCGGGGTTACAGTGGGCGCCGCACCATCAGGAGTCAAAACCATGAACCGGAGAAGCTCCTGGGCTGCGTCCACGCTACGCGCAGGCATCGCGTGCGCGGCCTTTGCATGCGTGTATGTGCAGCCGGCACTTGCCGGCAATGCGCGCTGGACCAGCAATGGGCCTTTCGGCGGGCGCGTCGACAGTGCCGTTCCCGGAACCGGGCAACCCAATGTTTTCTATGCGACCGCGCATCGCAGCGTCTACCGGTCCAACGACGGCGGCAATACCTGGGTGGCTGCCACCGCCGGACTCGCGACCGTGAGCGCCGGCGCGGGGGTGGTGGTGCCCCACCCCACGCTGCCCGGACGGCTACTCCTGGCCGGCGCGCGCGGCGTATTCGCTACGCAAGACAGCGGGCGCAGCTGGCTACGCAAGGACGTCGGCCTGCCAACCACGACGACCAGCTTTCGCACCGTCGATATCGCCTACGCGCCGAGCGATCCGACCAGGGTGTTCCTGGCGACTGCCGATGCCGGCTTGTTTCGTTCGGTCGATGGCGGCAGCACCTGGTCCCCCGCTGGCGGTTCCACCCTGCCAAACAAGCTCGACCGGCTCGCGGTCGATCCCAACGACCCGCTGAAGATCCTGGTGTGGGTGCTCGAGCGCGACACCAGCAGCTTTTCCGCCAGCCTGTACAAGAGCATCAACGGCGGCGCCAGTTTTTCGCCGATCACCGGTCCCTGGAATTCCGGTGGCCCGACCACGGAGCCGGTGAGCCTGCTCGCCTACAACCCCAATATTCCGGGGACTGTGTTCGTCTCCAATGTCTTCGGCAATTACCGCTCGACCGATGGTGGCGCGAGCTTCCTGCAGTCGGTTTCCTTGCCGGTCGGGCCAACCCAGCGGATGCAAAGCCTGGATGTACATCCCTCAGCGACCAACAACATCGTCTTCGGTAGTTCCAATGGCGTGCTTTTCAGCCCCGACAATGGCGCCAGCTTCGCGCCGCGAAACAATGGCCTCAGCGTCACTGTCGGCGATCCAGCCTCGATCGGACCGATCATCGTCGATCCCGCAAACCCTTCACGCTGGATCGCGTTTTCGGTATCGGGCGAGGTGTTCGTCACCAACAATGCGGGTACCAATTGGAGCGTGATCGGTGCCGGACTGCGCGGCACACGCATCGAAACCGTTGCGGTACACCCGACCCGGCCACAGCGGGTCTACGCCGGCCTGCGCAATCTGCGCACGGAAGCGACCTCGGCCGCGCTCTATCTGTCCGATGATTTTGGCCAGAACTGGTTGCGCACCAATGCCAACCTGGGACTCGATACGGTCAACGCGATCGTGTTCGATCCCGTCACTGCCAGCTCGCCGGCAACCACGCGCATGTTTGCCCTGGGAGCTGATTTCGCGCCACTCGGAGCGCTGCCCAACAGTTTCCGCGGCGGCATCTTTCGCAGCAGCGATGGCGGCGTCAGCTGGGCGGTGGCCGACAACCTGATTCCACTGCCCGAGACCGGTCCGGCCGCCATCGGCGAAGTCAACACCATGTTGATCGACCCGCTTTCAGCGGAGGGCGGGCTCTCGCAAGTCATTTACTTCGGTGCCAACGGTCGAGTCGCCTGTCTCGGCAATTCCCCACAGCTGGAAGTTCCCCGTATCTGGCGGAGTTCGAATGGATCGATCAGCTGGACGCCGCGCGACACGCTGCCGCTCGGCGGTTGCCAGCCGCGGCTCATGTATCCGCAACCGGTGGCAATGGTGTTTCAGTCCGGTTCGGCGACCACCCTGTATGCGGGCACGCGGCTCAGTGGTTATTGTTTCTCCTGCAATGACCCGGTCCCGACCCTGGCCAACGGCGTGTTCAAGAGCACCAACAGCGGCTTGGAGTGGACCAGCGCGAGTGCCGGCCTGCCGCTGATGAGCAGCACCGGTTCGGTGCAGAACATCAACTCGCTGATCGCCATACCTGGACAACCCAACAACCTGTTCGCCGCGCTTTCCGACCCGACCAAGCCGGATGAGCCGGGCCGCGTGTACAAGACCATCAACGGTGGGGCCAGCTGGGTTCCGGCCGACAACGGCATCGCCAATGTCCGCGTTCGCGTGCTGCGCGTAGAGCCGGCGAATCCGGGGCGGGTCTATGCCGGCGCCGCCGGCTCCGACACCAGTCCGGGCGGTGTCTATTTCACGGACAACGGTGGCACCAGCTGGCTCTCGATCAGTATCGGGCTCCCGCTCGATTCGGCGCAGTCGCTCGCCGTCTCGGTCCCCGTCAGCGGCTCCCCGACTGTGCACGCCGGCACCGATGAAGGCGTGTGGAGCTTGACCCGCGTCCCTGATGCCGATATCGACGGCCCCTCGGATGCTGACGAGAATCTCGCGCCCAACAGTGGCGACGGCAATGCGGACGGCACGCCGGATCGCCTGCAGACCGACGTGGCGACGATCACGATCGCAGACGTCAACCCGGGTGCGGCCAAAGGGGGAAGCGGCTCAACGACGATCAGCAACATCGATCTCCGGAAAGCGGGCAGTAGCTGCCAGCAGATCTTCGACGCCACCTCAGTTGACCCGGAGCTGCTGCCAGAGGACCCAGGTTACCTGCCCAATGCGGGCCTGATCCGCTTCGAGTTCATCAACTGCACCACGGCGCAGGTGCTGGCGACCTTCCACGCCGAGACCTTTGGCCCGGATTGGGTGTTTCGACGCTTCGGGCCGGCGACGTCCGGGAATGCCCTGACGCTGCAATGGCTGGGCATGGGCAATGGGGCGATTCGCAATGGCCGCAGTTTCCTGCTGACCGTAACCGACAACGGTCCAGGGGACCTACGCCAGGAAAGCGGGCGTATCCTCTTCGTCGGCGGACCGGTCCAGGAGCAACCGTTGTTCAATAACGGATTCGAATGAGCGAGCGCCCGGGCCCCACGACGCCGGGCTTGGTAACGTCGGGCCACGCATCCGCGGGCGGAGCGACCACGGTGGTGCAGGCAGATCTGCCTGCCCACGTTCCTTCTTCGGCAGCTCCCGCGATCGCTGACGGCCCACAGTCGTGGATCGATCGGCGCGTCGATGACTATCGGATCGTGCGGGTGATCGATGCCGGCGGCATGGGCGTGGTTTTTCTCGCAGAACAACTCCACCCTAAGCGGCTGGTCGCAATCAAGACCTTGCATGCGGGTCTGCATCAGCCGGAGATGCTGGCGCGCTTCCAGCAAGAAGCCGAGATCCTGGGCCGCCTCAAGCATCCTGGCATTGCCCAGATCTTCGCCAGCGGGCGTACCGATGCCTCGCTCGGCCACGTGCCCTATATCGTCATGGAATATGTCGAGGGCTCGGGCCTGCTCGACTACTGTCGCGAGATCGACGCGCGCGCGCGCCTGAAGATCCTGATGCGGGTCTGTACCGCCGTCGAGCATGCGCATATCCGCGGCGTCATTCACCGCGATCTCAAGCCCGGGAATATCCTGGTACAGGCCGACGGCGAGCCCAAGGTGCTCGACTTCGGCGTCGCTCGCCTGACTGGGGAGGAGAACCCTGCCTCCGAACTCACCACCGCCGGCATGGTGGTGGGCACGATTGCCTACATGAGCCCGGAACAGGCCATCGGCGAGCCGGGCGGCGTCGATATCCGGACCGACGTCTACGCACTCGGAATGATCGGCTACCGGATGCTCACCGGGGTCCTGCCGTACGATGTCAGCGGCTCCAGCCTGGCGCATGCGCTGCAACGGATTTGCGACACGCCGGCGCGGCCGCTTTCCCAACACGGTGCCGAGTTTGCCGGTGATCTCACGACGATCTTTGCCAAATCACTGGCAAAGGACAAGGCAGCGCGCTACCAGAATGCCGCCGAGCTCTCGGAGGATCTGCGGCGCTATCTCGCCGACGAACCGATCCTGGCGCAGCGGCCAACGACGATCAGCGAGATCCGGCGCTTCGCGCGCCGCAACAAGGTGCTGGTTGGAGCGAGCGTGGTCGTGCTGCTGGCGCTGATCGGCGCGGTCGCCGTTAGCACGCGCTTCGCACTCGATGAGCAGGCACAGCGGCGGCAGACCGACGCCAGCCTGCGCTTCATGGGCACGATCTTCTCGAGCGCCAATCCGGTGTTCGCGCAAGGTCGAGAAGTGCGCGTGCGCGATGTCATGGACCATGGTGTTCGTGAAGTCGAACAGGCGCTGGCCGATGCACCGGAAGCGCGCGCGCGCATGCGCTACTATTTTGCCGAGACCTACAAGGCGCTGGGCGACCTGGACCTGGCGGGTGAGCTCTATCACGCGGCAGCCGCTGACTACCGGGCGGCCGAGATCAGCGGCATCGAGCTCGATCTGGTCCGCATCGGCGAAGCGCGGGCCTTGCTCAACGGTGGGTTCGCGCGCCAAGCGCGCGATCTGCTCGAGGCGCAACTTGCCGAGATGGGACCCGCGGCATCCGGCCCGGCTGCGATCAATGCGCGCCTGCATCTCGCTGTCGCGCTGTCCCAGATGGGCGAAGACGCCGCGGCCACCGCGGCCTTTGATCGCGGATTCGCACAGCTTGCTGCCCTGCCCGCGCAGTCCTGCACGGCGTGCGAGGCCGGCTGGGATGCACGCCTGGAAGTCTGGGCTTTGTCAAAGCGGACCCTGTTCGAGCGCGAAGCCGGGCGGCTGGAACAAGCGGAGAAAGTTGCCGAGCAAGCCGTGGCGACGGCCAAGGCGAAACTGCAGGCGATCGATCCCGACGCACTGGTCGCCACCATTCAACTGTCCATGTTGTATGCCGATATCGGCCGCAGCGAGGAAGCGCGCGACCTTCTGCGTCAGGCCTATGACGAGCGCCTGCGCCTGCTGGAAGCGGATCATTGGCAGACCTTGAGTGCGGCCAATAACCTGGCAGTGGTTTCCCGCAAGGCCGGCGATCTTGCCGGCGCTGAAGCACAGTTGCGCGCGGCGCTGGCCCTTGCCGAAAAATCGCTCGGCGCTACGCACCCGGAGCGATCCATGCTGATGGCGAATCTTGGCAACCTGCTGTTCGACGACGGTCGGTTGGACGAGGCCAATGGCCTCATTGCCGACGCTTACGCCCAGCGGCTCGAGCGTTTGGGGCCCAGCGATCCGTTGACTTTGAAGAGCGCGAGAGATCTCGCCGTGCTGTACACGAAGCTGCAGAAGTTCGAGCAGGCGCGACCCTTGTTCGAGAAAGCCCTCAGCGGAACCGAAGCGCGCTTCGGCAGCGAGCATCGGCAAAGCATCGCGGTGCGTTCGGAATACGCCGCTTTCTTGCGCGATCGTGGCTTCTACGCCGAGGCCGACCAGAACTTCGAACTGGCCTGGAAGATTGCCGAGAAATTGCTGCCGGCCGGCGACACCGAGCGCCTGCAAGTGCTCTACCAGCACGCGGGCTCCCTGCAGAAACAGCAGCGCTTCGCGGAAGCCGAGCGCATCAGCGCCCGGCTGATGGATGAGGCGAAAATTGCCAAAGACCCGCAAGTCGTCTTCGCGCAACTCGCACCAGCCCGCCACGCCCGCTCGCTGATCGGTCTCGAGCGCATCGACGAAGCCGAAGCGCTGCTGCTCGCCCTCGACGCCAAGCTCGCTGGCACTGCCTCCGGCGACATGCGCCGCCTCGTCCGCACTGCCCTCGCCGAGCTCTACCGCAACAGTGGCCGCGAAGCGGAAGCACAGAAGCTGACCGAAGAGCCGTAAGCTTTTGTAGGTCATGTTGCGTCCACGTAGACCCGAGATCAGGCGATGGTGGTGATCGGACGCGTGTGACACCGGTTCGCGGCGCTGTGGATGTCAGGTAGCGCCCCATCGCCGCTGTCGCCAGGGCACAGACTTCGCGGGCGCAACCTGACCTACGTTGAAGCACGGCATCCCGGCTTTGCTCGATGGCCGAAACAGCGTCCGCGCACAGCGCAGACCCACCAAGAAACGCTCACGCCTTCCGCTTCGCCCGCGGGTGCGCCCGATCGTAGACCTCGGCGAGGTGCTGGAAGTTGAGGTGGGTGTAGACCTGGGTCGTGCCAATGTCGGCGTGGCCGAGCAGTTCCTGGACGCCGCGCAGGTCGCCGCTGGATTCGAGCATGTGGCTGGCGAAGGAGTGGCGTAAGAGGTGCGGATGCACGCGTTGCCAGATGCCCTGGCGCTGGGCCCAGTATTTGACGCGGGCCTGGATGCCGCGGGTGCTCAAGGGGCCACCGCGGCCGTTGCCGAAGACCGGTTGATCGGGTTCCTGTCCATGCTCGGCGGCGAGCGCGCCCAGCGCCTCCAGCGCCTTCGATCCAACCGGCACGATGCGCGTCTTGGCACCTTTGCCGAGCACGCGCACGCTGCCGTCGGCGAGATCGAGGTCACGCCAGCTCAAGCCTGCGACCTCCGACAGGCGCAGCCCGCTCGAATAGAACAGCTCGAGCAGTGCGCGATCTCGCGTCGACAGCTGCTCGCCGGCGGGGATCTCGATCAGCTGGGTCATGGCGTCGGCATCGAGCACAGCGGGCAGGCGCTTGCCGGCCTTCGGCGCGCGGATACCGAGCGCTGGTGAGATCAGCTCGGGATGGCGAGCGCGCCGCAGCCACGCATAGAAGCTGCGCAACGCCGCCAGCATTTGCGCGAGGCTGCGAGGCGCCAGGCCACGACGATGGCCGGCACTGATCGCGGCCCGGACATGCTCGCGCCGCAGTTGTGTCCAGTCAGCCGCATCGCTGGCCGCGAAGCCAGCGCCCAGCGCCATGAGCTGCATGCGGTATGCCGACAGCGTGCGCTTGGAGAGATGCCGCTCGACTTGCAGGTGCGCGAGGAAATCGTCGACCGGCAGCCGCCAGTCGGCGCGGAGCTCATCAAGCGAATTACTCGGGTCGGCCACGGCCTGCCGCTGCCAGCAGCGCGGTCTCGATGAGTTCGGCGATCTGCCGCAGGAAAACCGTGCCGATGCCGGGATGGAAGCGATTGGGGTCGGCGCTGCCGATGCCGAGAAAGCCGGCGCTGCCGAAGGGCAGCACGACCGTCGACGCCACTTCTCCGGCCAGCTCGGCGAACAGGAATTCGAGCTTCTCGGCGCGCAGGCGGCCGCACAGCGGCTCACCCCGGCTGCGCACTTCCTGGAAACGCGCGAGCGCCTCGGCGTCATTCTCGATCTCGATCAGCCACGGCTCCTCGACACCGATCCGCGGCATCCCGGTCAGGCAGATGCGCACGAGATCGGTGTGGAAATCCTCGCGCATGCTGGCCGCGATCGCGAGCACAGTCTCGCGCAGGTCCTGCGCGCGCAGCAGGCGCAGGGCGAGCTGGTGCACGCGCCCGACCAGCGTCTGGTTCTCTTCGGCGACGGTAACGAGGTCGCGCAGGCGCTGGCTCATCGAGCGGTTCTTTTCGCGCAGGATCTCGAGCTGGTAATTGGTCAGCGAAGTCGCCGTGCCGGTGTCGCGCGGCATCACCAGCGCGAGCGCGAGATCCGGGAAATCGCCCAGGAAACCAGGATTGCGGCGCAGATAACCGGCGACGCGGTCGGGGGTGAAGTCGGCATATTCGGTCACGAAGAAACCTCTCTACAAGGGATGTGCGCGGCACACGGATGTGCCGCCATTTTCATGGCTGAAACCATGGAAATGTAGCGAAACTAAAACCACGTTTTTGGTTGAGCGTGTTTGAAAGGTCCAGGGAAGGACCTGTTCAAACTTCCAATACGAACTCTCCTTCGAAAACAAAACGCGCCGGCCCGATCAGGTAGACCGGATCGCCGGGACCGCGCCAGCGTACTTCGAGCCGCCCACCCGGCAGGTCGACCAGCACGGACGCCGCGAGCACGCCGCGGCGCCGCAGCGCGACCACTGCCGCACAGGCGCCGCTGCCGCAGGCCAGTGTCTCGCCGACGCCGCGCTCGAACACGCGCAATTTGATATGGCCGGGCTCGAGCACCTGCGCAAAGCCGACATTGCAGCGGTCGGCAAAGCGCGGATGCGTTTCGAGAGCGGGACCGAGAAGCGCCACCGGCGCGCTCGCGCAGTCGTCGACCAGCACGACCGCGTGCGGATTGCCCATCGACAATGCCGAAATCTGCAGTGCCTTACCGTCGACGTCGATTGGGTAAACCGCCGCCGACTGCGCCGCGTCGAAGGGAATGTCAGCGGGTTCGAACCGCGGCTTGCCGAGCGCCAGCTCGACACGGTCGGCGCCAATGAAGCGCACCTGCACCGGTCCACCCGGACTGTCGAGCAGCGCCCCATCGGCCAGCCCGTGCCGCTCGCGCAGGTACAGCGCCACGCAGCGTGCGCCATTGCCGCACTGTCCCGCCTCGCTACCGTCGGCATTGAGGATGCGATAACCGAACGCCGCCTCCGCGCTGGCCGCCGCCTCGATCAGCAGGATTTGGTCGCAACCGATCCCGAAATGCCGATCCGCGATCCGGCGTGCCTGCACGGCATCCGGCTCCACCGCATCGCCGGTGAGATCCAGCACCACGAAATCATTGCCCGCCCCTTCCATCTTCGCAAAGCGCAGCGCACTCACTCCGACGGCGCCGGCGCCGGCTCCTCGGAAGGCAGGACGAGCGGCCCTTTGCTCCCACACGCGGCGAGCAGGGCCAGCAGTGTAACGAGCAAGGCAAGACGGGCAAGTTTAGGTTGCATGGGCAGTTAACCGCTGGACTCAGGCGATCAGTATAGGTTGCGGCGGCCGGGCTTCGAGCGCCGAGCAAAGTGATTCATGCGCAGATTTCGCGTTCTTGTAGGTCATGTTGCTTGCGCAGCAAGCTACTTGACGGCTCGTCGCCGGACGATGTCAAGTAGTCCGCTACCGCGGACAACATGACCTACCTGATCTGCGAAATCTGCGGATGAAATGCCCTTGCTCTCGCTTTCGCCTTCCACGCCACCGCGACGACTTGCCCATATCATCGCGGCCTCGCTGGCGGATGGACGTGGACTGTGACTGCATTGCTCGATTGCATCGAACTCGAAACTGGCCCGAATCCGAAGCACACGGTGATCTGGCTGCATGGGCTGGGTGCGGATGGGCATGACTTCGAGCCGATCGTGCCGGAGCTGGTGCCGAAGAGCTGGGCGCCTTTGCGGTTCTTGTTTCCGAACGCGCCGATGCGGGCGATCACGGTCAATGGCGGCATGCGCATGCGCGGCTGGTACGACATCGGCGGCGTCGACATCGCTTCCAAGCAGGATGCGGTCGGCGTGCGGGCGTCGATCGCGGGCATCAACGCGCTGATCGCGCGGGAGGGCGAGCGTGGGACACCACCGGGCCGGATCATCCTGGCTGGATTCTCGCAAGGCGGGGCGATCACGCTCGCCGCCGGGCTGCGCCAGCCCGTACCCTTGCTCGGGCTGATCGCGCTCTCGACCTATCTGCCGCTCAACACCACCTTTCCCGAGGAGGCCGCGGCCGAGAGCCGCTCCGTGCCGATCTTCATGGCGCACGGGCGCTTCGACCCGGTGGTCCCCGAGGCGCTCGGCCTCATGAGCCGCGACTGGATCCGCGCGCTCGGCAATTCGGTCGAATGGAAAAGCTATCCGATGCCCCACTCGGTCTGCGCCGAGGAGATCCGGGATATTTCGAAGTGGCTGGGCGAGCGGTTGGGCTAAGGGTCTTGTGGAAGCAGCCATGGCTGCGCGCTTCTGCTCGGTTTTTTAAAGACTTGAAATCCAAACTAGAGCATCGCGGCCATGGCCGCTCGCACGACAAGCTGCGCGCTATACTCCTTACCTCATAGTAAGGAGGTTCTGATGTCCACCGCCACGTTGACGAGCAAGGGGCAGATTACGATCCCAGTCGATGTCCGTCGGGCAATGCAGCTGGACACGGGGGATCGGGTCGAATTCGTGCAGGTAGCTGCCGGGCGCTTCGAGGTGATCGCCGCAGTGAGTTCGATCAGTGCATTGAAAGGCATGTTTGGTACACCCGCGCGCACCATTTCAATCGACGAAATGAACTCTGCAATCGCCGCCGCAGCGGCGAAAGCAAAGTGACAGGCCGTCCGGGCAGTCGAGGCAACCGGCTTGGAATTCCGTCGCCGTGATCGGCCTCGATACCAACGTGCTGGTGCGCTACATCATGCAGGACGATCCGAGGCAAGCGCGTATCGCTACTCGTTTGCTGGAGGCGCTGCAGGCCCAAGATCCCGGGTTCGTCTCGCAAGTGACGATCGTCGAGCTCGTCTGGGTATTGGCATCCTGTTATTCCCTCAGCCGGGAGCAGATTGCCGCCGCCTTGGATGCTCTGCTGCAGACCCGGGAATTGGTAGTGGACCGGGCTGATCATATTGCGCAGGCAAATCGCCAGTTCAAAGCCGGGAAGGCGGATTTCGCTGATTGCCTGATCGAGCGCGCGGGGGCGGCTGCAGGTTGCGAAAGTACGCTTTCTTTTGATGTTGGAGCAGTGAAGCACGCGGGGATGAAACTGCTGGCCTGACGGCAGCGGTTGGCGCAAACGTCGCGGAGCTTTGCTCATGGGTTTCAGATGAGACGGGCCCAGCAAAGCACGGCAGAAGCATCGCGGCCATGGCCGCTCCCACGAAGAGCTGCACGGAATCGCTGCCTTCCTGCGTTCTTGATCGCTGAACCCACAGCGTGAACGCCGCCATGAGCCTGATCCTCTCCCCCGGACCCCACGAGAGCGAAGAGCTGGAGCTGCCGGCGGCAGCGGTCGGGCGGCGGATACGGGCGTATGCGGCCATGGCACCGGGGCGGGCCTTCGAGCCGATCGAGCTCGAATGGCCGCAGCTGGCGCCCGACGAGATCGAGATCGAGGTCGAGGCGTGCGGGTTGTGCCATTCGGATCTCGCGATGTGGCGCAACGATTGGGGACGCAGCCCGTTCCCGCTGGTGGCCGGGCACGAGATCGTCGGTCGTGTGGCTGCGCTCGGCCGCGGTGCGCTCGGGCTCGAGCTCGGCCAGCGCGTCGGCGTGGGCTGGTACCGGCGCAGCTGCATGGTGTGCACTGCCTGCCGGCGCGGTGATCTCAATCATTGCGATGCGCTGCAGCGACTGCTGATTGACGGTCACGGCGGCTTTGCCGAACGCGCGCGCTGTCATTGGGCGTGGGCGCTGGCGCTGCCGGCCGCGCTCGATCCGCGGACCGCCGGCTCGCTGTTCTGCGCCGGCATCACTGCGTTCGCCCCGATCGCCCGCCATGTGCATGCGACCCATCGTGTCGGCGTGGTCGGCGTCGGTGGCCTGGGGCACCTCGCGGTGCGCTTTCTGCGCGCGTTCGGCTGCGAGGTGGTGGCGCTGGTGCGCAATGAGGCGCAGGCGGTGGACGCGCTCGCGCTCGGCGCACATCGGGCCATGTTGACGAGCGCCTCGGCCGCGGACCTGAAGCTGGTGGGAGCGCTCGACTGCATCCTGATCACCACGGCGGCGGCGCTGCCGTGGCGCGAGCTGCTGTCGATGCTGGGCGCGCACGGGCGCATGCATCTGCTCGGCATCGGTTGCGAAGGTGCGCCGGTGATCCCGGCCGAGCTGATCCCGCGTGCGCTGCAGATCTCCTCTTCGCCGCTAGGCCGGCCGGACGAAGTGCAGCGCATGCTGGCCTTCTGCGCACGCCATGGCATCGCGCCCCAGGTCGAACACCTGCCGATGAAGCGCTTGAACGAAGCGTGCGAGCGCTTGTGCTCCGGCGAGGTACGCTATCGGATGATGCTGCATCGCGATTTTTGAACGGGTGCGGCCATCGAAGCTTTGAAAAAGCAGAGCATTTTTTCCGCAGATTGCGCAGATTTGCGCAGATTGGTTCGAGGCACCCGGGTCGATGGGCCAGACCAGACACCGGCCAGCTACACGCTCCTAAATCTGCGGAAATCGGCGCAATCTGTGGATGAAAATGCTCTTGGCTCTGGAACACCAACCTGATGCTCAACTGTCTCGCCGTGCAGACGCTGGTCGATGTGGTCGATGCCGGCAGCTGGAGCCTGGCCGCGCGGCGCTCGGACCGGCGCCTGAGTGATTTGCGGGCGACCGTGCGCGCACTGGCGACCGAGCTCGGTGTCGACCTGCTCAGCTCCGGTGACGCCGACAGCGTGGCGCTGACCCTGGAGGGCAGGCGCTTCCTGCCGCGTGCGCGCGTGATGCTCGCGGATGCAGAACGGCTGGGCGGCATGTTTCGCCATCCCGGCCTCGGGCGCGAGCTGCGGGTGATCTGCAGCCATTACCTGGCGAGCTTCCTGCTCATCGATCGCCTGCGCCAATTCCGCGCGCGGCATCCAGGCGTGCAGCTCAAGCTGTCGGTGCGCACCGAGGTGCAGATCCTGTCCGCGCTTCTGCAGGACAGCAGTTGTGGAGTCGGCTTCTGCGCGCCGCTGGAATTTCCCGAGGGCCTGCGCTACCGCCACTGGTTCGCGATGGATTGGGCGCTGGTGGTGCCGGCGACGCACGCATTTGCGGGGCGTTCCGAGGTCGCCATCGAGGAGCTCGGGGCGGAGCCCTTGATCGTCTTCGAAGCGGGCTCCACCGGGCGCCAGCATCTGCTCGAAGCCTTCCACCGCGCCGGGCTGCAGCCTGCGATCGCGTTGCAGGCGACCACCACCGCGCTGATCGTGCAGATGGTCGAGGCCGAGCTCGGCATCGCCGTGTTGCCATTGCTGCCTTCGGGCCGGGTCACGCGCGATCGCAAGGTCGTCGCGATCCCGCTGCGTGAACCGCTGCAGCCGATCGCCTCCGGTGTCTTCGTGCGCGAGGAGTGGGAACACGACCCGTTGCTGCGCGAGCTGATCGAGTTCGTGATCGCGGAGCCGGTGTAAGAGCTGGTTGTTGGTTGTTGGTTATTGGTGTTGGAAAAGACGCGTCGGCTCATCTCCGAGAGCCAGCTCTTGTAGCCCGGGTAAGCGCAGCGCACCCGGGAATGGTGGCGCGAGCCTATCCCCGGGTGGGCCTGCGGCTTACCCAGGCTACAAGAGCTGCTCCGCCAGCTTGGCCGTCACCTTCTCGCCCTCCTCGCTGCCCACTGGCAGCGCTTTCAGCTCGGCGAGTGTCCGCCTGGCTGACTCCAGGTCGCCCAGCGCGAGCTCGGCGCGCATGCGGTGTTGAAGCGAAAACCGTAGCTCGTCGGGCTGGTCCTTGGCCAGCGAGAGCGCGCTTGCAACGGCAAGACCGGCTGCCTTCAACGCCGCGGCGTGATCGCCCGCGTTAGCCAGTGCCCGCGCTCGCGCCCGGTGCAGGGACGCGCGCATCGCCTCGCTGCCGGACTTGAGCGCGCCGAGCGCCACCAGTGCGCGCTCGGCCGCGGCGAGCCCGCGCTCGGACTGGCCCTCCCGCAGCAGCAGGAGCGCCCACTGCTGGCGAATGACGGCGAGCTCCTTGGGCGAGCCGGTGCGCTCCACAGCGGCTTCGGCCGCGAGGATGTCGCGCTCGCCCTGTTCGCGCTCGCCGCTGAGGTAGCGTGAGAAACCCATATGGAAGCGCGTCAGCCACGGACGCAGCGAGGCGCGCCCGAACAGGGCACTTTCGGCGGCCTCGATCTGCGTGAGTTGCGCGATATGTCCCGCGGCATCGCCGCGGTTGTGCAGCAGCATCGCCAGCCCGTCGCGCGCATTGATGCTGGCGAGGCTGCCTTCCCCGTAGAGCTTGCGGGCAATGCCGAGCGCGCGCTCGAAGGCCGCCTGCGCCTGGTCGAGTCCCTGCGGATGGCGCTGCCCCTCGTAGAGATCGAAATGCGCGAATCCGAGGTGATTGAGCACCGCCGGCAGCAATGCGTGGTCCGGGGGCAGCGTGGCCTCGATGTCCTTGAGCAGCGCCCCGCCGAAGCTGATCGCCGCTTCCCGGCGGTGGTCCATGCGCAGCGCTTCGAGCTTCCACAGGCGTGCCGCGAGCGTACGCACGTGGCGCGCGCCGGCGTCGCGTTCGCGCGCGGCGATCAGCGTTTCGAGGATGCCGAGCGCGCGGTCGACATCGCCTTCCCGCACACGCACGCGTGCGTCGATCAGGCTGAGTGCTTCGGGCTCGGGCCGATCGCCGAGGGCTGCGCGTGCTGAATCGATGGCCTTGCGCGCGGTGACGAAGTCGAGCGGGATCAGGGCGAGCTCTGCGTGCAGCGTGGCGCGCTCGACTTCGAGGGACTTGCCGCTGCGGACTGCCGAGGCCCGCGCGTCCGCCAGCGCCAGCGCCTGTTCCGCCGCCGCGTACTGCTCGTGCGAGAGCAGCGCAGTCGCCAGCAGCACCAGGATCTCGGTGTCGACTTCGGGACCGAGCGGCTGCGCCTCGATCCGGCCGACTGCTGCGCGCAGCAACGCCGGCACTGCGTTCGCGGGCTGGCGCACCGTGCGCAGATCGCTGGCCGCGATCAGCTCGCTCAGGAAGTCGCGGATCGCCTCGGCGTGCAGGTGGGCGGCACGGACCTGACGCGACTGCCACAGCGCGGCCCCGGCACCCGCTACCAGGGCGCTGGTCGCAACCATGGCAAGGGCGACTGCGAGCCAATGGCGACGCAACCAGCGCGCGGCCACGTAGGCGCGCCCGCCGCCGCGGGCGCGCACGGGATGGTGACTCGCCCAGGCCCGCAAGTCAGCGAGCAGGCTGGCGACAGTGAGGTACCGCTGCGTCGGTTCCCGCGCGAGCGCGCGCAGGACGATGGCGTCGAGATCGCCGGTGAGGCGCTTCGCCGGCAGCAGGGCGGGCGTCGCCCGCGCGCTTGGTGGCGGCACCGGCTGGTTCAGCCGCAGACTACGCAGTTGCGCCACCGACAGCCCGGCTGTGTCCTGTGGCAGCCGCCCGGTAAGCAGCAGGTAGAGCAGCAGGCCGAGCGCGTAGACATCGGTCTGCGGGGTCGCCTCCTGGGCGAGAAACTGCTCCGGCGCGGCAAACTCCGGGCTCAGCATGCGTCCGCCCGACGCGTTCGTGGCGCCGTGATCGAGCAGCCGTGCAATGCCAAAGTCGAGCAGCTTGGGCTGGTCGTCGGCCGTGATCAGCACGTTGGCGGGCTTGAGATCGGCGTGCACGACGCCGTTGGCATGCGCGTAGGCGACCGCCTCCCCGAGCGCCGCGAATACCCGCATGCGCACGCTCAAGCCGGGCTTGCGTTCGCTCAGCCAGCGATCGAGGGTGAGCCCCTCGATGTACTCGATGACCAGGTACGGCCGGCCATCGGCGGCGATGCCACCGTCGAGCAGCCCGGCGATATGCGGGTGGACCAGCCGCGCCAGCAGGCGCCGTTCTTCGGTGATGCGCCAGTCGGCATCGCGGTCGCTGCGCAGCAGCTTGATCGCGACCTTGCGCTCGAACGCGCCATCGCTGCGCTGGCCGAGATAGACCTCGCCACTGCCGCCGCGGCCGAGCAGTCCGCCGATCCGCCAGGGCCCCAGTCGATCCAGCGCGCCCGACGGACCGGCGGCGTTTTCGAGCAGGCCGGCTGAGGCATCGATCGCACCGAGCCAGCGCTTGAGCTCGGCGGCACGGCCCGGGGATTGGGCCGCGATGCGCGCGAGCGCGCGCTCGCGTTCGGCCGCCGGCAGGTCGAGCAGCGCGTCCACCGCAGCTTCTAGATTTTCCGGATCTGGCGGCGGCGCTGTCACTGACATGAATTCCCATGGACGCAAGGAACCGGCGTGGCACACGGATGTGCCACCATTTTCGATGACGCCCGTCAGCGAAAATGAAGCGAAACAAAATGACACTTTTTGTAGAGCGCGTCTGAACGGTCCAGGATGGACCGTTTCAGACTTATCAGTACTGACTGCCGCCGAGGTGCAGGAACAGCCAGCCGCGCGCCTTGAGCCAGTCGCGACGCACGGTGCTTTCCTCGACCTCCAGGATCTCACCAACCTCACGATCGGAGAGCCCCACGAAAAAGCGCAGCTGCACTACTTGCGCGGCGCGCGGGAGCGCTTGCTCGAGGGCGTCGAGCGCGCGATCGAGAATCAGCAGGTCCACCCCAAATGGTGCATCCGACGGCTGCTCGAGCACCGCGTCGAGGGCTTCGTGCACGACGCCCGAGCCGCGTTTCTGGGCGCGCTGCACGCGCGTGTAGTCGACCAGGATCTGGCGCATCGCGCGGGCGGCGGTGGCAAAGAAATGCTTGCGATCGACGAAGCGCGAGCCGCCCTGGGCGAAGCGCAGATACGCCTCGTTGACCAGCGCGGTGGTCGACAGCGTCTCGCCCGCACGCACGGACATGCGCTCGGCGTGCGCAACCCGGCGCAGGTCCGCCTGTGCCTCGCGCATCCAGATCCCGAGCGCCTCGGGCCCTGCGGGCGCCAGGCTGCCGAGCAGCTCGGCCATGCGTTCGAGATCGTCGTCTTCCTTTACCTGGAGCACTTGGCTTCGTCTGGCTTCGAGAAAAAGAGATGTGCACGGAAGCGCGCCGTGCACGGAAGTGTGCCATTCCTGCGTTTGTGCAGTGATTGGTTTTCCTGCACGGATATCTGCACAGATGTGGAAATTGGTAACCGCGCTACCCCTGCTCGGCACATTGGTGGCTGCCGCCGTTCCCGACGCGCGTGCCGGCAGCGCGCCGATCCGCTGGCCCGATGCGAACCCGGGCGGCACCTGTTTCGGCCGCAGCCTGCAGCAATGCATCGATTTCGTCCCTGCCGGCAGCACCATCGAGATCGTCGCGCCGACTTCGCCACCCTCGAACTACCTGGCACTCAGCAGCAGCTTGTTCATCGACAAGGCGCTCGGGTTGATCGTCACCCCAGGCGTCGATGCGGTGTTCGCTGCCGGCCACGGGATCCTGGCGCGACCGCGCGCCGGGGCGATGGCGCTGGTCCATATCGATGGCTTCGTGTTCATGCGCGGCGGCATTCGCATTGCGCCTGAGTTCGGCTCACTGCCGGGCTCGCTGACCGTGTTGCGCAACCGCGTCCGTGATGCGCAACCGGATGTTCCGGCGATCGACATCGAGATCGGCAGCATCGAGCAGGCGGATCAGTGGAACGTCGAGGTGCGCGCCAACCACATCGACCTGCTGCCGCGCGCGGGCGCCAGCAGCAATGGCATCGCCATCGCCATCGCCAACAACGCAGTCGATACGGTCGTCGCCCGCGTGCTCGACAACCGCATCGAAAGCCGTGGCGCAGAGGCGATGCGCAACGGCATCACCGTGGTCGGCACGCACATCGCGAACCTGCGCATCGAGCGCAACAGCGTGCAGGGTCGCAGCGCCACCGCCTTCTCGACCGGCAGCATCGCCGTGAGCATGGTCGGCGCGAGCGGCCAGTTCACCCGCATCGCCGACAACCTGGTGCTTGGCAATCACGGGACCAGCAACGCCGGCCTGCGCCTGATTGGCGAGAATGGGGAGTTCCGGGTGGTCAACAACAGCATCGTCGGCGGCTTCACCGGCATCCAGTTTTCATCGCTGTCGTCGACGACCGGCCCGCACCTCGCGCTGCACAACAATCTCGTGCAGAGCCAAGCGTTTGCGGCGCTCTCCCGTTCCGGCACCTTTACCACGCTCAGCACCAGCCGCAACCTGCTGTACGCGAATGCGAATGAGGCGCCCGGCTCGACGCTATCGGCCGACACCCTGCGCGTCGACCCGCAGATCGAGGATCCGCGTTTTCCGCGGCCGCGGACCGCTGCGTCGCCGCTGGTCGGTGCGGCCAACGCGCTCGCCTATGCCGCCGAGAGCAATGACCCCATGGATGTGACCGGCGATCTGCGCGAAAACGGCGCGCTCGACATCGGCGCAATCGAGTGGAACGACGATCGCATCTACGCGCATGAAACCAGCGCGGCGACTCTCCAGGGCAACTTTTCCCGGCTCGGCCTGGCGCAGATCGACGCTGCCGATCTGCCGCAGGTGACACCGATCCTGCGCGCCGGACTGCCGGCGGCGGAGCTCGCGAGCACGCTGGGGATCTGGGCGCCGGGCCCGGATCTATCGGTGTACAACCAGAATCCGTCGATTCCGCTCAGCGCCGACCGGCGCTTTGTCGTGGGTGCGCTGCGCGGCGGGGCCGGATTCGTCTCGGTGCACGACAGTGATGCTGGCAGTACCGCCAGCTTCAGCGACAGCAGCACGCTGGCCCTGGTCGAGAACGGTTTCTTCGAGCCGGTGGCGAGCGTCGTGCACCGATACGAAGGACCGCTGGGCAACCAGTATCACGATCACCCGCTCGGATTGGCGTTTGGGCTCGGCAGCGGCTGGCGCGTGCGTAACCAGGATCTGGCGCCGATGCCCGCCGGGCGGCGTTTTCATATCGCGCAGGCATGGCCGGGCTCCGCCAACGCCTTCATCACCTCGGCGCTCGGTAGCAACGCTCCCGCGATCCCGCTCGCGCATCCGCTGCTGGACGACGCGCCTTGCGCACTCCCGCTGGTGTCGCGCGGGCATGACCGTTTTCGTGCGTTCACGCATGTCGCCAACGCCACCGCGTTTGCGCTCGAGCTGCGCCCGCCGAGTGGTCCCGGGGCGCCCGCGCGCTGGCATGTGGTGGCGGCGAGCGGGAGCTTTCCGGCCGGGAGCGCGTTCAACGTCATCATCGGCGGTGCGCAGGCGCAGCGCTGCGTCGCCGATGCCGATCTCTTCCGGAGTGGATTCGAGTGAGTGCCCAACGCATGAATACCGCACGCATCCGTGAGCGCGTCGCCAACCCTTATCCCGACGATCCATTGCAGTGCCTGCGTGCGCGGCTCGCGGCGCGCCGCTATGCCAAGGCGCTGCCGACCGCGATTGCTTGCCAGGATTATTTCGCCGAGCTGAGTGACACGCCGGTGCGCCTGCTCCCCGGCTCGCACCTGCCGCCGGGGCTGCATTTCGGCGACGAGCTGCGCGCGCTCTACGGCACGCCATCGACGCCCGGCCACTACTGGGTGGAGTTCGAGGAAGCCACGCCCGGGCTGCGCCGACGCTGGGCACTCGAAGTCGTGGCGGCACCCGAGCTCACCATCTCCCCGCTGCGCCTGCCGCAGGCCCAGGTCGGCGTCTATTACACGACGACGCTCACGCTCGCGCGCGGTGGTGGCAACACCGCCATCTGGTCAGTCGCGCATGGGCACTTGCCGCCGGGCCTGCGTCTCTATGCAGACAGCGGCGCGCTGGTGGGCATTCCGACGACGATCGGCGTCTGGTGCTGCTCGATCGCTGCCGCGTCCTGTGGCCGCCGCACCGAAGTGCCGCTGGTGATGGTGGTCGAACGCGGCAGCGCACGCGCGGATGGCACCGCCGAAGCCGACCAACGCCTGAGCCTGCTGCATTCACTGTTAATGCGACGAGCGGCCGAGCGCGCGCAGCGCCAGCGCGGGTAGTCCCTGCCTCTACCCGAGGGCGTCGCGGACTGGATGGGCGCAGATAAAAGAAGAGGCAAAGCCTTATCCACAGATGACATGGATAGAAGCGATTTCTTCAGTGGAAACCCGGGTTTGCGCTGCGCGGATGCCATGAAAGTAGGTATCAAGGTGCCGAAGCCCATGCTAAAACCAGCTTTGCTCTCATCTGTGTCATCTGTGGATAAGGCTTTCGCTTTTTGGTCTATCTGCGCCATCCAACTTGCGATAAAGCCGGCCCGAGCGCTGAACGCCAATCGCCACCTCATTGCTCGAGGATGATCGTGAGCTCGCGGGTGGCGACGCGGCCGTGGTCGTCGACGACGCGGAGCTGGTAGTTGCCTGCGCGCGCGGGCGTCCAATTGAAGGGCGTGCCGGCGGGGCTGTCGCCGAGAAAGCTGCCATCCGCGAACCAGTAGAGGCGGGCGACGTCGGCGTCGGCAGCCGCTTCGAGCGCCAGCTGGTTGTGATCAGGACGGTTGACGCGAAGCGCATAGCGGGCACCGCGCACGGGTGAGCTGATGCGTGGCGGCGAGCCCTGCCAGTCGCTCGCGCCGGCGCAATCGGCTCCGGCTGGCGGCTTGCGGCGCGGGATGCCGGCCTGGGCGAATACGCCGGCCAGGTCACTCGGCCAGAACTCGTAGATCTCGGTGCGCACGGTGCCGGGCTCGCGCGGGCCACACACCGGTTTGCCGGTCGCGATATCGACGGTGATAGCGCGATGCACGCGGCTCACGCGGATCGGCGAGACGCCCGGAATGAACCAGGTGCTGCCGCGTTTGGGGCAATGCGCATTCGGCAGGTCCCCGGAAGCGCGACAGATCTCCACCCGCCGCAGATTGAGCGGCCAGCGCCGCACCGGCTCGGCGAGATCCACGTGCCCGGCCTGCAGCGCATCGACGATGGAGAAGAACAGCGGCGCTGCAGCGTCGACGCCGATCAACGCCGGGTTGCCCTTGCCGTCGAAATTACCCATCCACACCACCAGCACGTAGGGCCCGACGATGCCCGCGCTCCAGGCATCGCGAAAGCTCCAGCTGGTGCCGGTCTTCCAGCTCACCGGGAGCGCATCCGTGCTCGCCAGCGTGGCGAAATCCGGCCGCGGGTTGCGGCGCAGCATGTCGCGCACGATGAAGGCAGCCTCGGGGGTAAGGAGTGCTGTTGCTTCACGTGGGTCCGGACCTTGTCCGGACGCTGTTGCTCTGCGTGGGTCCGGACCTTGTCCGGACGCTTGTCCATCAGCCGGCCCAGAAGCGTTCGGACAAGGTCCGAACCCACCAGAGCCACACGCGCCGAACTCGAGCGCGCGCAGTTCCCCATCATTGCTCAACATCGAATACAGCCGCGCCAGCTCCTCCATGCTGACCTCGCCGCCGCCGAGCACCAGTGCCAGTCCATAGTGCTCGGGGCTGGCCATGCGACTGATCCCGGCGCGCTTCAGGAAGTCGTAGAAGCTGGGATTGGAAAGCTGCGCGGCGACGTAGACGGCGGGAATATTGCGGCTGCGCACGAGCCCATCGGTTGCGGTCACCGGACCCAGGAATCGCCCGTCGAAGTTCTCCGGCATGAAGCGCCCGAAAGCGCTCGGCACATCGCGCAGCACGGTCTCCGGATGGAGCACGCCCTGATCAATCGCGAGCCCGTAGATGAAGGGTTTGAGCGTTGATCCGGGCGAGCGCTTGGCGGCAGTGCCGTTGACCTGCCCGGCAATGCTGGCGTCGAAATAGTCGGCCGAGCCGACCAGCGCGCGCACGCCCATGTCGCGGGTGTCGATCAACAACGCAGTGGCGTTGTCGAGGCCGCGCGCGCGCGTGCGTGCCAGATGCGCGGTGATGCGCTGTTCGACCAACTGCTGCAGGCGCAGGTCGAGCGAGCTTGATACGCTGCCGCTGCCGCCGCCGTGCCGCCAGCGTTCGGCCAGCACGCGCTCGACGTAATGCGGCGCGTAGAACGGCAGCTCGCGCGGCGCACGCAGGCGCAACGGCAGGCTGATCAGCGCGTCGTTGGAACTGTCAGCCGGGTGCGCCTCCGAAAAGCGCGCATACAGGCGGTCACGCGCTGCGCGCAGTGCCGGACCAATCTCCGAGCCGTCCGCGCCGGCGGCCAAGCGCCCGCGCCGCGCGGGTGCTTGCGGCAATACCGCCAGCGTCAAGGCTTCGGGCAAGGTGAGACGCGCGACCTCCTTGTTGAAATAGATCAAGCTGGCCGCACCAGCGCCTTCGATGTTGCCGCCGTACGGCGCGAGGTTGAGATAAGCCTCGAGAATCTCGTCCTTGCTATAGCAGGCTTCGAGCACGATCGCGTGCCAGAGCTGGTTGAGCTTGCCGCCCGGGGTGCGCGTGGACAGCCGTCCGCGCAGCCGCGCCAACTGCATGGTCACGGTCGAGCCGCCCACCCGCGCCGCGCCGGTATAGGTGCTCCACGCGCCGCGCACCAGGCTCACCGGATTGAAGCCCGGATGCCAGCGAAACCACGCGTCCTCGTGCAGCAGCACCCCGTCGATCAGCGCCGGCGGAAACTCCGCGAGCGGCACCCACAGGCGGTACCGCTCGTCACTCGCGAGCCCCAGTCGCAACAGCTTCCCATGTCGATCGTAGACCGCCAGCGACTGCGGCTGGCCGGCGGATAGCGGCGGATGCGGGGAGAGGCGGATGGCGATCAGGGTGAGCGCGATCACGACCAGGATGACTGCGACCCGCAACCAACGGCGCTTGGTAACTGTTTTCATTTGACGCAAAGGAACGCAAAGAGGAAAAGCAAGGGACGCAAAAAGAGCGATTCCTGATCTTGCTTTCCTTTGCGTCCCTTTGCTCCCTTTGCGTTCATTTGCGTCGAAAAAAGACCGCCCCTACTGCGGTGCAGCCGCCGGTGCCGGGGCGACCGGAGCCGCCGACTTGTCGCCCACCGCAATGCTCCCGGCCGGGCCGCCCTGGGCGTAGATCGAGCGTTCGTACATGGACTCGGCGTAGGGCGGCGGGATGACGAAAGTGCCGGGGTTGCTCGGGCGGATCTTGTAGAGGAACTCGGCGACGTCCGGGCCCGCGGCGGCGTAGAGCACGATGCGGTCCTCGCGTTGCTCGATGTGCTCGGTCGCGAGCGTGCTGCCCGGCAGCGCCAGCGTCGGGATCACCGGCTGCGGCGTGCCATCGCCACTGCCACCATCGCCACTGTCGCCTTCATCCTCTTCCTCGTCCGCAGCCTGGTCCGGTGGCGGCATCTGCACGACCGGCTCGAAGCCACCCGGCAGCAGGTCGACCACCGCGATGTTTCCGCGCACATCCGGGCCGAGCGCGCGCAGGCGCAGGCGCACGGTGATTTCCTGGCCGAGCGCAGCGGACGTCAGCGGCTGGTTCTGGGCGTCGAGATAATCGCGCACGACCTCCAGGCCCTGGTTCTGCACGGTGGGCGGCGGTACGCGGTCGTAGCCCGATTGCGCGAGCACGTACCAGGTGGGCGTCGCCTCTGGCGGCAGCACGACCAGGCGCTTGTCCGCCGCGAGGAAGGGCCCGCGCATGAGCATCCCGAAGGCCTTGCCGAACTCGCGCTCGGGATCTTTTGCCCCCGTTGAAGCAAGCAGCTTGGGCAGCCCCTTGTCCGCTTGGCGGTTGCTGTAGGCCTCGAGCGCCAGGACGATCAGCGCTGACGACAGCGTGTTGTAGGTGTTGTTCTTGAGCGGCGCGAGCAGGTGCTCGATCGCGCGCACCGAGACGCGCTCGGCGTCCTTCGGGAAGTGTTTGTGGGCGAGGTAGACGGTCCAGGCGGCCTCAATGCCCGCATCGTAGTAATACGCGTAGCCGGTGTACGGCTCCACCGCTTCCTTGGCGAGGCGCGCCAACGGTGCGCGTGCGAGGTCGCGGGCTGGCGCCGCCTGCTTGAGCATCTGGTAGCTCGCCGCCAGCAGCATGCCGAGGGTGTCGTTCTGCCACTGTTTGGGATAGTCGCGCTCGACCTGCTCATGTACCGCGCTCAAGAGGTGCGTCGCGGTCTGGCCCTGCCGGATCAGCAGGTAGGTGGCCAGCGCCCGTGCCCGCAATTGATGGAGCTCGGTCAACGCCGAATCGGCCGCCATCGAGGCGAGGTAGCGATTGCCAGCCGCCAGCAGGTCTTGCGGAACCGGCTCGCCGCGCTCGCGCGCCTCGACCAGGTAGAAGACGCCATAGGCCGACACGAACGGATCGACATCGGGTGTCGCGACCCATAAACCGAAACCGCCCTCGGAATTCTGCCGCGAGCGCAGCACCGCGAGCAGGTCCGGCGCGCCACTTCCGCGCACATTGCCGACGACCTTGCCGAACTCCGGCTTGGCCGCGTACACCAGCGCCGGGAAGGCCTGGCTCAGCAACTGCTCGGTGCACAGATGCGGATAGTCGGCGAGATACGCCGCCAGGCCGTCAGCCGCCACGAACGGCGATGTCGACGCCGACAGCTGGCGCGTCGAGCGTTCTGGATACATTTCGCGCAGGTCTTTCAACTCGCTGCGACGATCGGCGCGACCCAGGCGCAGGTCCTGGCGGGCGACGATGGCCGGGCGCAGCGAGAGTTCGATACGACGGCTCACGCGGCGGTTGCCCGACTCTGCCGTGAGCACGATCGGCATTGCGCCGAGCGTATCGCCGGCCCTCAGGCGCACGCTGAGCTTGCCCTCCGAGCCCGTCTTGATCGACAGCGGTGCCGGACCCGTTCCGACCAGGCTCAAGCCCTTCGGCAATTCGACTTTCAGCGTCACCGGCACGGCCGCGTCGCCGCCGCCTTCGATGGTATTGGCGATGCCGACGGGCAGCTCGAATTCGTCACCGGGCGCCACATGCGTCGGCACCGTCGGCGTCAGCACGAAGTCGCCGCGAATGATGGCCTTGGTCTCTTCGACGCCGATGCGCGTCGGGCTGACGGCAACCGCCATCACCCGGATCTGCCCGTTGAAATGGTCCGGCATCGAGAACTTGAAGGTGTGCTTGCCGTCGATGTTGACCGGGCCCGACCACCACACCGCCGGGCGCTCGGATTTGCGCTTGAACGGATTCAGGTGCTTGGCCATGTCACCCTCACCATCACCGCCGGGTGCGGCTGCGGCAACCAGCCGCGAGAACTCGGGCAGGATAAGATCGAGGATCTGCGCAGTCTCGACGTCGAGCATCTTCTTCTTGAAGAAGTGATCGAGCGGATTGCCAAGCTGGTAACGTGCCACCTGCAGGATGCCCTCGTCGACCGCGAACGCGATCACTCGCGCCGGGCCTTCGGTGGTGACCTCGAGCGCGATTTCGGCGCCCGGCTTGTTGACTGCCGGCAGCTTGAGATCGAGTGGCAAGGTGCGCGCGCCACGGTCGACCGAGAACGGCGCGACTGCGTATGACAGCGGGCTCATGAACACTTCTTCCGAGCCCGGATCGCGCACGAACTGCACGCTGACGTAGCCGCTGCCTTCGAAGTCGGCCGGGATGCGGATGCGCTGCACCGAGCTCGTGGTCTCGGCGCGGAACCAAGTGTGCGCGTACACGCGATCGCGCTCGATAGTGATGAGGCCGCTGCCCACGTACGGCGCTCGGATGCCGATCTCGATCTCTTCGCCAGCGCGATAGTCGGGCTGCGACAGCGTCAGCGCCAGCTCGGCGTTGCGCCCGAGCGAGCGCTCGACATTGGCATCGCCGGCCACCGAATAGGTGGTCTGGTTGTAGAGCTCGCCGGCAGCGTCGCGAACCTCGACGATGAACTCGCCGGGCGCATCGGTCTTCAGCGCGAACTTCTGTTCGCCAGGCGTAGCGGGCAGCGCGGTGTCGCTGACCGGCAGCTTGCGCTCCTGCGAAACGTACTTGTAGAGGCCCGAATCTTCCTTGGTCAGGATCGAGACGAAGCGGCGCTCGATGACCAGCAGATGCAGGCCTTCGACGGCCTTGGCCTTGGCATCTTCGCCGATGGTGACGAGGTCGATCGAACGCGCCGCTCCACGCTTGATGTAGGCGAGCGGGTCGATGCTGCGGATGCCGACCAGGTAGTCATTCGCCGACACCAGCGTGGTCGCCTGCGCCGCGACATTGCGCCCGCTGCCGGGCTCGAACGCACGCGCGAGGAAGCTCAGCTGATAGGTGGCGCGCGCGTATTGATTCAAGCCCAGGTCGAATTCGGCCACGCCCGCCTCGTCGGTGGTGCCCTCAGACAGCGGCTCGTTGAAGCCTTCCTTGGCGCGCAGTGGATCGTAGAAGTTCCAATTCGGCCAGCTCGTGAAGCTCGGGAAGGCCGGGCGCAGCACCAGGGTCGCCTCGACGCGCCGTGCTTGCGCCGGCGTGCCGAACAGGTTCTCGACCTCGACCCGGGCACTCAAGCCATCCGGCTTGACCCAGCCCTCGCTGCGAGTGGCGCTGAGCACCGCGCGTGCGCGCAGCGTGTCCGGCATGAACTCGCGTACCTGCACCGTGGTGCTGCCGATCTGCGTGCGCGATTCCTCTTCGCCGATCAGGTACAGCGTCGCGCTCCAGGTGCCGCTCGGCGCGCCATCGGATGGCGTGTGCGAAAACGCATCGAAGCCGGTCGCGTCAAGCGCGAGGCGTTCGCGCACAACCCGCGCGCCGCGCGAATCGGTGAGATCCATCTCCAGCGGGATGCCACCGAGCGGCTGCTTCCAGTCGTTCGCGCGCACGATGAAACCGAAGTTGATGGTGTCGCCGGGCCGGTACAGCCCGCGATCGGAGAACACGTGCGCCTTGAGCGAGCCGGCGTCGAGCTCATTGCTTTCGCCACCGATATCAAAGCGCGAAAGATCGAGCGCGCGGCCGTCGCTGGCGAGCGGCAGGAAGGACAGATCCTCGCCGAAACTGATGGCCAGCAGGACCGGTTGTTTTTCGCGGCGGAAGGCATCGAGCGGCGGCAGCGAGGCACGCCCGCCGGCGTCGGTGTCCGCGGCGGCGAGCGTCTCGCCATTGCGCGCGACCACCGCCACCCGGGCACCGGCCACCGCGGTCCCACGGTTGAGCGACTGCACGTAGATTTCGCGCGAGCCGTCGAGATTCTTCTTGGCGATCACGCCGAGGTCGGTGAGCACGACGAGGCGCGTGTCCAGCGTCTCGCCGGCGTCGTTGGCGATGGTCTCGTCGGGCGGCAGCGCCGCATCGTCGTCGCTCAGCGTGCGCAGTGAGAGCAGGAACACGCCGTGGCGGTCGGCGGTGAAGAACTCGGCCAAGTCGATGCCTTCGTAATGGCTCAGCGCCGGGTTGTCCATCGGCATCGCGATGCGCTTTTCGAAGCGCTCGACCAGGCTGTCTTCGCCGATGGTCCATACCTGCGGCGAGCTGAAATCGCCCTCGTTGAATTGCACCAGGTGATGCAGCGCGCTCGGCATCACCCGGCCGACTTCCAGCCGCACCGCCGGGATGTTGCGGGAGACTACGGTGACGCGGCGCTCGCCGCGCAGGGACAGCAGCGAGCCCTCGCCCACGAACTTGCCCAGGCGCGGGTATTCCGGGACTCGGAAAAGCGTGGAGTGCGGCGCGCCGAGAATGAAGCCGCCAAAGGACTTCAGCCCCTTGTCGACGCGCACATAGACCGAGCGCCCAACCGGCGCCGAATACTTGAAGCTGTGGACCTCGATGAACTCGCGCTCGGCGGTGATCGGGGTGAGCTCGATTTTCTCGGCAGTCTTGAGCAGCGCTTCATTGACTTCCGAATCGGACCAGCCATACGGCGCGGTCTGCTCTTCGGGCTTGAGCTTGGGATTGCGCTCGGGCAGCAACCAGGCACGGGTCGCGCCCTGGATGTCGCGATCCTTCATCGCCATGTTGACGCTGAGGATGAGCACCTGCTCGGGCTCGAAACGGTCGTTGTCGACCAGGGTCGGCGTGACCTCGTCGATGCTCACGCTGTACAGCGCCGGCAACTCGACCGGCTGCGACATGGCGCCGGTGATCGGCTCGCCACCGAGCGAGGAGGTGACTGTCGGCGGCACATCCAGGTGCACTTGACCACCATTCGGCGGCAGGCTCAGGGGCTCGCTGTGGACCCACGCCTTCAGGCGATGTGTGTCGTACTGCACCGAGAGCTTCGGTGCCGGCAAGACCCGACCGGCGCCATCGAACATGCGCCCGGCAAGCGCGCCTTCGAGCTTCGCGGTATCGACCGGATGCGAGAACGTCATGGCCCAGACCGCCTTCTTGAGGTTCGCGTCTTGCGGGTCCTGGTAGAACTCCTGGCTCGCCCAGCTCGCCGTGAAGATCGGCAGGACGAATTCGATCTCCCCCGGGGCCAGCGGCACGCCCGGCGCCATCGTCAGCTCGGGATCGATGGTGACTTCGTAGTGCTGGCCGATCGGCCAGTCGTGGGCTGGGGTGAACAGCAGGGTGTGATCGTCTTCCCAGTTCCAGGTGCCCGGAATTTCCGGATCGAGCTTCACGCCCTTCGGTTCCTGGCCGATCAACTCCAGCGGCGCCGCCGAACCCGAAAATGTGAGACGCAGATTCGGGACCGACGGCGGCGTCTGGGTGTAGTCGGTGATACCCGGCGCGCTGACCGATACCGAAACGGCATTCGGAACGATCGGGACCGGTCGATTGACCCACCACCAGATGCCGTAGCCGATGAGTGCCAGCAGCACCAGCGTCGCCGCGACCGGCACGCGCTTGGCGTACACCCAGCGCGCCCACGTCGGCGGCACCCAGTCCACCCGCCCATACACCGCCTCGCGGGCGGCCTGCAGACGGCCTGGCGCAGGCTCAGGGGAGACAGTCGGCTGCTGATCGGTGCTTTCCATGGAGCTTCCAGGGATGAGTCGCCGCGGAGTCGCGGAGATTGAAAGTTAGGATAACGTTAAGTGCATGTGTCCAATCGGGCAACTCGCCGCTGGAATATGGCGAAATGCGGCCGGCTTGGGACGGGTTTCGGTTTCGGTTGTCGGTTTCGGAAAAGGCGGGGAGCTCGCTTTGCTTTTCCGAAACCGAAACCGACAACCGAAACCGACAACCGAAACCGACAACCGAAACCGACAACCGAAACCGAAACCGAAACCGAAACCGAATTTTTCACCGCCCCCGTGTCGCGTACTGCAACACCGCCACCGCGACCATGATCACGCCCATGCCGATGAGCAGTTGCGGGGTGAGTGCTTCGCCGCCGAGGAGCCAGCCGAGCATTACGGCGATCACCGTGTTGACGTAGGAAAAGCTGCTGGCGCGGGCGGGGTGCCAGACCTTGACCAGGTAGAAATAGGCGGCAAAGGCGACGCACGAGCCGCCGATCACGAGGTACGCGGTGGCGATCCAGGCGGACTGGCCGACTCCGTGGCCGTGGGTGAAGCCGCCGAATGCCGGCGTCAGCATGAGGCCGAGCGCGCTGCTGACCAGCATCTGCAGCCCGGCATTGCCGAACAGGCCACCGCTGCGCACATGCTGGCGCTGGTACAAGGACGCTGCCGACCACGCCACGGCGGTCAGCGTGCACACGAGTGCGGCGAGCGGATCGATGGCGTCGATCTTCCCCGGCCACATCACCAGGGCGACCCCGAAGAAACCGAGGAACACGGCAAACCAGCCACTCCGGCGGAGCGGGTCGCTGCGCAGGGTCAGCAGCGCGAACCAGATCGGGATCGGCGCCTGCAACACCGCGCCCACCCCGGACGGGATGTAGAGCAGCGCCCACGAGGTCAGCACGTTGGCGACGCCGGTGAGAACCAGGCCGGCGGCAATCAGTGGCAGCAGCTGCTGGCGTTTAACCCAGGGTTCGCCGCTGAGGCGAGCGATGGCCAGGCACAGTAGACCGGCGAAGGTGAAGCGCAGCGTCGCCAGCCCGAGCGGCGTCAGGTCGGCCAGCGCCCATTTGTGCGCCAGCCAGGTCGAGCCCCAGATCAGGCAGCACGCCGTGAAGGCGAGCCACGGCAGCAGTGCGGTCCGGGGTTGTTCGAGCAACACAGGGATTGGCTTCAAGGCGGGATCCTGTTTTTGACTGCCATCACCCGCAACCGTGCCTATCATCCTGGAAACTGCACTTTTGCCCACTTACGCGACCCATTGAAACCATGATTCTTTTGACGCGCGCGCAACTAGACCTGCCCACCCCCTCCGGTGACTGCGCTACGCGTCCAACTGAGGTTGCCCGGATCATCGCTGCATGAAGACTACCTTTGGGAAGTTCGAGTCGCTGCGCGCGCAGGCGGAGCCCAGGGCATGAACGTGCGCGGTGAGCCAATCCTGCTCGACGAGCAGGACTTCGAGGAGATGGACCAACTGCTCGACGCGCTCGGTGCGGAGGATGGCCTGCACCTCGACGGCGCCCAGGGCGTGCTGACCGCGCTGGCGGTCGGGCCGCGCCCGGTGGGGCCGGAAACCTGGCTGCCGGTGATCCTTGGCGGCGAGCCCGTCGGCGCCCCTGGCCCGGACCTGCAACGCCTCCTGCAACTCCTGCTGCGGCTCGAGGCCAGCATCATCAGTGGCCTCGAAAACTACGTCTACGACTCGATCTTCGCGGAGGAAGTACAACCCGGCGGCGAGCACGTCGTCGATGCCGGTGGCTGGTGCGGCGGCTTCAGCCTCGGCGTCGATCTCAATGCCGAGATCTGGGAGTTGCGCATGCAGGAAGACCGCGCCTTGATCGAGATCCTGGCGCCGATCGTCGCGCTCGGCGTCGATGACGGCGTCTTTGCCGATATCCGCAGTGCCGAGCTGCCTGCCCTATCCGAAGGCGAGCGCGAGGCGTTGGTCCAGCAACTACCGAGCCTCTTGATCGACGTGCGCCAGTACTGGCAGGAACACCCACCCGAGGATGCGGCCCCAGCGGGGGCCACGTTGCATTGAGGGAGCGAAAGGCTTTTATCCACAGATTTCGCAGCTCTCCGCAGATTAGAAGCAGGTCATGTCGACTCGTGCAGGCGGCGCAACTTCGCGGCCTTCGCCGATCCCGCGACAGCCGCCCCTCCAGCGCGCCTTTCTCCGCTTCTAATCTGCGCAATCTGCGCAATCTGCGGATGCTCTGAGTTTGATCAGTGCGGCTCCGCGAGCACGCGCTCGAACCATCCGACAATCGCCTTGAACACATGCCGGCGGGTGGCGGTTCCGGCAAGGCCGTGCTTGCCCCCGGGGTAGGTCATGAGTTCGAAAGGCGTGCCCTGCTCCTGGAGCTCGGCCATGAGCCGGGTGGAGTGGGTAAACAGCACGTTGTCGTCGGCCATGCCGTGGACCAGGAACAGTTTGCTGGTGAGGCCGGGCAGATGCGCGAATACGGAGCTGTCGCGATAAGCGTCGGCGTGCTGCGCCGGGTGGTCCATGTAGCGCTCGGTGTAGTGGGTGTCGTAGAGGCCCCAGTCGCTGACGGGCGCCACCGCGACGCCGGCCGCGATCTCCGACGAATGCTTGGCCAGCAACATCGCGGTCATGTAGCCACCGTAGCTCCAGCCGAAGCTGCCGATGCGTTTCTTGTCGACGAAATCCTGGCTGGCGAGCCAGCGTACGCCGACCATCTGGTCATCGACTTCGGGGCCGCCCATCTTGCGGTGGATGGGCGATTCGAACGCAACACCGCGGCGCGCGCTGCCGCGGTTGTCGAGCGAGAACACGACGAAACCGCGCTGCGCGAGCACCTGGTCGAACAAGCCCCAGCGCTCGTCCCAGCGGCGCTGCACGTACTGTACGTGCGGGCCACCGTAGACGCGCACGACCACCGGATAGCGCTTGCCAGCGGTGAACCCGCGCGGCTTGATCAGGCGGTAGTGGAGCCGTTGTCCATCCGCGGCTTCGAGGGTACCGAACTCGGGTTTTCGGTGAGCGGCGAGATAGGGCTGGTAGGGGTGGTCGGCGTCGAGCGCATTGGCTTCAAGCACTGCGAGCTCGCTGCCGTCATTGCGGTAGAGGCGCACCTGCGGCGGCGTGTTCTCGTCCGAGAAACTGTCGACGTAGACGCTCGCGTCCGTGCTGAACACCGCCTCGTGCCAGCCTTGGGCGCGGCTGAGGCGCGTCGGTTTTCCGCCGTCCAGCGACACCGAATAGACCTGTTTCTCGCGGTCGTCGTCGGCATTGGCAGCGTAGTAGACGACCCGTGCCTCGTCGTCGATCGCCAGCAACTCGTCGACCACCCATTTGCCATGGGTCAGGGCGCGCACGAGCTTGCCCCGACGGTCGCGCAATTCGAGCTGCTTGAACCCGGATTTCTCGCTGGCCCAGACAAAGGCACTGCCATCGGCCAGGACGCGCAGGTCCTGGTGCAGGTTGACCCAGGTCTCGCTCATTTCGGTGAGGATCACCCGCGCCTTGCCCGACAGCGTATCGGCTTCGAGCAGGGCCAGGACGCGCTGGTCACGGCTCTGCCGTTGGACGTAAAGATGGCGGTGGTCAGGCAGCCAGTCGACACGGGCGAGGTAGATATCTGACGCCGGGCGGAGGTCGATCTCCACCGCCTCGTCGACCTGCAGCCGGCGCACGAAAAGGCGCACTTCGGCATTGGCCTTGCCGGCAGCCGGGTAGCGCTGTTCGATGACCTCCGCGCGATCGGCATGGATTTCGAAGCGCTTCTCGATCGCGACCGGGCTCTCATCGACCCGCGTATAGGCCACGGCGGAATCGTCTTCCGCCCACCAATAGCCGGTGTGGCGATCCATCTCTTCCTGCGCGACGAACTCAGCCACGCCGTAGCTCACGAGCCCTTGGGCGGGCGGGCTCAGGCTGAGCTCCTGGCCATCGGCGAGCACGATCGCATGCAGCGTGCCGGCCCGCACGAAGCTCACGTACTTGCCGCGTGGGGAAAACTTGGGATCGGTCGCGAAGCCATCCTCGGCGCGGGTCAGCTGCCGGGTCGCGGTCTTGGCGTCGGCGCCGAGCTGGTGCACGTAGAGCGCCCCCGCGATCGGAAACATGAGTTGCTTGCCGTCTGCCGACCACTGGTATTCGACGATGCCCGAGGACCCGGCAATGCGCTGGCGCTCACGGCGCGCCTTCTCTTCCTCCGAGAGCACTTCGCGTGCGCCGCCAGTGAGCACGCTCGAGTCCACCAGCAAGCGCGTCTCGCCACTCGGCACGTGGTATTCCCACAGGTCGAAGACGTTCTGGTCGGTGGCTTTGCCGCGCAGGAACCCGACCCGCAGGCCGTCCGGGGAGAGCTTCAGCTGGCGCGGTGCTACACCGGACAAGGCAGGGTCCTCGACGAGTCGATCGATATCCAGGGTCTTGAAGTTATCCACGTTCGATTTTTCGGGGATAGTGGGACGCGCGGCCGACACCGGCAGGCCCGGGGCGGACGCGATCAGGAAACACAACAGCAGCGGCAGGCGCACGGGATTTCTCTGAGTCACCGCGCGAGGTGCGGGGTTTCATCACCGCATTCTATTCAAGTGATGGTGTCGTCGGCGCGGGGGTTAGACTCATCCGCTCGCCAATCGAAGGATGTGCCGTGCGCAAGTTCCTGTGGCTGCCCGTCCTGGTCGCGCTCGGCGCGTGCAGCGATTCCTCCCCGCCGCCACCACCGCAGGCCGCTACCCAGCCGACGCCGACGGTGCTCGACGATCAGCTCGAGGCGATGGAAAAAGCCAAGGCAGTCGAAGCGCAGAACGCAGAGCGCAAGCGCAAGCTGGATGAGCAGCTGGACGGCGGCTGAGCACAGCTGCGCTCATTTTTGCGGGTGTGAGGGCGCACTGCAGTCGAACGCTCCTGGCTTGCTCCGCGTGGGTCCGGACCTTGTCCGGACGCTCTTCCCTCATCCCGCCGGTGAGTCGAGCGCACTTCAGCTCAAGCTTGCAGGCGATTTGATCAGAAGCGTCCGAACAAGGTTCGGACCCACAAAAGCCACGACAGCCTACGCGGACTTCTTCTTCTCATTCTTCTCCAGGCGCTTTTCCTTGAGCGTCTTCTCCGGTTTCTTCTTGGTGTCCTTCTTCTGATTCATGCCCTTGCTCATGACGTGCTCCTTGGGTTGATCGAACCGGTCTGATGATTTGTCGATGCGCGCTTCAAAGAGGCTTCGAAGCGCATCGCGGCCCCATTCTGCCACGGGGTGGCGCCGTCTACGAACCGCGCATACGCGGGCGCCACGGGCGGGTCTGGCATACTCGAAACAGCCTTTCCTGAACGACTTTTTCACGGCATGCGCTTTTCACTGTGGCTTTGTCTGCTGTTCGCACCGGTTGCCTGGGCGGAGGAGTGGACGACCGAGGACGTTTTCGCGCGTCACAAAGATTCGGTCATACAGGTCCGCATCATCGATGCGCAGGGTGGTGCGAAGCGATCGATCGGCAGTGGCTTCCTGGTCAGCGATGACGGACGCCTGATCACCAACTTCCATGTCGTCGCCGATTTCGTCCATCACCCCGGGCAACATCGGGCCGAATGGCACAGCGGCGATGGCGCCAGCGGCCCGCTGACCCTGCTTGATGTCGATGTCGTGCACGACCTGGCGCTGATGCAGAGCGCTGATCTCGCCGGGCGCAAATTCCTCGCGGTCGAAAGCAACCTGCCCAAGATGGGCGAGCGCATCTTCCCGCTCGGTTTTCCATACGATCTCGGCCTCACGATCGTCGAGGGCACCTACAACGGCCTGCTCGAGAAGTCGCTGTACGAGCGCATCCACTTGACCGCATCGATCAACCCGGGCATGAGTGGCGGACCGGCGGTCGACCGCAACGGCAATGTCATCGGCGTCAATGTCGCGACTGCCGGCGACCAGGTGAGCTTCGTCGTTCCGGCGCGGCATGTGATCCAGCTCATCACCCGCGACGAGGCCTCGACGCGAGGTGAGCTGATGGGGCGCATCGGCCAGCAACTGCGCGCCAACCAGGAGCGCTATCTCGGCGATCTGTTGGCAAAGCCTTTCACCAGCACGCGCCTGGGCGGGTTCGAGGTTCCGGCGGCGATTGCGCGCTACGTCAATTGCTGGAGCCAGACCGACCAGAACAAGGACCGCCTGTTCGATCGCACCGAGCTCTCCTGCCAGAGCGAAGACGATGTCTTCCTGTCCGGCGATCTCAATACCGGTGCGATCCGTTACGAGCATGCGTTGCGCAGTGCGCGCAAGGTCGGGTCGCTGCGATTCTGGTCGTTGATGGAGCGCAATTTCGCGAGCTTCTATGGTGATCTCGGCGGCGACAAGAGCTCGATGACCGGCTTCTCCTGTCGCGACGATTTCTTCGACAACCAGGGCCTCAAGAGCAAGCTCTACCTGTGCGTCCGCCGCTATCGTGAGTTCACCGACCTCTATGACATCGTGCAACGGCAGGTGGTGCTGAATCGCTCCGACCAAGCCCTGCAATCGACACTCATCCTGACCGGGGTCGCGCGCGAGCGCGGTCTTGCCTTCGCCCGCCGCTTCGCCGAATCGCTGCGCTTCGTTGGCGAGGGCGATGCCGCTGCCGAGGTCGCGGCGAGCACAGCGAGGCGCGCCCCATGAACTTTCTCGGGGTCGTCGAAATCATCGACCGCGGCGGCGCGGTGCACTCGCGCGCACGCATCGACCACCTGCCCTTCAAGCTCGGTCGCGCACTCGACAACGATCTCATCATCGACGATATCTACGTGTGCCCGCACCACGCCGAGATTCGCGATGAGGACGGGCTGACGCTGGTCGATCTGACATCAGTCAACGGTACCTTCCACGGCCTCAAGCGCGAACCGGAACCGCGGCTGGCGCTGCCCGGAAGCGTCGATTTCCGTCTTGGCCACAGCCTCATGCGCTTCCGTCCAGCGATTGAACAACTCGCCGAGACAGCCGTCGACCCGCTGGCGACCTCGCGCCTGTTTGCGCTCGACCGTGCCCACTGGGCGGTTCCGGCCCTGCTCGGCAGCGCGCTGGTGCTGTTGATCGAGCGGGTTCTCGCAAGCACCCAGGCGCTGCAATATGGTGCGCTCGCGTCGAGCGTGCTGCCGGCGCTGCTGATGGTGCTGGTGTGGGCGCTGGCCTGGTCGATGGTCAACCGCATGGTCAGCCATCGTTTCCACTACCTGGGTCACCTCAGCATTGCCAGCTTCGGCGTGCTCGCCGCGAGCGTGCTCGACCCCCTGACCGGCTATCTCGGATTCGCGTTCGCGGCTGACGCCAGCATGGGCATGCTCGGCCAGCTGCTCGGTGCCATTCTGCTCGCCGCGCTCATCTACGGTCACCTGCGGCTAATTTCACGCGGGCGCGGCGCGCGGCTCCTGGTGCCTGCCACAGCCGTCGCCATGACCTTCCTGGCGTTGAGCGTGCTGCCCGGTGCGGGCGATAGCGGATTCTCCAGCGAGCCGAAGTTCGTGGCATCCCTCAAGCTCCCGGCCGCAGCCCTACGTGACGGCCGCAATGCAGACGACTTCTATGCCGACGCCGCCAAGGCGCTCGATGAGGTCGATGAGGAGGCGGCGGAGGAATAGGACGGTTGATTGTTGGTAGGTCTGCGCTGCGCCCAAGTTTTGCTGGTGGTGGGTCTGCGCTATGCGCGGACGCCTTGAAGAGTCCGCGCACAGCGCAGACCCAAAAGCTTCGCCGGTCGTGCTGTGGCCGGCTCAAGGCGCCGTCATTTGGAGTGCGGCGCTCCGCGCCGCTTTGGATGCTCTTGATTGGCGGCGCTATGCGCCGCTGTGAATGCTGCGATTGGTGCTCCCAGACAGGCATCCAAAGCGGCGCAGAACGCCGCACTCCAAGTCAGCGCTTCTGCTTTTGGTGGGTCTGCGCTGCGCGCGGACGCTTTCCATTGGCCAGAGCTGCGTCGAGATCAAAAGCGTCCGCGCACCGCAGAACCACCAAAAGCACAACCCACCGAAGTCCCCAATCGCGCAGTCCCCAACAAAAAAGGCCCCTCGCGGGGCCTTTTTTGTCTTGCAGATGTGTCGCAAAGATCAGGCTTTGCCGGGCGCCGGGCGCGGGGCGGGGGCCTGGACACGCATGGTCGGCTGCGGGCCAACGCCGACGCGGGCGCCGGTCGCGAAGTAGTCGTGCAGGTCGTGCGCGAATTCGTCGAACTTGGCCAGCGTGACGCGATTGGCGCGCACGAAGAAGTTGTACGCGAGCACGGACGGGATGGCGACGCCCAGACCGATACAGGTCATGATGAGTGCTTCACCGACCGGGCCGGCGACCACGTCGAGCGAGGCCTGGCCGGACGCACCGATCTTGATGAGCGCGTTGTAGATGCCCCAGACGGTACCGAACAGACCAACGAACGGCGCGGTCGAACCGACCGAGGCGAGCCAGGTCAGGCCGTTCTCCAGCTTGGCGCTTTCGCGGCTCACGGCCTGGCGCAGGGCGCGGTCGATGAACTCGCTGCGATTGAGGGCCTCGACGAGGCGGCTGCCTTCGTTCTTGGCGTGATGGGCGGCGGCGTTGGCGCACTCGAGGGCGATCTTCGAGAACGGCTCGCTGGCCGGCTGCGCTTCCATCGCGCGGATCGCTTCCTGCGGATTGGTCGTCGCCCAGAAAGTGTCAATCGTCTTCTGTGCGCGCGAACGGATTCCGAAGTTGCGGACGGCTACCGTGACGATGTACCAGAAGGTCCCCAGGAACATGATCAGCATCAGGAAGAACACTGTCTTCGCAATGATGTCTGATGATTCCCACAGATGCATATAACCCATCGATTCCATGACTGACCCTCGTCTGTTCTGAGCCGTACCGGACGCAAGGACGCGCCGCGTAGCGCGCTATCCTACACAGTAAATGAGTTCCCAAGCCAGTAGGGGCATGGTGAAAAGGAGCTTAAATCTTTGGACGAAAGGACAGCATGAAGACGGCGGGTACGTGCCTCAGCGTCAACTTGAACAAGGTCGCGCTGCTGCGCAATTCGCGTGGGGGTCTGCTGCCCGCCCCAGCGGTCGCTGCACGCGTCGCGATCGCGGCCGGTTGTGATGGAATCACCCTGCACCCGCGACCCGACCTGCGCCATGCGCGGCCGGATGACGTGTCGTCCATGCGCGCCATCTGCACGACGGTCGAATTCAACCTGGAGGGCAATCCGTTCGCCCCAGCAAATGCGAGCTATCCCGGTTTCGTCCAGTTGCTCGAGCAGCATCGGCCGGAGCAGGCCACGTTGGTTCCCGATGGCGATGCGCAACTGACCTCCGATCACGGCTGGGACCTGCGAGCCGACGGTGCGCGACTGCGGCCGCTGATCCGTCAGCTGCGCGAATACGGGATGCGCGTGAGCCTCTTCATGGACATCGACGCAGCCGACATCGAGCGCGCGGCGGACGTCGGCGCGGATCGCATCGAGCTTTACACCGGACCCTACGCCCACGCCTGGCTGAGCGGCGACGCCAACGCCCTGCTCGATGCCTGCGCACGCAGCGCCGAGCGCGCAACCCGAGTCGGCCTCGGCGTCAATGCCGGCCATGATCTCGACCAGCAGAATCTGGGGGCATTGCTCGCTCACGTGCCGGCGATTGCGGAAGTCTCGATCGGCCATGCGCTGATCGGCGAGGCCTTGTACGCGGGGCTGGAAGCGACGGTGGCGAGCTATCTCGCGATCATTCGCGGCACGTAGCGCGGAGTGCGCGCAAGCGCTCTCCGCGGCTATCCCTATCCTGAAAAACCCCGCAGAGCGCTGCGCGCACTGCGGGCTACGGGGCTACTGCGATTCCTGCGGAACCGAGAGCTTCTCGAAACTGATGCGCTCCACATGCGAGCGCCGGGCAGTGGCGAGAATGGTCGCGAGCGTGCTGTACGGAATGCTCTCGTCGGCTTCGAGCAGGTACCTCGGCTGGTCGTCTTTTCCCGTTGCGCCAATTTCTCGAAATTCGAGGAAGAGTTGCTCTTGGCTGACCAGTTGGCCGTCGAGGCGAATCTCGACTGCACCGCCCTGGTCGCGGAGCTCTAGCTGCTTGGGCACGATCTTGCTGAGATCCGGCACCTTGACGTCGGTCTGCTGCGGCAGCGTGATATCCACGCGGTGGGTGAGCAGCGGCGCGGTGATCATGAAGATGATCAATAGCACCAGCATCACGTCGACCAGTGGCGTCGTGTTGATATCCACCATCGGAAGCGCACCGCCCATACCCGTGCTCGGACCTGCGGTCATGCCCATGGAGCTTCTCCGTCGTCGAAGTGACGGCTCCACGTTATTCCTTTTCTACAAGCGGCGAATCAGTCGCCGGACGGACATTCCGGCGCGCGCAATACGCCGCTCGGATGAGCGCCTTCAGATCGCGCTGGTCCTTTGCGCCTCCGGCGTGCTTCGGGCGATGCGCAATCTGGTCCGGGCGCAACATGACCTTCCCCGAGAGCCGCCCAAAAAAAACGCCGGGCAAGCCGGCGTTTTTTACGTCGGTGCGCAGGCTTTACTGCGGCGGCGAAGTGCCGTCACTCGCGCTGGACGGCGTCGCCAGGTTGTCGAAGCCGATACGCTCGATGCGCGAGCGCTTCGCGCCGGCCAGGATGGCGGCGATTGCGCTGTAGGGCACGGTCTCGTCGGCCTCGAGCTTGTACTCGGGCTGCTCGTCCTTGACCTTCCGGCCGAATTCACGGAATTCGGTGAACAGCACTTCCTGGCTGATCGGGTCGTTGTCGAGGCGAATCTCGATCGCGCCCCCGAGGTCGCGCAGTTCCAGGCGCTTCTGCACGATGTCGGTCTTGACCGCCGGATCGTTCGATTGCTGCGGCAGGTTGATACGTACTTTGTGCGCGAGCAACGGCGCGGTGATCATGAAGATGATCAGCAGCACCAGCATCACGTCGACCAGCGGCGTCGTGTTGATGTCGACCATTGGCGAGCCACCACTGCTACCACTGCTCGGACCTGCGCTCATACCCATCGGTGGTTCTCCTGCGTCCTGTAGTACCGCTGGCACCGGGCCGGCGGCATGGTGTCCGTCACTCGCCCGGGGCGGTAACGAAACCGATCTTGGCGATGCCGGCGCGCTTGGCGAGATCCAGCGCGGTGCGCACATGCTTGTACTGCACGCTGCGGTCGCCGCGGATCTTGAGCTCCGGCTGTGGCTTCTTCTGGGCCTCGATCTGCAGGCGCGCGAGCAAGCCATCGGCATCGACCGGGTCATCGACCCAGTAGAACTGCACGTTGCCGCCACCCTTGTCCTGGATGTTCAGCGTGACCGCTTTCTCCTCGGCGGAGTCCGATTCATTCGGCGCTTCCGGGATCGAAATTGGAATCTTGTTCTGCATCAGTGGTGCCGTGATCATGAAGATGATCAGCAGCACCAGCATCACATCGACCAGCGGGGTCGTGTTGATGTCGGTCATCGGCGCAGCATTCTGCTTTCCGCCGCCACCCGAGCTCATACCCATGGAAACCGCCCCTTATGGCTTATTGCGCGCTTGGCGCGTGCTGTTTGGTGCCGAACCGCTGGCCGCGCACGCGGTTGCCGGTTGCGAAATAGTCGAGCAGATCGTGCGCGAAGGTCATGAAGCGCGTGTTCAAGGCCTTGTTGCTGCGCACGAAGTAGTTGTACGCGAGCACGCTCGGAATGGCGACGCCGAGGCCGATGCAGGTCATGATCAGCGCCTCGCCAACCGGGCCGGCAACGACATCGAGAGTGGCCTCGCCCGAGATACCGATGCCGATCAGCGCGTGATAGATGCCCCAGACCGTGCCGAACAGCCCGACGAACGGCGCTGTCGAGCCCACCGAGGCAAGCAGCGTCAGCCCCGATTCCATGCGACCGGCCTCGCGTTCCACCGCGCCGCGTACGGCGCGATCAATGAACTCGTGGCGCGACAGCGCTTCGGCCATGCGGCCGCCGAGCGCGTCGGAATGGTGTTCGGCCGCATAGGTCGCGTCCAACGCAATCTTGCTGAATGGCTCGTAGTCCGGCTCGGACTTCAACCGTGCGATCGCATCGCGCGGCGAGGACGCATCCCAGAAGTCGTTGATCACCCGCTGCATGCGTGAGCGCACGGCGAACAGGCGCAGCGCATTCAGCAGGATGTAGTACCACACCAGCATCGACATCACGAACAGGATGACGAAGCCAGCCATGCCGACCGCATCGGCGGTTTCCACGAGATGGCCGAAGCCCATCTTGGAGAGCGCCAGGGAATCGGTGTTGCCCATCATGACATCGATGCGATCCATGCCCGGCGGCAACGCCGAGAGCACGTCCAGGCTGCCGCCATCGGGGGCAGCACCGGCTGCCGCTGGATCAATGGCCACCGCAGCGGACGGGTCGAAGGCGCTGGTCGCGGCGGCCGGATCGACGGGAGTTTCGGGATTCGCGGGAAGCTGATCCTGCATGTCTGCGACCTTTAATCAGCCAGAGTGAAGCGAACCGGCACGAGTGCCCAGCCCGCCGAAGAAGCGCCATTCGACACGCCGGCGTTGAAGCGCCAGTTGCGAGCAGCCTGCATTGCCGAACGGTCGAACTCGCGGTGCCCGCTGGATTTCTCGACTTCGATCTTTTCCGGCCGTCCATCCGCCGACACCAGGATGCGCAACATCACCTCGCCCTGGATGCCACGGCGCAGCATCGCCGGCGGATAGCGTGGCGGTCGCGCACGCATCATCGACATGTCGACCGATGGCGCGGCGTCGCGCGGCCCATCGCTCGGCGGCGCCGGAGGTGCCGGCGGCTGGATCGCGATGCCTTCCGGATTGTCGGTGACGACGTCGGCTACCGGCTCGGGTGGCTCCGGCGGCGGCGGCTTCGGCGTCTCAATCTTGATCTCCACCGGCTTGATCAGCTTGGGCGGCTCAGGCGGCGGCGGTGGCGGCGGCGGCGGTGGTGGCGGCGGCGGCGGTGGCGGCTCCAGGAAGACCACGTCAATGACGTTTTCCTGGGGCTTTTCAATCGCCGTCGGCGGCTCCGCGGGCAGCAGCAGCAAGCCCATGGCGACCGCATGGAAAGTGAGCGTCGCCGTTACCGCAGCTACGCGCCGGAAGTTGAGTCCCGTCTGAGTCGATTCGTTCGCAGCCATCGGCTTGCCGTCTGTCTTTAGGATTCGTGAGTGGATTGCACTGGAATCCGCGAAAACCGGCGATGTGCGCCTGAGTCGGAAGCGGAACCTCCCCGAAGCCGGGCGAAGCTACACCAGTGATTTCCGACCTACAAGGCGAACCTACCGCCGGCTCCGCGTATTTCAACGCCCAGTACTTCAGCAACCGGTTTTCAACGACCGGTTTTCAACGACCGGTTTTGAACGACCCGTGTTTCAACGACCCAAGGACTTCAGCGCCTGCGTGGCATTCTTCGCCGACTCGGGATACGCCTGAGCCTTCTTGAATGCGGCGATTGCCGCTGCCTCGTTGTCGCTGTCGAGCTCCGCAATGCCTAGCTGATAGTAAGCGTTTCCGAGTTGCTTGAGCTTACCCTTTTGAATGGCGGCGGCGAAGGCATCCCGCGCTTCCTTGGGCTTTTCCTGATCGAGCAGCACCTGCCCCGCGTACAGGTCAGGATTGCCGTCGTCCGCGGAAGCCGCTGCCGATTGCTTGAAGTACGCGAGCGCGTTGGTCAGGTCTTCGCCATCGTAGTAGGCCTCGCCAACCTGCAGCAAGTGGTCTTTCGTCTTGGTGACGATGCCCTTGTCCATGCCCTCGCGCAGCACCGCAGCCGCTTCCTTCGGCTTCTCGAGGTTGCGGTAGGCAACGTAGAGATTGATCCAGAGGTTTTCCTTGGCGAGCTTGCCGGACGCGCGCAGCGGCTCGAGCATGTTGAGCGCGTCCTGCGGTTTGTCGGCATCGAGCAGAAGAGCGGACTGGAAGTTGACGAACTCAACGTCGTCCGGAGCGGCTGCGAGCACCTGCTTGCCGAAAGCAATCGCCTCATCGGTGCGCTCGAGCGAGAGCAAGCTGTTGGCCTTCATCTGCTGCCAGGCGCGCTCGGGCTTGTCGCCGGTCGCGAACGCCTTGTCGATGAACACCAGGGTCTTCTCGAAATCGTCCTGGTCGAAATAGTTCTTCGCCTGCAGCGCCCAGTTGCGCCCGGCAACGGTCTCGGCGTCGAGCAGCCAGTCGTCGAATGCGGCGATCGATTCGGGCAGCTGGTCGTTGATGTGGTACAGCTCGGCCAGGGTCAGCTTGATCTGAAAATGCTCGGCGTTCGGCAGCGCGTCGGACGCGAGCGCGGCCTTGAAGGCCGCGACGGCTTTCGGCAGGTCATCCTGGTTGTAGTAGATGAAGCCGCGCAGCTGCTGGATCTTGCCGACTTCGTAAGGCGTGTTCTTCGGCGTCGTGAGCTTGGCGAGATCCGCCAGCGCGCCAGCGAAATCATCGGCCTCGTACTTCTCAGCCGCCTTCGCGTAGGCCTTGCCGAACTTCTCGCTCGACTTGGCATCCTTGCCCACGCGTCCGGTCTTGCTCGGCGTGTCCTTCTGCGCCTTCTGGGCCTTCTGCGACTTCTCGTCGCGATCCCGGCGCGCGCCATCGGCCGGCATCACGCTCAGCGACAGTGCGCCACCGAGCAGCACCGCGGTCAACAGTCGAAACTTGATCATGGGTTCTCCCTCCCTCGAAAAATACGCGCTGTCACGAAGCCTGCAAAAACTACTCGGACCGCTGCGCCATCATCAGCTTGATGAGGCGAATGCGGTCTGAATCAAATCGGGTCAACGAGCCTTGCCGCGCTCGAGCGGCAACTGGTCCTGCAGCCACGACGCGATGCCACCCTTGAGACTGAAGACCCGCGGATAGCCGGCCTTGATCAGCTTCTCGGTGGTCTCGCCGGAGCTTGCGCCATTCTGGCAATAAAGAAGCACCCCGCCCTCTTTGTAGCGGACCAATTCCTTCGCGCCAGGATCGACCTGGGAGGGCGTCATATGGCGAGCGCCATGGATATGCCCCTTCTCGAATTCCGCCGCGGAGCGCAGGTCGAGAAGCAGAGCAGCGCCGGTGTTCAGCTGACGTGTAAATTCAAAGGTGCCGAGGTCCTGGGTGCCCTTGGCACGCAAGCGCAGTTCGAGCACGACCCAGGCAATGACCAGCGCGGCAAGCGCGGACCACAGCAGCGGATGGTTGGAGATGAATTCAAACAATCGCGGCACGCGCGGCCTTGGGTCAAAGCGAAAGGGCGCGGATTATGGCCTGCGGCGCATGCGCGGCGCAAAGAGAGCTTGGTTACTGGTTGTTGGTTGCTGGTTCATGGCAGCGAGAGCCGGCGCTTCGCCGTTGCCATCAACCAAGAACTGGCAACCCACAACCAGCTCTCACGCATCGATATCCGGGATAAGCAGGCTCTGCAGCTGGGCGATCGTGTCCTTGAGCCGCAGCTTGCGTTTCTTCATGCGCCGCAGTGCGAGCTGGTCGATGCCGGGATCGTGGGCGACGCGCGCGATCATGAGGTCGAGATCCCGGTGCTCCAGCCGCAGTTCGGCGAGCTGACGGGCGATCTCGGCGTGATCGTGCATGGGAAAAGCTCGCGCAGACGCGGGAGGAGAAGTTTACTGCGCTTGTGGGTTCGCGCTGCACCTGCCTGCAAGTGACCCGGCACTACCAACGCCAACCCCTAGAACCATGAACCAACATCCGGGCGCCGGTCCCACATGCGCTCCCGTCATCGCCTACAATTCGCGCCCCCTGGCTCCCGCCTGCCCCTGAGAACCGCTCATGTCGCGTATGGCGCCGCTGTCGGTAAATCAACAGAAGCTCGCCAAGCGCATCCGCCACCAGGTGGGCCAGGCGATCGCCGACTACAACATGATCGAGGAAGGCGATCGGGTCATGGTCTGCCTGTCGGGCGGCAAGGACTCCTACGCGATGCTCGACATGCTGATGGAGCTCAAGCGCAAGGCGCCGGTCAATTTCGAGCTGGTGGCCGTGCACCTGGACCAGAAGCAGCCGGACTATCCGCCCGAGGTGCTGCCGGCTTACCTCAATACGCTCGATGTGCCCTTCCACATCCTCGAGCAGGACACCTACAGCGTGGTCATGCGCGTGGTGCCCGCGGGCAAGACCCTGTGCGGCCTGTGTTCGCGGCTGCGGCGGGGGGCGCTCTACAGTTTTGCCGCGGCGAACGGCATGACCAAGATCGCGCTCGGCCATCACCGCGAGGACATCGTCGAGACGTTGTTCCTCAACATGTTCCATGGCAGCAAGCTGGCGGCGATGCCGCCCAAGCTGCTCAGCGACGACGGCCGTCACGTGGTCATCCGCCCGCTCGCCTACGTCGCCGAAGCCGACCTCGTCGACTACGCCGAAATGCGTGGCTTTCCCATCATCCCGTGCAATCTGTGCGGCTCGCAGGAGTCGCTGCAGCGCAAGGTCATCAAAGAGATGCTGGCTGGCTGGGAACGTGCCACGCCGGGCCGCATCGACAACATCTTCAGGAGCCTGATGAATATCCGTCCTTCCCAGCTCGCCGATCGCGAGCTTTTCGACTTCGTGCACCTAGGGGCGCACGGGGCACACGCCCCGTTAACGAGCAATCCAGGGGCGCACACACCGGCCGCGCCCGATGCGCGCGCCTGGCTCGCCGAAGAACCGAAGCGGAGCCTGCCCGTCCATGTGGTTTAAGAATCTCTCGCTGTTGCGCCTGCCGGCCGATTTTTCGATCGACCCGGAAGCCTTCGAAGCTGCCCTTGCCGGCCAGCCCTTGCGCAGCCCGGGGCCGCTGGAACAGGAAACGCGTGGCTTCATTTCGCCGTTCAATCGCGACGATGCGACGTTTACGCATGCGGCCCAGAACGCGATCCTGCTGAGCCTCGGCACCGAGTCGCGCTTGCTGCCGAGCTCGGTGCTGAACGATGCGATCGGCGATCGCGTCGCCGAGCACGAAGCCAAGACCGGACGCAAGCCGGGCAAGCGCCTGCGCAACGAGTTTCGTGAGCTCGCGCTCGGCGAATTGTTGCCGCGGGCATTCATCAAGCGCTCGCGCACGGCCGCCTACTGGGATGCCGAATCGAAGTTCTTGTGTGTCGATACCAGCAGCGACAAGAGCAGCGAGCTGGTCGCGACCGTGGTCCGCGAAGCGCTCGGCAGCTTTCCGGCGCGCCCGCTGGCGACCCAGGTATCGCTGCCGCTCCTGATGAGCGAATGGCTGGTCTCGGGGCAGACGCCGGAAGGCTTCGAGCTCGGTGACGAATGCGAGCTCAAGGATCCGAGCGACACCGCCTCGGTGGTGCGTTGTCGCAATCACGACCTTTCCGTCGACGAAGTGCGCGAGCACGCGCGTCGCGGCAAGCAGGTTACCCAGCTTGGCCTGGTGTTCGAGCAGCGTATCGGCCTGGTCCTCGACGCCAATGCCAAGCTGCGCAAGCTCGAATTCCTGGACGTGATCGCGGACAAGCTCGACGGACAGGACGGCGGTGACCCGGCACAGATCCTCGATGCGGAATTCACACTGATGACGCTGGAATTGCGGCGCCTGTACGCGCGCCTCGATGAGATCCTGCGCTTTGTCGATTAGAGAGAGCGTTCTGCTTGCGCCGCATGCCGCGCGATCGATCGAGCCCGCGTCAGCTGTGCTTTTGCGGCAAGGGCTACGCATGGCGGCGAACGACGCGGAAATAATTCAAGGCCTGTATGGCACACCACACTGACGACATGCCGAACAAGGGTGGCCGCCTGCTAATCGCACGCGAGCGTGCCAGCGCGCGCTCGATCAGCGAGCTTCCGCAGCTCGTCTCGGGATGGCCGGTGCGCCTGCTGCGGCCGGGCACCGGCAATCGCATGCGCCTGTCGGTCGAAACCGGCTTCGTGCGCCTGACGTGGCCGACGCGCGTTTCGGCCACCACCGCGGTGAGCTTTTTTGAACAGCACCACACCTGGCTTGAACGTACGGTGCGCGTATATCGCCAGGCAGACGATCGCGCGACGGCCGATCTCGCCTTCGACCCGCGCTGGCCAGGGCGCGTGCCGTGGTTCGGTCAGCTGCTGCCGATCCACTTCGAGAATGGGCCGGCGCGCCTGGACATCGAGGCGCACCAGCTGCGCTGTCGCGTGCCGCTTGACCAGGCGGTCGCGGTGCGGGCGGCGCAGCGCCTGCTGATCGCTGGCCTCAAGGATGCGCTGGCGATGCGCTCGCGCGTGTGGCTGCGCGAGTACGAGCCACTGGTCGGCGAGCGTTGCCAGGCACTGCGCATTCGGCCCATGCGCAGCCTTTGGGGTTCGCTCTCGCCACAGGGTGCGGTGGCCCTCAACCTCGCGCTCGCCTTCGCGAACGAGTCGCTCGCCGAATACGTGCTCGTGCACGAGCTTGCCCACTTCGTCGAGCGTACTCACAGCGCGCGCTTCTGGGACGTCGTCGCCCAGCTCTACCCCGACTACAGCCAACGCCGCCGCGAGCTCAACACCGAGCACCGCTACCTGCAAGCCCTGCTCCGAAGACTCTTCGCGCCCCAGGGTTGATCGCGATCCGAGAGGTGCAAACCAAGCAGGATCGAACTCAAAGCATCCACAGATTACATGGATGAAAAGCGGATAAGAGCAGATTAAGAGCGACCTTCTTGTGGTGGGTCTGCGCTGCGCGCGGACGCTTTCTGGATGGACAAGAAAGAGCTTGGGTCGGCGCGAGGCGCCGCGTAACCAAGCCCTGGCTATTAATCAGCTCTTATCCGCTTCTCATCCATGTAATCTGTGGATGCTTTGAGTTTGATCTTGCTCGGTTCTACGTCGACCCCAAGAACTCTGCGATCGCCGCCGTCACTGCGTCGCTGTTCTCGAGGTGCAGATGGTGGCCGCCGGGAAGGCGGAGGACCTGGCGCGGGCGGAGGGCGTGGATGCGTTCGTCGGATTCGGGGCCGGTGAGGTAGCTGGTCGGGGGGTCGGCCAGGATCAGCAGGGTGGGTGCAGTGATCGACTCGAGCAGTGCGAGGTATTGCGGTTGGGTGCCGCGCAGCGGCGTCGGCAGGGTGTGGCGCGGATCGGAGCTCCAGCGCCACCCGCCCGGCAGCTCGACCAGCGCGCGCTCGATCAGGTGCTCCGCTGCCGCTTCCGAAAGGTCATTGGCGAGCATGCGGGCGGTGCGCGCCTGGTTGCGGTCGGGATGCAGCTTGAGCTGCTTGTCGGTGAGGGCTAGGCGGGCGCGAATCGCCTTGCGCAGGTCAGGGACGGCGGCCTCGGCCGGGCGTGACAGTGGGCCCATGGCTTCGATCAGCACCAAACGTTCGATGCGCTCCGGATAGCAAGCCGCGATCAAGGTCGCGATGGCGCCGCCCATCGAATGACCGATGAGATCGAAACGCTCGAGCCCGAGCGCATCCGCAAGCGCCATGACGTCGCTGATGTAATCGACGAAGTGGTACCAGCTGCCAGCGGGCTTGTGCGCGCTTCTGCCGTGCCCTGGCAGGTCCGGTGCCCACAGCCGGCGCCCGTCGAGTGCGCCCATCAGCGGTGCGAAGCTGCCCGCATTGTCGAGCCAGCCATGCAGCAGGAGCGCAGGCGGTGCATCCGCCGGGCCGCGCGCCAGCCCGGCCCACTCGAGCGCGGCGGCGTGCCGCTGGAATTCCTCCAGGCCGGCACTCATCGACTGCCTTCCGTGAGCCAGGGCTCGCGCGCCGCGAGCGCCTGCGCGCGCGCCTCGCGCGAATCCACATCGGTCGGCGGCGGCGTCCATGCGGCGCAATGGCGCCCGATCAGGGCGACGAGGGCTTCGACATGGTCGGCGCTCGCGTTCAGGGCGGGGATGTATTCGAGCGTGCCACCGGCAATGGCGTGGAAAGTCTCCGCCGCCTCGTGGGCAATCTCGTCGAGCGTTTCCAGGCAGTCGATCGCGAAGCCCGGGCACAGCACCTGGACCCTTCGCACGCCGGCCGCCGCCCATTCGCGCAGCAGCATGTCGGTGTACGGCTGCACCCAGACTTCGCGCCCGACGCGCGACTGGAAGCTGATGACGAGCTCACTCTCGGGCAGGCCGAGGCGTTCGCGCAGAAGACGCGCAGTCGCGTGGCACTGGCAGAAATACGGATCGCCGGCGAGCACATAGCGGCGCGGAATGCCGTGGAAGCTGAGCAGCAGGCGATCGCCGCGGCCATGCGCCTGCCAGTGTGATTCGACACTGCGCGCAAGCGCCTCGATATAGCCCGGCTCCCGAAAGTAATCGCTCACGAATGCGACCTGCGGTACCCAGCGCCAGCCGCGCAAGGTGCGCGTCAGCGCGTCGAACACCGCACCGCTGGTGCTGCCCGAATACTGCGGGTAGAGCGGCAGCACCAGCAGGCGATGGAGGCCGCGCATGCGCAGGTCCTCGAGCACGCGGGCCAGCGCCGGCTCGCCATAGCTCATCGCCAGGTGCACTTCGGGCGCCTTTTCGCGCGCCGTCAGTCGCGCGCGCAGGGCGGCGACCAGTGCCTCGCTGCCGACCCGCAACGGCGAGCCCGCCGCCGTCCACACCCGCGCATAGGCGCGCGCCGAGCGCGCCGGGCGCACCCGCAGCACCACCAGGTTGAGCAGCAACCAGCGGATCGGGCGCGGCAGCTCGATCACGCGCGGATCGGACAGGAATTCCCCCAGGTAGCGGCGCAGCGCTGGTGCGGTCGGTGCGTCGGGCGTCCCCAGGTTGACCACCACGATCGCGTCCAGCGGCGGTTGCCGGTGCGCAGGCGTGGCTGCGTTGCCGATGTAATCACTCATGCTCGAATCCGGAAAACGTGGCTTGCGCAAGCATGCGCGATTCGCCTGGGCCGCGTGGCCCCAAGGGTATGGCGACTTGCGCCAGGGTTCGGCCGATGGACGCGCGAAACTGCGATGAAATGCCGTCGCCGGGCCTTATCCCGAGCGCTCATCTGCTGCTAGACTGCGCGCTCGCCCTCGTGGCGGTGACGATTCAGATAATTATAAAGATGCGTAAAGCGCACACCCTGAGTCACCTGTCCCTCGCTGCTGGCCTGCTGGTCGGCATGACTGCGTCCGCACAGACCGCCTACGTGGTCAATTCCGACGACGTCAGCGTGCAGGACTTTGATTCCCTGCACACCATCAATCTCGCCACCGGCCAGGCGTCCAAGCTCGGCGAAGTTCGCGTCGCCCCGAGCGATGCCCCGTTCGCGGACATCGAAGGTTTGGCCTTCAGTGCCAGTGGCACCCTTTACGGCATCGACGACGCCACCAAGACATTGGTCCGCATCGACACCTCGAGTGGACGCGCGCTGCCGGTCAATGGTGCCGAAGGCAACACCGGCCTGCCGCGCAACGTCAATTTCGATTTCGGCCTGAGCTTCGACTGCAATGGCAATCTCTATGCCAGCTCAGACAGTCGGCGTTCCCTGTACAAAGTGAATCCGAACACCGGCGCCGCCACCGTCGTCGGCGCCGAGGGCGCGCTTGGCGCGCCCATCACCGCGCTGGCCGCCAAGGGCAACCAGCTCTACGGGATCGGCTCCGAAGGCTTCGAGAATCTGTATCGCATCGACCAGTCAACCGGTCGCGCAACCTTGATCGGTCCGCTCGGCGCCAACCTGCATTTTTCCGATGGTGGCCTCGATTTCGACGCTACCGGTCAACTCTGGGGCGTGGCTGATACCAGTGGCACCACCATCAATCCGGTGCCCAGCATCCTGTTCCGCATCAATGAAACGACCGGTGCGGCCTCGCGCGTGGCAACCACGCTTTCGGGTGTCGAAAGCCTGGCCATCGTTCCACCCGTCTGCAACGCCCCCACCGGCACCCCGCCGATCCCCGCGATCCCGACACTCGGGATGAACGGCCTGGGATTGCTGGCGGCGTTGTTGGCGCTCGTCGGGCTGCTCGCGCTGCGTCGCATCGACTGACGCGGTCGTGGTCTGCGCTGCGCGCGGACGATTTTCCTCCGTCATTGGATCTGCTCCGCCTCTGGTGGGTCTGCGCTGCGCGCGGACGCTTTTTGGCGGTTGGTTGGTTTGAAAGAGTCCGCGCGCAGCGCAGACCCACCACAAGCCGAACCCAGCACGCATTCATTCTCGTGTACAACTGCATCCGGCATTCTTCGGTCACTTTTCGTGTTCGGAGTTGCGCATGTCGCGTTGCAGGTTCCTGCCGTATTTGTGTCTGGTCGCGCTGCTCGTTACGGTGGCGCCGAACCCCGCGCATGCGGGCCGCAAGGAGCAGAAGCGCGCGGAGACCGCAGTGGCGGTTCTGCGCGAGGTGCAATCCACGCCTGACAGCGAAATCCCGCATCAGCTCCTCTCGCAGGCATACGCTATCGCCGTGGTGCCCGAAGTGGTCAAGGTCGGGCTGGTGGTGGCGGCGCGGCGTGGCAAGGGGTTGATCTCCGTGCGCCAGGCCGACGGAACCTGGTCGAATCCGAGCTTCATCACGCTCACCGGCGGCAGCTTCGGCTTCCAGGCGGGTGTGCAATCGGCCGATATCGTCCTGGTCTTCCGCACCCCGCGGGGCGTCGACAACCTGGTCAATGGCAAGTTCACGCTGGGCGCCGATGCTTCGGTCGCCGCCGGTCCAGTGGGCCGCCAAGCCTCGGCCGCGACCGATGGCGAGCTCAAGGCGGAGATCCTCGCCTATGCCCGCACGCGCGGCCTGTTCGCCGGCATCGCCCTCGACGGTACCGTCATGGCGATCGACCATGACAGCAACGAGCGCGTCTACGGCAAAGGCACCTCCCCGCGCGCGCTCTTCGAAGGCCGCGTGAAGGGCGCCAACAGCACCATCGTCGACTTCCGCGACCAACTGGAGGAGCAGACGTCGCGGTGAGAGCGGGTTTCGGTTTCGGTTGTCGGATTCAGCCAAAGCGGAGAGGTTTCGATTGCCTTCGTCGAAAACAGCAAAAGCGAAGCGGGTTTCAAGTTTGTAGTCGAATCAAGCCAACGCGAATCTCGCTCTTCCGAAACTGAAACCGACAACCGAAACCTGATCAACCCGTGTCATCCCCCGTGCATCCATGAGCGTTATGCTGGGGGACTTGGCAGGTTTGATGGAGAGGGTCATGGGTACTTGGAGCATCGGGCACTGGGTCGTGGTGCTGATCGTGGTCCTGTTGCTGTTCGGGACCAAGCGCTTGCGCAATATCGGCACCGACCTCGGCGCGGCCCTCAAGGGGTTCAAGCAGGGCATTGCCGACGGGAATGATCCGGCCAAGCTGGAGGCCGATCCGAAGCCGGTGGCCACCTCGACCGAAGCCGAGAAAGAGCCCGCTTCCAGGCTCTGAGCCAAGCCATCCCGTGTTCGACGTCGGATTTTCCGAATTGCTGGTGATCGCCGTGGTGGCGCTGCTGGTGCTGGGCCCGGAGCGACTGCCGACCGCCGCGCGCACGGTGGGAGCGCTGCTGCGCAAGGCGCGGGCCAGCTTCGAATCGGTCAAAGCCGATGTCGAGCGTGAGCTGCGCGATGACGAGCTCAAGAAGTCATTGCAAGATTTGCCGCGCCCGTCGGAAACCATTCGCGCGCTGACCCAGCCGCTCGAATCGACGGCCACCGATATCAGCGCTGCGATCAAGAGCATCGATGACCCCACCGGCCGCTGAGGACGACACCGGCGCGCAGGGCTTCCTGTCGCACCTGGTCGAGCTGCGTTCGCGGCTCCTGCGTGCAGTGGCCGTCGTGCTGGTGCTGGCGCTGGCGCTGATTCCGATCGGCAACCGCCTCTACACGCTGATCGCGGCGCCGCTCCTGAGCAAGCTGCCGGCCGGCGCGCAGATGATCGCGATCGACCCCGCCTCGCCGTTTTTCACCCCGCTCAAGCTCAGCTTCTTCGTGGCGCTGATCATCGCGATGCCGTTCGTGCTCTACCAGATCTGGGCCTTTGTCGCGCCCGGGCTGTACCGCCGCGAACAGCGCCTCGCGCTGCCGCTGCTGGTCTCGAGCACGCTGCTGTTCTACCTCGGCTGCGCCTTTGCGTACTACTTCGTGCTGCCGACGGTGTTCGGCTTCATGCAGACGGTCGCGCCCGATGGCGTTGCGGTGATGACTGATATCAGCCTCTATCTCGATTTCGTGCTGGTGATCTTCCTGGCCTTCGGCATCACGTTCGAAGTGCCGGTCGCGACGGTGATCCTGGTGGCGCTCGGTTGGGTGACGGTCGAACAGCTGCGCGCCTCGCGCTCATACGTCGTGGTTGCCGCATTCGTGATCGCCGCCGTGCTGACGCCGCCGGATGTCGTCAGCCAGCTGCTGCTGGCTATCCCGATGTGCATCCTCTACGAAATCGGGATCCTTGCGGCGCGGTTGGTCGTACGCGCGCCGGTGGTGGAAGCCTCGTAGGTCATGTTGACCGCGAAGCGGTCTACTTGACGCTTCTCGGCAGACCCGTCAAGTAGATCGCTGCGCGATCAACATGACCTACAACAGCCTCACTCCAACGGCGGCGGCGGCGGCAGCTCGCCGGTCGCGGGTGAGTTGGCCGGGTCGAGCTCGATGTCGCCATAGATCTCGGCGTAGGCCTCGTAGGCTGCGCCCAGCAGGACCGGGATCAGCACCAGCAGCCCGAGCATCAACGGCAAGATCGCGAGCACCAGCAGCACCGAGACGATGATCCAGAACACGATCACGGCCGGCAGGTTGGCGACCACGCCTTCGAGGCTGAGCTTCATTGCGGTCAGCGCGTCCTGCTGCCGGAAGAGCACCAGCGGCAGTGCGAAATAGGTCAGCGCCGCCACCGTCAAGGTCACCAGGCCGCCGAGCAGCCAGCCCATGAAACCGCCCGCGAGCGTGCTCTGGATCAGCGAGCCGAGCACCGGCACGAGCGCAATGATGGCGACATGCACCATCTTGTCCTGGTCGGAAAACGCGCGGAACAAGGTCTCAAACCTGAGATCCTCGCCACCAGCCTTGCCCCGCAGGCCCATCAGGATTCCCGCGTACATGAAAGTCGCCGCCACCGGCGCGGCGATCGCCCCCAGCCACGGGATCAGGCGCAGTACGATGCAGATGATGATGAAGACCAGCGACATGCCGATCAGGATCGCGCCACCATTGGTGAACGCCGCCCAGCCACCCCTGAGCCAGTTGATGCCGGCATCGGCGGGAACATTCCTGATCATGGCTTGGACTCTCATCGGATCGAACGATCAGGATAACGCGGGCGCCGCTCTTGTTGGGGCGCGATCATCCAGCGAGCCAATGCAGAGCGAAGCGAAGCAAAGCAAAATTTATCCGCAGATTGCGCAGATTGCGCAGATTAAAAGCTGAAACTGCCCGAGCCTCCCCCTGGTCGCCGCGCTCAATCTGCGTAAATCGGCTCTAAATCTGCGGATAAAAGCTCTTCGCTTCTTGTTTTGGTGCTCTGTCTCCATCAAGGCGACCGCAGCGCCCACAGCACCAGCCTGCGCGCGGCCTCGAAATGCATGCGTGGGAGGCTGCGCATGAGGGCGCGCTGGAGGTCGGAGCCGACCGGGCAGCCGAACTGGGTGCAATGGTTGAGCGTCGCCAACGCGGTGGTGTCGCAGGCGGCGGCGCGCTCGCAGGCGATCCAGTCGGCCGCCGTCAGCGCGATGGCTTCGAGATCTATGCGGGTCGGCACTTCGGTCGCGGCAAAGATCTCTTCCAGCGGCAATGCATCGGACTTGACCAGGAAGCGCAGCGCATCGGCGAGTACGCGCGTTTCCGGCGACTGCGCGATGGCGGCGTGCGCGGCGGCAACGCCGGCAGCGGGCCCCTGTTCTCGCGCGATCGCACTCGGCATGCGCGCCTCCCAGGCGATCCAGGTAGCCCGCGGCCAGTTCGCTTCGGCCAGGTCGCCCGCATCCACACCGCTGCAGCGCGCCGCCAGCTGTTCGCGCCAGCGGCTGCGGTTGGGATCGTCCTCGACTGCGGCGAACGCCGTATCGGGACGCTTGATCAGCGCACAAGCGATGCGGACCTCCTCGACCAGCGAGAGTAGCAGCGGGTCGGCCGGGTCGCGCTCCTGGCGCAGGCGAATCAACGCGCTGCGCAGGTCGAGAGCGCGGCGCACGCTCCCCGCCACCGCGCCCTGCGCGTCCGGGCTCGACGCCGGGAGCATGCTCGCCACCGCCGTTTCGAACTTCGGTACGCGAACGCCGGGCGCGGCCGGAGCGGCGCTTTCAGGAAGGGTTTGCGGACGCTGTTCGCTCAGCCACCACAGCAGCGCCAGCAACACTCCACTGCCGACGATGACCCCGCTGCTGGCCTTCATGGCGCAGTGGATTGAAGTCGGCGCAGCCACGCGTGCACCGCTTCGACCGCTTCGAAGTCGCGCGGCGAGAGCGCTTCGTGCCAGGCCTGGCGCAGGTCGCTTCCCGGCGGACAGCCATGCAGCGCGCACACTTCGAGGGTGAGCAGGCTTTCAGGCCCGCAGGCATCGAGTCGTGCGCACTCGTGCCAGTGGGCCACGACCAGGATCACCGCTTCAGCCTCGCCGGGCAGCAGACGCCGCTGATCCGGAAAGATTTGCTCCTGTGGCAACGCACCACTGCGATAGGCACGTAGCCACGCCTCGACCAGCGAACGTCGCGTATCGGCGGTGCGCAGCGCGTCCATCGCCAGCCCCGCGTCGACGTGTGCGCTCTCCTCCTGCCGCAATGGCGAGTCGGTGTCGGCCGTGGGCACGAACAGCGATGGCTGCGGCATGCCGGCGCAACGCTGCTCCAGCGCCACGCGGGCGGGATCACGACGCGCGTCCGGCGCGCGCCGGCCATCGAGGCGCAGCGTCGTGGGCACCGCGCACGCCTGGTCGATCAGCGTACGCACGCGCTCGATTTCGGGGTGATCACGGCCCAGGCTACGCTCGGCCGCTCGCAACGCCATTCCCGTGTCGGCGCCGTGCAGGACGCGCCCGAGGGTGCGCGTGGCCGGATCGGTCGGGCTGGGCGGGACCGTGGCTGAGCGCGGCGGCAGCGGAGCCGTTGGCGAGGGCACCATCCGCGGCGCCGATACCGTGAGCCATGCCAAAGCCGACAGCAAGCCAGCCGACAGGAGCATCCAGCGCTGTGATTGACGGGTCAGGGCGTGCCTCCGGCGCAGGGAACCAAATCGAGTGCCCCCGATTCCAATGCGGAACAACGGGCGATGATGCGCCCATGCGGGCAAACCCCGTCCCTTCCGGAGCCAATTCAATGTTGCGACGAACGGTGTCGCTGGCACTCCTTCTTGTGTGCACGCAGGTCCATTCCCAGGTTGATCCTGGCGCGCAACCGTTGCAGTGCCTGGTCGAAGGCGCGCGTGCGCAGATCGGCAAGACCCTGGGGTATGACCCGAGCTACCAGCGGCTCGAATATCCGGGCGGCGATGTCCCGCTGGCGAGCGGCGTCTGCACCGACGTGCTCGTGCGCGCCTACCGCAAGCTCGGCGTCGACCTGCAGGTCCTGGTCCACGAGGACATGCGCGCGAACTTTTCCAGCTACCCGCGGAACTGGGGCCTTACCCGCACCGACCGCAATATCGACCACCGGCGCGTCCCCAACCTCGCGCGCTTCTTCACCCGCCACGGCGAGAGCTTCGGCATCGACAGCGACGACGCCGACTATCTCGCCGGTGACCTCGTGACCTGGCGCCTACCGTCTGGCGTCCCCCACATTGGGATCGTCTCCGACCGCCACAACGCGGATGCCCGCCCGCTCATCGTCCACAACATCGGCGCCGGCGCGGTCGAGGAAGACATGCTTCGCGAGTTTGAGATCACCGGCCACTACCGCTGGCGCCCGCGGGGTTTGTCTGGTGATTGCATGGAAAACGAAGCAAAACTCAACACAACACCTGATTAGCGTCGAACCTCAGCTGTTCGCGGCGGAGATGGCTTTGCTCCCCTCTCCCGTGCTTTTTTGGGAGAGGGATCGGGGGAGAGGGCCGCCTTTCTTGCGGCAAGAAGCGAAGTGCCCCTCTCCCCCGGCCCCTCTCCCGCAAAGAGCGCGGGAGAGGGGAGCTTCAGCTGAGGATCGACGCTAATCACGACACAAAATGACACAAAAAGAGAGCGACACAAAAACGCACAAGATTTTGGATTTCCAACTTTTGTGTGTTTTGTGCGCTTCTCCTTTTGTGCGTTTTTGTGGACGAGCTTTTTTAGCTTTAGACAGTCGTATGGGCGGGCATCGCCAGTGCTGCCGACTCCTGACGTGGTGCCGTCAGCACCGCGCCCAGTGCGAACAGCGCCAAAGCGACCACCGTACCCACGCGCACGTTTTCGCTGATGGGCTGGCCGAACCACTGACCGTCGATGATCAGCATGGCGATCGGCAGCGCGATGACGGTTGCCAGGATGGCGGCGCTCATCCGGCGGGCTTCGGTCCAGCGTGAGAGCGCCCACAGGCTGAGGGCGACCCAGCCGACGTAGGTGAGTGCGTGGGTGGTCGGCAACGCTTCGGCGACGGCGATGCAATGGGTGCCGATGCCGATCATCACCA
>JANPJV010000009.1:0-4150 GCA_031425695.1 Rhodanobacteraceae bacterium | reverse complement strand
GATGCTTCTTCATCGGATCAAGCAAGGCATCCAAAGCGGCGCGGAGCGCCGCACTCCAAATGGATGCTCGGCTCATCTGGAGTCCCCGTGCCATGACCCTCGAAGCCCGCCTCGCCTATTCCGGTCGCCGGCTGCTGGCGCTGCTGACGCCGACGCGCATCGACCTGCCCTTGCTGATCGCGCTGGTGCTGTTGGCAGGGGCGAGCCTGGTCGTGGTCTGGAGCGCGGGCTCGCAGAGCACGGACATGGTCGTCAAGCAGGCACTGCGCTTCGCGATCGGCTTCGCCCTGCTCGGCATCGCCATGCGCATCCCGCCGTCCGCCTGGCGGCGGTGGACGCCCTGGTACTACGCGCTGTGCATCGTGCTGCTGCTCATGGTGATCGTGCTCGGCGAGGGCAAGGGCGCGCAGCGCTGGCTCGATCTCAAGTTCGTGCGCTTCCAGCCGTCTGAACTACTGAAGCTCGGGCTCCCGATGATGCTCGCCTGGTACTTCCACGACCGCGTGCTTCCACCGAACCTGCCGGCGCTGCTGACGGCACTCGCGCTGATCGCGCTGCCGGCCGGGTTGATCGTCGTGCAGCCCGACCTCGGCACCGCGGTGCTGGTGGCCGGCAGCGGCATTTTCGTGATTTTCCTGGCCGGCATTTCCTGGTGGTGGATCGGCGGTCTCGCCGCGCTGGCCGCTGCCAGCCTGCCGATCGTCTGGCAGTTCATGCACGAGTACCAGAAGAACCGCATCTTCCAATTCTTGAATCCGGATTCCGATCCGCTCGGCAGTGGCTGGCAGACCATCCAGTCGAAGATCGCGGTGGGTTCCGGCGGCCTCTGGGGCAAGGGCTGGACCCACGGGACCCAGTCGCAGCTCGAATTCCTGCCCGAGCGCCATACCGATTTCGTGCTCGCCGTGTTCAGCGAGGAATTCGGCTGGGTCGGTGTCGCCGTGCTGATGCTCGTCTACCTGTTCGTCATCGGCCGCTCGCTGTGGATTGCCGCCAACGCGCGCGACACCTACGGCCGCCTGCTCGGCGGCGCGATCGCCCTGACCTTCTTCGTCTACATCCTGGTCAACAGCGCGATGATCACCGGGCTCATGCCGGTCAAAGGCGTGCCCCTGCCCCTGATCAGCTACGGCGGCACCTCCGTCGTTTCGCTGCTGTTTGCCTTCGGCATCCTGTTTTCGATTCACGCGCATCGGCGCTGAGCAGGAATGTAGGTCATGTTGCCCGCGTCAGCGGGCTACTTGACGGCCTTTCAAGAAAAGAGCGTCAAGTAGATCCCTGCGGGATCAACATGACCTACGTGCATCGATTCACTCCATCCCGTCGCGGAACACCCCGCGGACATCCGGCCCATCGCTGGCGACGTTGTTGTTGAGGACGGGGTCGGTAATGGGGGCCGGGACGGCGACCGAGGCGATGTTGGACACCGGGGTTTCCGGGAACGCGGCCACCGTTGCGGTGAGTGCGAAGCTGACGCTCGATCCAGCCCGAAGATCGACACGTTCGTCGAGATTGCGGCTGCTCACGCAAACCGCGCCGTTTGCCGCGCTGCACGTCCAGCTCGCCGCGCTGAAATCTGGATCTGACGGGAGCTACCCGCGCGACGAAGCTGATCGATTTACGTGTGGCTTCCCGAGTAAGCCATCACCACCCGGGACTCCGGGCCCGACCATCCGCATATGGAATTCGATGAACTTCGCTCGCTGTCCCCTGATCCTTGCACTCTGCGGCCTGTCCTCGCTGTCCACTCACGCGCAGGACGCGGTGTTGATCAGCGACCCGGTCGCGCCGTCGGTGAACCAAGTTGCCGTCGGGCCAGCGGGAGACTATTGGCTGGAGGTCGAACACCGAGCCGGCGTCGTCAGCATCGATCACTACGACTTGGGTGGTGTCCTGCGATCGCGCGAATTCATGCCCGAGACCGGCGAGTGGCGCCTCGGCATCGAGGTGCCGGAACTGTTGCCGCAACGCGACGGCAACCTGCTCGGCGGCGGCCACTTCTGCGATGTCTGGCGCTTTGCCGTGGATGGCACCCTGAAGTTCCGCAGCAGTGATTCGGCTGCGGAATCAGATGCACATTGCCGGTATTTCGCGCAGTCGCCCTCGGGCGCTGTATGGATGTCCGACGCCCACGATGTCGGCAACGGTATCAAGTTGCGGCGGCGGGATGCCGCAGGACGCCATCTCGGACTGGTCGAGAGTCATCCGGGCATGACGGTCACCTCGAACCTGCTGCCGACGCCGGGCAGCGAGTCGGTCCGCGCTGGCACATACAACCTCATCGACGGTCAGCAGCGCCCGAGCGTTGCGGAAATCCGACCCGACGGCAGCCGCGCACGCGAATGGGTCACGCCACCGGAAATGCACGCAGCAAAGGTCGAGATCCTGCTGTCCGCCGCTGATGACAGGCTCATCGCGATCGGCAACAACGCTGGACGCGGCATCTGGCTGGGGCTGCTCGCGCCTGCGGGCACGGCGCAATGGCGCTTGCTCGATCCGGTCTTGCGCCCGAATTCCTTTCGCGGTGCGCGTATCGACGCCAACGGTCAGATGGCACTGGTCGCCCGGGGGGCGGCGACCGGTGGCGACAGTTTTCTCTTTCTCGATGCGAGCCTGCAACTGAGCGGCCGCTACGACCTGCCCCAGGACACCGAGTGCGTGGCTTCTGCGCCCCAGTGCGGACTGCAACTCAATGCCAGCGGGCAGTGGCAGGTGCTGCTGGCAGTTCCCGGCGCCGACAGCACCCGCCTGCAGCTGGCGCGGTTCTCGCCCACCGGTGTGCTGCAGTCCGACCAGTTGCTCGTGGGCATCGAAAACGCGGCGGAGATCGATTCGCTGCCGTCCGGTGGCTGGCTGGTCACGAGCCAGCGGCGGCTCCATCGCGTCGACCGTGATGGCACGGTCCATCCGATTACATTAGGCCAATCGCAATCCCCGAGCGTGCTTGGCGAGTACCGCCTGAGTGGAGAGCGCTATGCCGGCTTCCGCAGCGAGTCCGGATTCCTGTTCGCGCGCCTCGACGATGCCGGACAGGTGCTTTGGCAACACCGGTACCAGACGGGTAACGAGCTGAGTCGTGCGTGGTCGTACGGGGCCGTGCAGATCGTCGGCAACCAGGTCTGCATGTTCGACGAGCGCGGCATGTCGAGGACCCCGCCACTGCGGTGCTACGACCGCAACAGCGGCCAGTTGCGCTTCGAGCACGATTTTGGGTTCATCCATCCGCCGCGGTGGGCCGGCTTTGCCAACGGCACGCTGCTCTACTCCGATGGCAGTGGAAGCATGCAGTTGCAGCGGCGGAGCTTGAACGACGACCGCATGCTGGCACCGATCGAGCTTCCCTTTGCGCCGGGGACGACGGTCCGCCTGCACCCGGACCTCGTGACCGGGCAATCAATCACGCTGCTCGGAAGCCAGGACAATGCGTCGCACGTGTCGGTTGCCGTTCTCGGCCACGAGGACGCGGCACCGCGCTTGCTGCCGATACGGGCCAAGCTGGCGGCGGGGTCTTACACCTTGCGCGATCGCCTGTTCGTTTTGTACGTGACCGACGGCGCCGAGGTTACTGGCACGCTCAATCTGCAGGTGGTGGATCTTGCAAGCGGCAACGAGGTGCTTGCGGTTCCACTTGCGACCAACTTCGACTTTCAGCTGTGGTCGCATCGGATCACATTCGACCAGAATCGGCTCTACCTCGCGGTGAGTGATCTCCTGGGTCCAGGACTCGCACCAAGCCATCACACCCGCGTATTCGCGCTCCCACTGAATGGCTCACGCATCGACTGGCAACGCGACCTGCCGTACGACACCGACTCGCTGCGCGACCTCGCCAGCGTGCCGGCGCGCAATGCCGTGCTGGTGACGGGCGGCGGCAACGGCGCCATGCAGCTTTCCCTGTTCGACGCGGCGACCGGCGGCCCGGTCGAACAGCGAGCGCTGCCGTGTGGGGGCACCCAATGCTGGTTTCGACCGATAAGCCTGGGAAACCCAGTGGATCGGTATCACCTGCTCGTCAGCGACTACGGCAGCCGCACCGGACGCAAGTTGCGCAGCTTCGAGATCGACCTGCGCACCCCCGCAAACCTGCCCGCGGGACAGGCCGGCATCACCGGCGCCTGGTATTCGCTCGCAAGCAGCGGCCAGGGTTTCG
>JANPJV010000008.1:0-8140 GCA_031425695.1 Rhodanobacteraceae bacterium | reverse complement strand
TGATCTGAGTTAGCAACAAAAATGCGTCCGCGCGCAGCGCAGACCCACCACCAGCAAGGCAAGAGCGTCCGCGCGCAGCGCAACCCACCACCAGCTAAGCAAGATCGTCCGCGCGCAGCGCAGACCCACCACCAGCCAAGCAAGAGCGTCCGCGCTCAGCGCAGACCCACCGCCAGCCAAACCACCCGCCCACACACAATTTGCGCAACCTGCTTGCGATCCTGAGCGCCTGTCTCCCGGTCGGACCCAAGTTGGCCAAGAACCGCACCGCATCCTCGTGCTCGACAACGGCAAGGTCGAGGCCAGCGGCACGCACGAACTGCTCGCGCAGGGCGGGCGCTATGCCGAGTTGTTCGAATTGCAGGCGGTAGGGTACCGGTGAGCGCGCAGGTCCCCGGCTCGTGTAGGTCATGTTGCTCGCGCAGCGAGCTGCTTGACGGTTTCACCGTGTCAAGTACTCCGCTTCGCGGACAACATGACCTGCAAAGGCGTTCGCGTTGACTGCCCTGCCCCGCATCGGCTGCGCCGGCTGGACGGTGCCGGCGGTGCATCGGCATCTGTGCGAAGCGCGCGAGAACGCGCTGGCGCGCTATGCGAGCCGGTTCAATGCGGTCGAAATCAATTCCTCGTTCTATCGCCCACACAAGCGCAAGACCTACGCCGGCTGGGCGCAGTGCGTGCCGGAAGATTTTCGCTTTGCGGTGAAGCTGCCGAAAGCCATCACCCATGTGGCGAAACTGCAGGGCGGGCTCGATCTCATGGATGCCTTCGTGGAAGAAATCGCGGGCCTCGAGCACAAGCTCGGGGTGGTGCTGGTGCAGTTGCCGCCGAGCCTGGCGTTCAACCTCGCAATCGCAGAAGAGTTCTTTGCCGAGGTGCGTCAACGCTATCAAGGCCCGATCGCGTTCGAGCCGCGACATCCGACTTGGTTCGACCCGGCACTCGATGACTTTTATCTCAGCCACGGGATCTCGCGCGCTGGCGCGGACCCGGCACGCGTCCCCGCGGCAGCTGATCCCGCGGGCGATGCGCGCGTTCGCTACTGGCGCTGGCACGGCTCGCCGCGCATGTACTTCAGCGCCTATGACGACGCCCGCCTGTCCGCATTGGCGACGCACCTTCGCTATAGCCAGGATCCAGCGCGCAGCTGGGTGATCTTCGACAACACCGGCGGCGGCCATGCGGTCGCCGATGCGGCGCGGCTGCAGGGGCAATTGAAAATCGAGACAGCCGATGCCTGAGGGCCCGTCACTCATCATCCTGCGCGACGAGCTCGCGCGCTTTGCCGGCCAGAGCATTCGAGTCGCCCAGGGCACCAGTGCGCTCGACCTCGATCGGATGAGCGGCGAGCGCATCATCGCCTTCCGCACCTGGGGCAAGCACCTGCTCATCGAGCTCGAGCACTTTACGATGCGGGTGCACCTGTTGATGTTCGGAACCTATCGCATCAACGAAGGAAAGCCCGGCCGCGACCCCAAGCTGTCGCTGCTGCTCGACGACGGCGACATGCTCAACTTCTATGCCTGCGACCTGCGCTACCTCGACGATCCTCTGGACCAGATCTATGACTGGCGCAGCGACGTCATGGCCGACGCATGGTCACCGCGCCGCGCACGCAACAAGCTCCTCAAACAACCCGACACACTGGTCTGCGACGCGCTGCTCGACCAGACCATTTTCTCCGGGGTTGGCAACATCATTCGCAACGAAGTCCAGTACCGCACTCGCATCCACCCGGAAAGCCGCATCGGTGCCCTGCCCCCGCGCAAGCTCGGCGAGCTCATCCGCGAAGCGCGCACCTACAGCTTCGACTTCCTGGCCTGGAAACGCGTCTTCGTGCTCAAGAAGAACTTGGCTGCCCACACCAAGAAAAACTGCAAGCGCTGCGAGCTGCCGTTCCTGAAGACGTGGCCCGGGACGTCGGCGAGGCGCAGTTTCTTTTGCACGGGTTGCCAGGTGCTGTACGGGTAACGGCGGGGTTTGTGAAGCGGTATTGGTGCCGGTGTGGTGTTGGCGGCTGGTGGTGGGTCTGCGCTGTGCGCGGACGCTTTGTTGATCCGAACAAGATCAATCCGACTTCACCACCACCCCACGCCCGCGCGCCTACGCTTGAGCTCACCAAAACCATTCGAGGGAGCCAGCATGTTGAAGTGGGCCATCATCTTTTTCGTCATCGCGCTGATCGCGGGCGGCCTTGGTTTCACCGGTGTCGCCGGTGCGTCCATGGGCATTGCCAAGATCCTGTTCTGGATTGGCCTGGTGATCGCGATCTTGTTTCTGGTGCTTGGCGTCACGGTCTACAAGAAGGTGACTTGAGGGCATCGCGACCGTGGGGGCTCCCGCGAGAGCGCCTACAGCCGCTTGCATACTTCGTCGAGTTGCTTGCGCCCGCGGGCATCGAGCTGATCCATGAAGCTTTCAGAGCCGCGAGCTCGTCCCGTGCCCGTCGGCGGCGAGCATCGTCCCGGGTGCGCTGCGCTTACCCGGGCTACGCGGCTCTACCTTCTCGCATGCAACTGCTGCCGATGGGATGATGTCGCACGGGCAGCAGGGAGCGTGCGGCGGCATGTGGAAGCGGTCGATCTATTATGGAGCATTGCTGGCGCTGGGCACGCTGGTGCTCCAGTGGCTCGATTATCAGCGGCTAGCCTGAATTCATCCGCAGGAGATTTATTTCCTGTTGATTGCCTTGGCCTTCCTGGCCCTTGGAATCTATATCGGTGCGCGCGTCATTCGCGGTCCGGAAATTCCGGAGTTCGACGGTAATCCCAAGGCGCAGGCTACGCTCGGGATCAGCGGGCGCGAGCTCGAAGTGCTGCGCGAGATTGCCGGCGGGTATTCCAACAAGGAGATCGCGATCCGCCTGTCGGTGTCGCCGAACACGGTCAAGACCCATGTTGCCAATCTGTTCGAGAAGCTCGGCGCGCGTCGTCGCACCGACGCCATCAACCGGGCGCGCGAGCTCGGAATCATCGGCTGAGGGTCGTCCGATGGGTCGTCGAACAGGTGAAAACGCCTAAATCACCCGTTTGGGCGATTGTTTCGAGGCTCCTGAGCGGCGTCAATGCGGCCTGCAGAAGTGCGACGCACTCTTGCAGCCAACCCACCACCCAGCGCCAAGGAGCCCCCATGTTCCGCAAGATCCTCGTCCACGGTGTCATTGCCGGCCTGATCGTCGGCGTCATCCTCTCCGCACTCATCGTGGCCACGGGCGACCAGCCGCCCGGCGAATACAGCATGCTGGTCGGCTACCTGACCATGCTGGTGGGCTTGAGCGTGGTCTTCATCGGCATCAAGCGCCATCGCGATCTCGACCTCGGCGGGGTTATCCGTTTCTGGCCCGCATTTGGGATGGGGCTCGCGATGAGCGTCATTGCCGGCGTGGTCTACGTCGTCTGTTGGGAGCTGGCCTCGGGAATGAGCGGGATTGATTATGTGCAGACCTGGGTGACTTATCTCGTCGATGAGCAAAAGGCGGCGGGAGTTGCCGGCGCGGAATTGGATAAATTCATCGCGGAAATGGAAGCGTTCAAGGTGCAATATGCCAATCCGTGGTTTCGCCTGCCGATGACCTTTGTTGAAATCTTCCCGGTTGGCGTGCTGGTGTCGCTGGTCTCGGCAGCGCTCTTACGCAACAGCCGCTTCCTGCCAGTACGCGGCCCCGCGGTCAAACTTGCAGCCAGCACCTGACGGTTGCCTGTCCAAGGCACAGGGAAGTGCCGAACTTTCTAGAGCGACAGCAGCCGTCGCCAACTCGTGATCCTGGAAATACCACGCTGGCATGGTCGACGCCGACCCCGTATACCGCGTCGATGTGCACGACCTGTGAAGTCCGATGAGCTCTGTCAGCGCCAACCCTGCGACCGTCCCATTCTGGGAGCGGTTGCGAGCGATTCTCGCGTATCCACTGCAATCCGAAGCGCTGCTGACCATTGCACTGCTCGCCGGACTTCGCCTTTTCGGCATGCTGCCTGGTCTCGCGGGCTGGATCTTGAACCTGCTGATCACGGTCGCCTTGCTGCGCTACGCCGCTGCGGTGCTGGTGGCCAGCGCAAACGGTGAGACCGATGCGCCGAGCGGCTATTCGACGCCTGATTCAGTCGGCTGGGTGGTCCTCAAGGTTCAGATCCTGCTGGTGGTGCTGGCCGTAGTCACCGGTGTGGTGGGCGCCGTCCTGGGGCTCGGCTACCTCGCTCTGGTCGCGCCAATCGCGATTGCGCTGGGGACGCCGGCGGCGCTCATGTACGCGGCCATCGACCAGGACACCTTGGGCGCGCTCAATCCCATGATGTGGCTGCAGACGGTCGCGCGCATTGGCTGGCCGTACATCGTGGCGGCGCTGCTGTGCGTGCTGATCCTCTACAGCGAGGCCAACGCCAAGGCGCTCACGCTGCCTTTCCTGCCGGGACCGCTGGCAATCGTCGGGCACTATTTTATCGCCCACTACGCGACCATCGTCACCTTCCACCTGCTTGGCTACCTGGTCTACCAGTACCGCAACGAGCTCGGGTTCGAGATCGCGGCCAAGCCACAACCACTGGCGCGCAGGCGTGATCGCGACCAGAACGTACTCGACGAGAGCGAGCGGCTCGCGGCCGAGGGCAACACCGCCGGCGCCGCGCAGTTGCTGGGCGAGCATATTGCCGAGCGGGGCGGCACCGATGCCGTGCACAAGCGCTACCGCAAGCTTCTCACCCTGCACGACGACACCGCCGCGCTCGCGAAGCATTCGCGGGATTACCTGAACGTGCAGATCGCCCACGATCGCTGGCGTCCCGCGCTCGATTTCTGGGCGGAATGCCGCGCTGCTGACGGTAAGCTCTGGCCTAGCGATCCCAGCCAGGTACTGGAGCTCGTGGACAAAGCCCACGAGCTCGGCCGACCCGAGCTCGCGCTGAAGTTCGCCAGCGGTTTCAGCCGCGAACATCCCACGCACCTGACCGTCCCCGCCGTCCACCTCGGCGTCGCCAAGGCGCTCCTCGGCATGGGCAAGCGCGACGAAGCCCGCAAGCTGCTCGAAGTCACCAAGGCCGCGTACCCGAAGAGCAAGACGGTGCCGGCAATCGAGCAGTTTTTGGCGGGGATTTAATTTGGAGTGCGGTGCTCTGTGCCGCTTTAGATGCAGTTTCCCGGATCCAACCAAGGAGCATCCAAAGCGGCGCGGAGCGCCGCACTCCAAATTCGTTCCCCGCGTTACTCCGCCGTCAACCGCCCCAACTTGATCGCCTCGTCGCTCAACGGGGACCGCGCCTGCAGGCGTCCGGCAGTCTTCTGGAACGCGGGCATGTCGCGGGCCTCGTAGTGAGCGAGCGCCAGCCGCAACGCCAGCCTCCGCGCAGGCTCGCCCGGTTCAGGCGCATCGAGCAGGCGTTCGATGAGCCTTGCAGCTGGCCCGAGGCGGCCACTCTGTAGCCAGCGTTCGGCGAGGCGGGCGAGCTCGGTGGCGTCGAAGGGCGACTGACCCTTGGCGGCTGCGAGGTATTCGTCGTAGAGGGCGATCTCATCGTCGATGCCGGCGCGCGGGGTCAGCGGATCAAACAGGAGGCGATGCGCGGCGTCGTGGAACTCGGGCGCTTGTGGACGGTCTCGGAGTGCCCGCAGGCGCAGTTTCCAGCTCTCACGGTCACCGGGAGAACACTCGATCAGCTGGCGCGTAGCATCGCGGGCATCGGCGAAATCGAGCCGGCCGAGGGCGGCGCGCGCGCGCTCGTCGAGGCGTTTGCGATCTTCGACGACGATTGCCTCGTCGAGGATCAATTTGCGCTCCCAGCCTAGCTTCTTGATCGCGAATGCGAGCAATGCGCCGCTCATGATGCCGCCGGCGTGGGCGTCGAAGCCGATGCCCGCATCGGGCGACGACACCATGTGCCAGAGTTCCCAGCCGAGCCAGACCGGCAAGATCGCAAGCGCGGGCACCTTGACGTAGTCGAAGATCACGAAGAACCAGTAAAAGACCCGCACCTTGCGCAGGCCCCAGATCACGCACATCGCGCCCATGAGCGCGGCAATCGCCCCGGAAGCCCCGAGCGCGGATCCGTAATCGTCGAGATGCCGCACGACGCTGAAGAGCCCGCCGCCAATGCCGCCGAGGAGGTAGACGAGCAGGAACAAGGGAGCGCCGAGCACGGTCTCGACCATCAGCCCGAGCAGGGCCAGGAACACCATGTTGCCGAGCAGGTGACCGAAGTCGCCATGCAGGAACATCGCCATGAACTGGCGCCCGAACGAGGGTTCCTGGAATAGCAGCACATGCCGCGGCGTGAACGCGGCCGAGAGCCGGTTTTCGAAGACCGCGCGGCGCTTGCGCCAGGCGTCGTGCGCCTCGGTGTGCTTCGGAAACGGGCCGGAAATCGAGAGCGAAGCGGCGAAGCTGGTGTCGTAGGCGTTGAGCTCGGTCATCGCCTGCGCGCGCATCCGCGGATCGCTGATCGCCTCCAGCTGGTTTGCGTACCCGTCCCGGTCCCAGCGCCGCAGGTGGGCCACCAGGAAGGGGAACTCCTCTGCCGCGAGCCCGCTGCGCTGGTATTCGCGAGCGGCTTCGCTCAGGGCAAACTCGTCACGCGATTGCAACCCGAAGAAGACGAAGCAGTTGATCAGGATCAACGCGGCCGTCACCCACGGAAAACGCTGCAGGGTAAGCGGCTGATGTAGCGGGATGATCAGCATGGGGTTCTCAATGCGCGGACGTAGGTCACGTTGCGCCCGCGACGAGTTTGGGTGGAGAAACCAGGAGTCGGGCGCTACGTGACAATCTGCGAGCGAGTAAACGATTCTGGAGCAATGTCACGTCGCGCCCGCACCTGTCCATCGCCTTGAAACACGATTCGCGGGCGCAACGTGACCTACGAGAAACAAAAGCATTTGGCGCGAACTCTCGTTACCCCCGCGCCTCGATCGGCACGTACGCCTGGTCATCCGGTCCGGTGTAATTCGCACTCGGGCGGATGATCTTGCCGTCCTGGCGCTGTTCGATGACATGGCTGCACCAGCCGCTGGTGCGGGAGATGACGAACAGCGGGGTGAACATGGCGGTCGGCACGCCCATCATGTGGTAGCTCGATGCGCTGTACCAATCCAGGTTGGGGAACATCTTCTTCATTTCCCACATGGTGGTCTCGATGCGCTCGGAGACGTCGAACAAGCGGCGATTCCCACCCTCCTCGCAGAGGCGCTTAGCGATGTCCTTGATGATGACGTTGCGCGGATCGGAGACCGTATAGACCGGGTGGCCGAAGCCGATCACGATCTCCTTGCGCTCGACGCGTGAGCGGATGTCGGCCTCGGCTTCGTCGGCATTGCGGTAGCGGGCGATAATCTCCATCGCGACCTCGTTGGCGCCGCCATGCTTGGGCCCGCGCAGCGCGCCGATGGCGCCGGTGATGGCCGAGTACATGTCGGAGCCGGTGCCGGCGATGACGCGCGCGGCAAAGGTGCTGGCGTTGAACTCGTGCTCGGCGTAGAGGATCAGCGACTGGTCGAGTGCGCGGATGTGCGAGTCGTGAGCGCGACGGCCGTGCAGCAGATGCAGGAAGTGCCCGGCAATGCAGTCGTCCTCGGTCTCGACCTCGACGCGCGCACCGGAATGGCTGAAGTGATACCAGTACAACAGCATCGAACCGAAGCTCGCCATCAGGCGATCGGCGATGTCGCGCGCTTCGGCCAGCGGATGCGATTCTTTTTCCGGCAGCACGGCGCCGAGCATCGACGCGCCACAGCGCATCACGTCCATCGGATGCGTCGACGGCGGCAACATCTCGAGTGCGTCCTGGACGATCGCTGGCAAGCCGCGCAGCCGCTTGAGCTTGGTCTTGTAGGCCTTGAGCTCGGAGCTCGTCGGCAACGTGCCGTAGACCAGCAGGTGCGCGACTTCCTCGAAGCTCGCGCGCTTGGCCAGATCGTGGATGTCGTAGCCGCGATAGGAGAGATCGTTGCCCGTGCGCCCGACCGTACACAACGCGGTATTACCGGCCGCGACACCGGACAGCGCGACGGATTTCTTGGCCTTGGGCAGCAGCTGCGCGCCGGTATCGCTCATGGGGGATTTGGGCTCGTGTGGGTGAGCCGGTGATTCTAGCGAGGTGGCGAGGCGCTGTTGGTGGGTCTGCGCTGCGCGCGGACGCTTTTTCCGAAAGAAGCAAAA
>JANPJV010000007.1:0-15143 GCA_031425695.1 Rhodanobacteraceae bacterium | reverse complement strand
TCCTGGTTTCGGTTTCGGTTTTCGGTTTCGGAAGTGCCGAGCCTCAGCCGCAACGGCTGTTTCCGAAACCGAAACCGCCAACCGACACCGTGTTACCGGCACACCACCGGAGCCGGCTCGGCGCGCTCGGCCAATCCCGGCAACAAGGCTGAAACGCGCGTCGGGCTGCCGTCGAGGCGCCAGTCGTAGATCACCGCGAACGAAAACACGCGGGCGATGTATTCGCGGGTTTCTTTGTAGGGGACGGTTTCGATCCACAGGTCCCAGGGCGGCAGCGGGGCGGCGAGCCAGCGGCGGACGGCGCCGATACCGGCGTTGTAGGCACCGGTGGCAAGCACCGGGTTGGCGTCGAGATCGCGCACGCGGCGGCCGAGATAGGTCGTGCCGAGGCGGATGTTGTGTTCGGGATCCCCGAGCGGCTCGGCGCTCAGCCCCAATGACTTGGCAACGGCGGCGGCCGTCTCCGGCATCAGCTGCATGAGCCCGCGCGCGCCCACTGGCGAGCGCACGGTCGGGTTCCACGCGCTCTCTGCACGGATCAAGCCGAGCACCCAGTGTTCGGGCAGCTCGGCGCGACGGCTGGCGGCGCTGACCGCGCGCGTGTGCAGGAGCGGAAAACGCGCCTCGTACTGGCGCAGCAGCGGATCCGTGTTGAGGGTGAAGATCGCCCACTCGTGCAGGCCCTCGCGGCTGGCGATGAGGCCCGCCTCGCGGCGCAACTCGGGGGAGAGCTGCGGCAACTGCCAGAACCACTCGGCCCGCGCGCGGCCGTCCTCGCCGAGCGCCTTCCATTCGAGCGCCCGCTGGATGCCGCCAAGATCGAGCACGCCGAGTGCGCGCTCGGTGTCGAGCAGGCTGTCGGCTGGGCAGATCGCGTAGGGGGCGCCAATCCGGTCAGCCGCCAGGAAGGCGTGGAAATGCGCCTCGGTCGCGAGTTTCGCGAACACCGCCCGCGCCTGCTGCTTGGCGCCAGTGAGCTCGAGCACGCGCCCGTGCGCGTAGCGCCAGCGACTCTGCGCGAGCAGCGCCGGTGGCATTGCCTCGAGCGCGGCGAGGGCGGCCTTCCATTCGAGCCGGCGCAGATGAAAGCGCACCTGCCACTCGCGCAGGTTGTCGTCGAACGCCGATTGCGGGACACGTGCGAGCAGGCGGCCCGTGTGCGGCAGGCGCTCCACCGCGGCGTAGCGCGCAATTTCGGCCTCGGCGTGCGCGCGATCAGCGGGTGCGAACGGCAGCCGGGTCGACACGGATTGCAGGTTGGCCTCGGCGCCGCTTGCGTCCTTGCGGGCGAGCATGCCGATGGCGATCGCGACGGCGCCGGCGCTGTGCGCGGTGGCTGGCCACTTCTTCGACTGCGCCAGGGCGGCGCCGGGCTGCGCGCGCGCGAGGATCCGCCGTTGCGCGAGCGCCCGTTGATCCTTCGAAAGCTCCGCGGCCAGCACGCTCGCGAGACCGGTCTGGCCGGCGCTGATGGCCGCTTCGATGCGCGGCTGCAAAAGCTTCTCGTTCAGGCGTCCGCGGCCACGCAGATGGGTGAGCACCGGTCGACAGTCCGCGCGATCGCGGTCCAGTTCCACGAACAGCGCCAGCGCTTCGGCGTCGGCATCGCCGGCGACTTTCTGCGCCCGCCGCGCGCTCCAGGCGAGGCATTTGGCATCGAGACTGGCCTTGTCCGCCCGATACAGCACCAGGAACTCCGTATACCGCCGGGTGCGCCCATAGCGCTCGAGCACCTGGGCGCGCAGCAGCTCACCCGGCATCGAATCACCGTAGGCATCGAGATAGGCTTTGACCTCGGCAAACGGCGCCTTGTCCGGCATCCGCCGCAGGCGTTCGTAGGGCAGATAGGGATAGAGCGGATAGTCTTTGAGACCGGGAGCGCGCGCAGCGGCATCGATACCGGTCTGGGCGAGCCGCCACGCCGCCAGGAAGCGGGTGCGTTGCGGGGCCAAGTCGGCGGCCACCACCGAAACCTGCCAGAGGGCGCACAACAACAGCACGCTCGCACGGATCGCACTACCACCAAAACGCATCAAGCTCATCTCCGACTTGCGCTCAAGTTCCGCGCGATCGTCGAGTCTACAAGGCGTTGGATGTACATCCTGAGAGATTCCCTGAACGAGGGTCGTGACCGCCGGGCGCCTTGCGCTTGCCATGGTCGGCGAAAATCAAGCCCGGCGGGCGCATAGGACCCGGCCCACTACTGAACGAGGGAAGCATTTGGACATCCTGTTATTGATGGCGATCGGCGCTCTCGCCGGGGTCATGGCCGGGTTGCTCGGCATCGGTGGCGGCCTGGTCATCGTGCCCGCGCTGGCGTGGTGGTTCCCGCGGCAGGGCGTAGCCGTGGCCGACGCCTTGCACGCGGCGGTGGCGACCTCGCTCGCGAGCATCGTGCTGACCGCGGTCGCCAGTGCTGCGGCGCACTACCGGCGCGGCGCCGTCGACCTGCGTACGCTCGCCTGGCTGACGCCTGGGCTATTGCTCGGCGGCAGCGTGGGCGCGCTGGTGGTCAGCCAGATCTCGCGCTCGGCGCTCACCCTGTTCGTGGCCGCGTTCTGCGTATTTGCGGCCTGGCAGGTCAGCCGACCGCGGCAAGAATCGGCTGACGCGGGTGTCCCGCTGCCAAAAGGCTGGCTGGTTCCGGGTGGTGCGGTGATCGGCGCGGTTTCTGCCGCGGTCGGCATTGGCGGCGGCTCGTTGACGGTGCCATTGCTGAATCGCCTTGGCGCGCCCTTGCGCACGGCGATCGCGACCTCGGCCGCCGCTGGCCTGCCGATCGCGCTCGCATCGGCCTTCGGTTACGCATTCGCCAAGACGCCGGCCGGACTGTCGGCCTGGGCGATCGGCCTGATCGACCTCGCTCCCGCGCTGGCGCTCGGCTCGATGAGCGTCATTACCGCGCCCCTGGGCGCTGGCCTCGCGCATCGATGGCCTGTGGGACGTCTGAAGATCGTCTTCGCGGGGTGGTTGCTGCTGGTGGCGGGCTTGTTGCTGATGGATAGGTGAGGAAACCGCCGCAACTACCGGCCCGAGGTAGGCCGGGTCCTATGCGCCCGCCGGCCTCGGGTTCGCGATTGCAGGTCGAGCGCAAGGCGCCCGGCTGCTGCTACGGAGAGGATAAGGTCGCTCTGTAGTCAAAGCCGGGCGCTTTGCGCTCGTGATGTCAACGCGAAAATCGGCGCATTGCGGGCGCATAAGACCCGGCCTACTTCTACCGGGGAGAACCGCCTCTACTTCTTCACCGGCCGCACGAACTTGACCCCTGGCGGCAGCGTGATGTCGACGGCGACGGGCAGGTGGTCGGACAGCAGCAGTGCTGGGACTTCGTAGCGCAGGACGGGAATATCGGCCGAGACCAGGATGTGGTCGATTGAGCGCTCTGGCATCCACGCCGGATAGGTGTTGAGCGCCTTCGGGCCCGGCACGGCGAGGCCGGACTTGTCGAGGAAGCGTTTGAAGCTGGCGTGACCGGGCTCGCAGTTGAGATCGCCCATGACTACCGCATGGCGGTACGGCTGGATCAGCTCGCGCACGAAGTCGAACTGGCGGCTGCGCGCCTGCTGGCCGAGCGAGAGATGTGACATGACCACGGCGAGCGCGTCCGGGCCTTCGCCGTAGACGGCGAGAATGGCGCCGCGTCCCGGCACCCGGCCGGGCAGCGGATGGTCCTGCACCAGGCTCGGCTGCGCGCGGCTGAGCAGGCAGTTGCTGGATTCGGCAATCGGCCCGACGCGGCGGTTGCGCTGCTGCCACCAATAGGGAAAGCCCGAAGCTTCGGCGATGAAAGACGCCTGGTTCATGAAGCCCGAGCGCAGGCTGCCCGCGTCTACTTCCTGGAGGCCCGCGATATCGACTTCCGCCAGCTGGCGGCCGAGTTCGGAGAGATTCTTGTGCTTGCCCGAATCCGGCAGGAAGTGGCGCCAGCCGCGCGTCAGATATTCGCGAAAGGTGTTCTGGGCATTGCCCGCATGGATGTTGAAGCAGAACAGCCGAAGGCTCGCGCCATCAGCGCGAGCCTCCTTGCGTTCGACCAGTCGCGCGGGCATGGAAGTCCGCCCGCGTCAGGACCTCACTTCGCAGCGACCATGGCGGCCCGCTCTTTCTTCACCAGGAAATCGATCATGGGGCCGATGTTCTGATGGCCGCCGGCACTCGAGACGTCGAAACGGTACTTGCCGTTGACGATGATCGTCGGCGTGCCAGCGACACCCCAGCGCGGCACCATTGCCTTGGCGCGATTCAACTTGGTGTTGACCGCGAAGGAATTGGCGGCACTCAGGAAGGCTTCCTTGGTCACGCCGAACTGGGTGTACCACTGGGCAATGTCTTCCAGGCTGCTGAAAGGCGTGTGCGTCTTGTGGATCGCCTCGAACATCGCGCCATGGCTCTTTTCGAGGATGCCCAGCGTCTCGGCAGCGTAGAAAACGCGGGCAAAGGGCTCGGCGCCGGCGTTCCAGGCGGCCGGGAATGGCGTGTAGGCGACATCCTTGGGCTGCGTGGCTTTCCACTTGATGAGGTAGGGCTCGAGGTCATAGCAGTGCGCGCAGGTGTACATGAACACTTCGAGCACTTCGATCTTGTTCCCCGACGTGGTCGGCTGGACCGGCTCGATCGCGAAGTAATTCTTGCCGAGTACGGGATCGGCCGGTTGCACAGGAGCGGTCGACTGCGCGCAGGCGGGGAGCGCAAAGACCAGGGACAGGACAGCGGCTGCGAAAAAGCGCATCGAACGAATTCCTCAGAAGGACGGGTTAGTAAGCAGTGCGTGCCAATTACTGCACTGGGAACAGAGCCTGACAGAAAGCCGATGAAGCGAGGCTTAGCGCCGCGACGGTCTGCCTCAAGGGCTCGCCGAATGGAGTCCTTGCAGCGTCGATGCCAGTGCCTCGATGTCCTGGTCAGTCAATTTAGCGGCAATCTGCGCCATGATCTTCGCCTGCGCATCGTCCGGTGCGCCGAACGCGGCGCCGTCGCGGAAGCGCTTGAGCATCCCCGCCGTGTATTGCGCATGCTGGCCAGCCACGGCCGGATAACCGGTGACCGGATTGCCACGGCCATCCGGACCGTGGCAGGCCATGCATGCGGGAATCGCGCGTGCCGCGTCGCCACCGCGGTAAAGGCGCTGACCGGCATCGAGATAGGCGTCGTCGGCCAGGCCCGGCTTGCGCGCCTGCTTGGCGAAGAACGCGCCGATATCGAGCATGTCCTGTTCCGACAGCGGTGCGGCGAACGCAACCATGATCGCGTTCTCGCGTACGCCGGACTTGAAGTGCGCCAGCTGGGTGGCGATGTACGCCTCATGCTGCCCGGCCAGATTCGGGTACTGCGGATCGGTGGCGTTGCCATCCATGCCGTGGCAGGCCGCGCACACTGCGGCCTTCTTTTCGCCCGCAGCGGCATCGCCCACAGCAACAACATCGGCCGCCCACGCCGGTATCGAGCAGGCCGCGGTCAAGAAGGCGAACAAGGGACTGAACTTCATAGCGGTTCCGGTTCCAGCCAAGAAATAGGGGGCGCGCACAACCAAGTGCGACAAGGGGCGCGATTCTACACGAGGCGTATTGGTTCCTGGTTCCTGGTTCCTGGCTTGAGAGCGGGATCCACAAGCGTTCCGCTTCGATCCAGCAACCAGGAACCAACAACCACCAACCAGCTCCAACCGTTTGCTGTAAATTGCCGCACCCTCGAGCGACCCGAACCAATGACCGAAGCGCCACCCAGCGACGCTGACCTGGAACGCAAGTTTCGGCGGGCGGCGTTTATCCTGAGCACCCCGGAGCTGTATCCGTTGCCGGAGGACAAGGGCCGGGAGATCGCCTTTGCCGGGCGCTCGAATGCGGGCAAGTCGAGCGCATTGAATGCGATCGTCGACCAGAACGCGCTCGCGCGGACGTCAAAGACGCCCGGGCGCACCCAGCACCTGGTGGTGTTTGGCCTCGACCCGGACGAGCGGCTGGTCGACCTGCCGGGTTACGGTTATGCCAAGGTCCCGCTGGCGATCAAGCGCGCGTGGCACACGCTGATCGATGCCTACGTGACCGATCGGCGCTCGTTGAGCGGCATCGTCGTGGTGAGCGATATCCGCCACGCATTGACCGATTTCGACCAGCAGATGCTCGCCTATTGCCGGGCGCGTGAGTTGCCGTGCGTGGTGCTGCTGAGCAAGGCCGACAAGCTCAACCGAGGCCCGGCATTGGAGACCCGCAAGCGCGTATTGCGCGAAATCGAGGCACTCGGCGTCAGCGCCGAGGCCCTGGTGTTCTCCGCCCACGCCAAGACCGGCCTCGCCGAGGCGCGCCGGGTGATTGCAACGTTGCTCGCGGCTCCTGCCGGGGAAACGCAAGCAAACGCCTGAAGCCATCCACAGATTACACAGATGAAAAGCGGATGACGCAGATTAAAGCGGGTAGTCCCGGGGCGCCGCACGCATCCAAAGTTCGCTTGCTTGCATCGACTTAATCCGCTTTTCATCCATGTAATCTGTGGATAAAGCTCTTCTCTTTGAACCCCATCGGACCGCACCTTGGACTTTTTGCAAATCTTGATCTTGGCGCTCGTTCAGGCGCTCACCGAGTTCCTGCCGATCTCTTCGTCGGCGCATCTGTTCCTGGTCGGCGAATGGCTGGGCTGGGGCTACCAGGGGCTGATCTTCGATCTGGGCCTGCATCTCGGCACGCTGTTCGCGGTGCTGGTGTATTTCCGCGACGACTGGCTGCGTCTCGGCCGCGCGGCCTTGGCCTGGCGGCCGGGCACGCCGCTCGACGATGACCAGCGCATGCTGGTCGGGCTCACGCTGGCGACCATTCCTGGCGGCATTGCGGCGTTGCTCCTAGGCGACGCCAACGCGGTCGCGCTGCGCAATTACCTGGTGATCGGCATCACCCAGATCGTTTTCGGCACTGTCTTGCTGGTGGCCTTTGCGCGCGCGTCCAGCGCCACCCGCGGCGAGCGGTCGCTGTCGGTGCGCGATGCGGTGCTGATCGGATTTGCGCAGGCCCTGGCGCTGATCCCGGGGGTTTCGCGATCGGGCATCACCATGAGCGCCGGCCTGCTGCTCGGTCTCGAGCGCCAGGCGGCAGCGCGCTTTTCGTTCCTGCTCGCCGTACCGATTACGGCAGCGGCAGCCCTGCATGGCGTTGTCGAGATGCTGCGCGGCCAAGGTGGCGTCGACCAGCAGAGCTTCTGGATTGGCGCCGTGATCAGTGCCTTTGCCGGCTATGCCTGCATCCACTTCTTCCTGAGCATCATCCGCCGCTTGGGCGTGCTGCCGTTCTTCGTCTATCGCGTGGTGCTGGGCGTGGTCCTGCTGGTGCTGTTCGCGGTAGGCGGCGCCGCCACGCTTCCGTAGGCCGTGTAAGCCGCAGGCGCACGCGGGAACAGGGCCCCGGGTCCCCGGGTGCGCTGCGCTTACCCGGGCTACAAAGTCGGCCGCGCCCTCACGACAGCGCGCCCGCCACATTCGATCAGGCATGCTCCGCCGATCGACCGCACGAGACGCCGATGAGCTTGCCTGCACTGCTGCAACCGGGAGTCCGGCGTCGCGAATTCTGGGCGTGGGCGCTGTACGATTTCGCCAACTCGAGTTACACGACCGTGGTTTCGACCGCGGTCTTCAACGCCTATTTCGTGTCCACGGTGACCCGCGGCGAAGCCTGGGGCACCTTGTTGTGGACCAGCGCGCTGTCTTTTGCAGCAGCCGTGGTGATGTTGCTCGGTCCGATCGCTGGCGCGGCCGCGGATCTCCATGGCCGCAAGAAAGGCTACCTGGCGATGAGCACGCTCGCGTGCGTGCTCGGCACGCTCGGGCTGATGTGGGTCGGGCCCGGCGATATCGCGATCGCGGTGTTTTTCGTGGTGCTGTCGGCGGTCGGATTCGGGCTGGGCGAGGGGCTCATCGGCGCCTGGTTGCCGTTGCTGGGGCGTGGTGAAGCGCTGGGTCGATTATCCGGCTACGGCTGGGCGCTCGGCTATGCGGGCGGGCTCGCTGCGCTCGGGATCTGCCTGGCCTATATCAAGATCAGCGAAGCAGGGGGCGGGACCGCGGCCGACTACGTGCCCGGCTGCATGTTGATCACCGCCATCTTCTTCGCGGTAGCGGCGCTGCCGAGCTTCGTCCTGCTGAAGGAACATGCCCAATCGGTTCCCCACCAGGGTTCGTTGGTGGACCTGGCCTTCGGGCGCATCCGCCAGAGCTGGCGCGACAGTTCCGAGTTTCGTGACCTGCGCCGGATGCTGATTGCGATCGCGGGCTACCAGTCGGGTGTCGCCGTGGTGGTCGCGCTGGCGGCCGTCTACGCGCAGCAGGCCATGGGCTTCAACTTTGTCGACACCCTGCTATTGGTGATCGCGGTCAACGTGACTGCGGCGATCGGCGCCTTCTTCTTCGGGCAGGTGCAGGACCGCATCGGCCACCGGCGCGCGCTGCAGCTGGCACTGGTCGCGTGGATCATCATGGTCCTGCTGGCCTTTTTCGCAACGACCCGGCCGCTGTTCTGGCTCGCCGCGAATATTGCCGGCCTGGCCATGGGCGCGTCGCAATCGGCTGGACGCGCGATCGTCGGCTACCTGGCGCCACCGACGCGCGTCGCCGAATGCTTCGGCCTGTGGAGCCTCGCCGTGCGCCTGGCCAGCATCATCGGACCCATCAGCTATGGCATCGCCAGCTACGCGTTCGCCGGCAACCACCGCCTCGCGATGCTGTGCACCGGCGTGTTCTTCATCTTCGGCCTGATTGTGATCAGTGGCGTCGACATCGAGCGCGGACGGGCTCGGGCGCTCCGGACAGATTAAGTTTTCCGACGCAAAGGAACGCAAAAGTGAGCAAAGGGACGCAAATGAATCCATCGCTTTCCTTTGCGTCACTTTGCCCTTTTTGCGTTCATTTGCGTCAAAACTATGAGTTTGCACGGAGCGCGGCGTAGATGATCCACCACCCTGAAATCCCGACCCGCGAACGCTTGATCTTTGCCCTCGACGTGGCCGACGCGGCGGCGGCGCGGGCCTGGGTGACGCGTCTTGGCGATGCGGTCTGGCACTACAAGATCGGGCTCGAGCTGCTGGCGAGCGGGGAGTATTTCGCGTTGCTCGCGGAGCTCAAGGCGGCTGGGAAACGCGTATTCGCGGACCTCAAGCTGCACGATATTCCGGCGACGGTGTCGGCTGCGGTCGCCGGCCTCGCCAGGCATTCGCCCGACCTGCTCACCGTGCATGCCTATCCGGCGGCGATTGCGGCTGCGGCGCCGCACGTGGGCAGCGTGCGCCTGCTGGCGGTGAAGGTGCTCACCAGCATGGACGACGCGGATCTCGTCGCCAGTGGCGTCGACCACCCCGTCGCAGCAGTCGTGGTCACGCGCGCACGTGGCGCCATCGCCGCGGGCGCGGCCGGCCTCGTCTGCTCGGGACTGGAGGCGCAACGGCTGCGGGCCGAGCTCGGTTCCGCGCCGCTGATCGTCTGTCCGGGCATCCGCGCCGGCACTCCCGTGAAAGCAGCTGGCGGCGACGATCAGTCGCGCACGGTCAGCGTCGCGCAGGCCTTTGCCAACGGCGCGGATTACATCGTCGTCGGCCGGCCAATACGCAATGCAGCCGATCCGCTCGCCGCGGCGCTGGCGATGCAGTCGTCGATAGCCGATTATGTCGAAACTTGAACCTCACCTATTGACTTAGGAATGTAGGCTAAGTTACTCTTGCATCACAAGAAACACCCGGCGATTACCAGCCAGCGCAGGACGCGCTAATAACTACAAGGCCGGAAAGGCCACTCAGCCAAGGTGGAGGTTACCCACTCCGCCTTTTTTCTTTTCTGGGACGCGTCTCTTGCTCTCGTAGAGTCAAGCTTGCTCGACTGCGCTTGCCAGACGGCCCCCACGCCAAAAAAGCAGTGGAGCAAGCTCCACTCCAAGAAGGCGCAGACCCACCCCGCCGCCGCCCAAGCGTTTTTTCACGCTGACTTGATGCGCGCTGGTGTTTGCCAGGGCTAAGAAACCCGGGCTAGAGTGCGGGTCCGTACGACCTGATCGGTTTGTTCGCGGCAATCCGGGCGCCCTGGCTGCAACAGCTTGGCGTCGCGGTCAGCCTGAGATTCGATTGCGTCCCCGCCGCTGCACCTATCGTTGAGGAAGCCAACATGTCTTTTCGTTATTCGCTGATCGCCCTTGCGCTCGCAGGCGCCCTCCTGGGCGGCTGCGACAAGAAGGAAGAAGCCGCCCCGGTCGTCGCGACCGAGAAAGCCGCCGTCGCCGTCAATGCGGGTGCTGCCGAGGCGCTGCAGGCGCAGGTAAAGGCGTTCCAGGCCAATGACCTCAAGGGCCTGCTCAATTCGGCGCTGCCACCCAAAGAAATCGAGCGCATGCGCTCCGAGTGGGAAGAGCAGCGCAAGGAAACGATCACTGAGGAAGAGCGCAAGGAATTTGCCGAGAGCTGGGGCAAGCTGACTGCGTCCGATGGTGTCGACAAGATCATGGCCGAGATCGAGCCACAGCTTGCCGAGATGAAGCCGCAGATGGCGGGCCTCATCGCGATGATGCAGGGCATGGGCACGATGAGCATCCAGCAGAGCACCGAGCTCACGCCGGAACAGAAGTCGCAGGCGACGCAGTTCATGAACGGGCTCGGCGGCTGGATGTCCAAGACCGATTTCACCGACGCCAAGCTGATGCGCGCTTCCCTGACAGCGCTGGCCGAAGGCCTGCGTGCGACCGGCATCACCAGCCTCGACGACGTCAATGCGATGAGCTTCGACCAGCTCCTGGAAAAGGCTGGTCCCGCCTTCGCCGGCGTCAAGAACGCGCTCGCCGCGTATGGCTTTTCGCTCGACCAGATCGCCAGCAGCGTGAAGACCGAAGTGGTCTCGGAAACCGGCGATGCCGCCAAGCTCAAGGTGACCTACAACCTGTTCGATTCGCCGCTGAGCTTTGAAAGCGAGATGCGCAGAATTGACGGTCGCTGGTACGGCAAGGACATGCTCGAGCAGATGGAGAAGGCCGCGGCCGAGAAGCTCGCCGAAGAAAGTGCTCCGCAGGAACCAGCAATCGCCGAGGGCGAGGACGCTGCCGAAGCCGAGGATACGGCCGAGCCGGAATCCTGATCGAAGTTGGATCGATTCTGGTACGTAGGTCAGGTTGCTCGCGCAGCGAGCAGCTTGACGGTGTAGTCGTGTCAAGTAGGCCGCTGGCGCGGCCAACATGACCTACGGGTTCATGGCTGGTGCGCGGATTCGGCCGGGACTGGAATCTTTTGATGACTGAATCGCTCCTCCCGCGAAGCGAGACCCTGACGGTTCGGGCGCCCTGGTTCCGACGCGCGCAACTGGCGCTCGTCGACCTCTTGCTGCGTCCTTTTCTGAAGCTGACGCTGATTACGCCGGAGCCAGAAAAGCCGCCGTTCGATCCGGCGCACCCAGTCTGTTACCTGCTCGATCGCAATGGCCTGTCGAACATGGCCATCCTCGATCGCGCCTGCCAGCAGGCGGGTTGGCCGCGACCCATCGATCCACTGCCGTTGGCGAGCGCGAGCCGGCCGCCGCGCGCGGTCATTGCGCTCGAAAAGCGCCAGGGCTGGCTGCTCAACCGGCGGCGCACTTTTTCTGACCGGACCGAGCGCCTGGAGCGCCTGCTGACCGCGATCCGCCGCGATCCCGAGGTCCAGGTGCAGATGGTGCCGGTGTCGATCTTCGTCGGGCGCGCGCCCGATCGCAGCGCCGGCTGGTTCAAGGTGTTGTTCAGCGAGAACTGGGTCGTGGTGGGGCGCTTCCGGCGCTTTCTTGCGATCCTGTTCAACGGGCGCAACACGCTGGTGCAATTCAGCGCGCCGGTCATGCTGGGTGCCAGCGGGCCGGATTCGGACGATCTGAAGCGTGCCGCGCACAAGCTCTCGCTTTTGATGCGCGTGCATTTCCGGCGCATCCGCGCGGCCGTGATCGGTCCCGACCTCTCGCATCGGCGCACGCTGGTCAACGACGTGTTGCGCAGCGACGCCGTGCGCGCGGCGATCGGGAACCAGGCCAGCAAGGAGAAGGGTGGCATCACCGCGGCGCGGCAGAAAGCCGAGGCCTATGCGCGGGAGATCGCCGCGGACTACTCCCATCCGGTCGTGCGTTCGCTGTCGTTCATCCTGCAGGGCTTCTGGAATCGCATCTTCGACGGCATCTCCATGAATCACTTCGATGCCTTCCGCCAGCAGGCGCCGGGCTTCGAAGTCGTCTACGTGCCTTGCCACCGCAGCCACCTCGACTACCTGGTGCTGTCCTACCTGCTGTACCGCAACGGGCTGGTGCCGCCGCACATTGCCGCCGGCGTCAATCTCAACCTGCCGATCGTCGGTCCGATCCTGCGCCGCGGTGGCGCCTTCTTCCTGCGCCGCAGCTTCAAGGCCAATGCGCTCTATTCGGCAGTCTTCAGCGAGTACGTGAGCCAGCTGATTCGGCAGGGGGTCGCGCTGGAATACTTCATCGAAGGCGGCCGCAGCCGCACCGGGCGGCTGATGCCGGCACGCGCCGGCCTGCTCACCATGACCGTGCGCGGATACCTGCGCGATCATGCCCGGCCGGTGCTCTTCCAGCCGGTCTACATCGGCTACGAGAAGCTCGCCGAAGGCAAATCCTACCTGGGCGAACTGTCCGGCCAGCCGAAGAAAAAGGAATCCTGGCTCGGCCTGATCCGCTCGCTGCGGATGCTGCGCCAGCGCTACGGCCGCGTCGTGGTCAACTTTGGCGAACCGATCGAGCTGACCCAGGTCCTCGACGTTCACGCGCCGGGCTGGAACCAGCAGACCATTCCGCAGGACGAGCGCCCGACCTGGTTCCCACCGGTCATCGACGATCTCAGCAAGCGCATCCTCGAGAACATCAACCGCGCTGCCGACGTCAATCCGGTCGCGCTGCTCGCGCTGGTGATACTCGGCACGCCCAAGCACGCGATCGGCGAGGCCGATCTCGCGGCGCACCTGGAGATCTTCCTCGATCACCTCGCCGAGCAGCCGTTCGGCGCGCGCGTCACCCACACCTCGATGTCGCCGGCCGAGATCATCGCCTACGGCGAGGGCATGGGCTGGATCCGGCGCATCCGCCACCCGCTCGGTGACGTGCTCTCGGCCGAGGGCGATCCCGGCGTGATGCTGTCCTTCCATCGCAACAACGTCATGCACGTGTTTTCGGCGGTGTCGTGGGTCGCCTGCTGCATGCTCAACACGCGGCGGCTGTCGCGCCAGGGGCTGATGCGCCTGGGGCGGATGGTCTATCCCTTCCTCAAGACCGAGCTATTCCTGCCGTGGGACGCCGACGGCTTCGGCGCGCAGATCGACGGCGCGATTGCCTTCCTCGGCCGCCGCGGGCTGGTCAACGTCGATGCCGACGGCGGCTGGATTTCGCGCCCGGCTGACGGCGGCGACGCCTTCTTCGGCTTGCGCGTACTGGCGCACAGCCTGCTGCAGACTTTCCAGCGCTACTACGTCGTGATCGCGATCCTGTCCAAGAACGGCCCCGGCACGCTTTCGGCCGGCGAGCTGGAGACGCTCTGCCACCTCACCGCACAGCGGATGGCGCTGCTACACGAGCTCTCCGGTCCGGAGTTCGGCGATCGCGCCCTGTTCAAGAGCTTCATCCAGATGCTGCGCGCGCAGGGCATCGTCAGCAGCGACGACAAGGGCAAGCTCGTCTTCGCCCAGGAGCTGAATCAGCTCGGCGCCGACGCCCGCATCATCCTCTCGCGCGAGCTGCGCCAGGGCATCGTCGCCATCACCCCCGAAGCCCGCGCCGCCCTCGCCACACCGAGCGGCGAAACCCCGGCCCTGATCGAGCCACCGGAACCGAGCGAATCCTCCGCCGACGCCAAGGCGCTGCTGGCACCGCCGGTCGTCGAGCCACCGCCGCGAGTCGAGTAGTTCAAAAAAAGAGCAGAGCGGGACGCAAAAAAACACAAAAGGTGAAGCCCACAAAAACACACAAAAGGTTCGTCGGCGATGGAATCGAGGGACCCGGAAAGTCGCTTTTTTTGTGTGTTTTTGTGCGCTTCACTTTGTGTTTTTTTGTGTAAAGTGTTTTTGATTTTTTTCGGGATTGCCAATAAGAGCCGCCATGCTCAACCCCATCGTCTATGCAATTCCGGTGTTTTTTGGGCTGATGGCGATCGAGTGGGTGGTCGCGCAGCGGCGTGGGGTGCGGGCGTTTCGGTTGGGGGATACGGTCAGCAGCGTTGGGCTGGGGGCGATTTCGCAGGTTACCGGGCTGTTTTCGAAGGCGATCAACTTCGGGATCTACGTGCTCGCCTTCGAGGCGCTGCGAGTGACCACGCTGCCGCAGGACGCATGGTGGGTGTGGGCGCTCGGCCTGCTGATCTACGATTTTCTCTATTACTGGCATCACCGCATGGGGCATCGCATGGCGGTGCTGTGGGCGGCGCACGTGGTGCATCACCAGAGTGAGGACTTCAATCTCGGGACGGCGTTGCGGCAGACCAGCAGCGGCTTCCTGTTCGGCTGGGTGTTCTACCTGCCGATGGCCATTGCCGGCTTTCCACCGCTGGTGTTCGCCGTGGTGGCGCTGGTCGACTTGCTCTACCAGTACTGGATCCACACCGAGCAGATCGGGCGGCTCGGATGGTTCGACCGGGTGTTCGCCTCGCCGTCGAATCACCGCGTGCACCATGGCGTCAACGACCACTATGTCGATCGCAATTACGGCGGCATCCTGATTCTCTGGGACCGAATGTTCGGGACTTTCCAGGATGAGCTCAAGGAAGAACCGGTGGTCTACGGCACCCGCAAGCCGCTGCGCAGCCACGATCCGCTGTGGGCAAATGTCGAGGTGTACGCCGCCCTCGCCGGCATGAGTTGGCGCACGCGGCGCCGGCGCGACAAGCTTGCCGTCTGGCTCAAGCCGCCCGGCTGGCAGCCGGCTGATCTCGCGCAGACCGAGCCATTCCCGCCCTTCGTGCTCGCCGAGGTACGCAAGTACGACCCGTCCCTGCCGCCTCGCGCAGTCGCCTTCGGGCTCAGCGCGTTCCTGGTGATGATCGGCATCGGCACCCATTGCATCGCCGTCGCCGAAGCGTTGCCGACCACCCACGCACTCACCTACGTCGGCTGGGTCGCCCTCAGCCTGTGGGCGCTCTCACGCTGGACCGAAGCCCGCCGGATGAGCGCCG
>JANPJV010000006.1:0-4947 GCA_031425695.1 Rhodanobacteraceae bacterium | reverse complement strand
CCGATCTTGAGCAGCAGGTTGCCGCCGGCATTGAAGGCGATCACCGCGGCAAAGGCCGCGTAGCCAGCCAGTTTTTGGGATTCGGTCATTGCAGCTGGCGGGTTTCAGCAGCGGCGCACCGGCGGCCGCCGAATTTCCAGGAATTGCCGTTGCGCATGATGATGTAACTGCTGTCCGGCTCGATTTCCGGCGCTGCGCCGAGCCAGCCTTCGATCATCTCGCGCGGGACGTAGACCGTCTGCGGCGTCACCAGTTGGTCGAACGCGACATGCCGGAAGAATCCGAAGCCGCGCTGGGCGATCCACAGCGAATACTCGCGTAGTGGCAACCATGCACAGAGCCGCGGCGCGGATTTTGGCAGGATCCGATGCAGCAATCGCAAAGTCTTGGCATACAGGAAATAGGGCGCCACCAGGGGCGTCGCCACCAGGTGCTTGTTCGCCCACCATGGCAGGCGCGAGGCGATCTTGCGGATCGGATCGACCAGGTGGACGACCATCGCGTTGCCTTCGCGCGCGTACACCCAGCAGTGAAAACAGCCGCCCGGCGCGGTATTGCGCAGCACCGATTCGAATCCGGCGCGTGGGTCCTTCAGGTGATGCAGCACGCCGATGCAATAGACAACGTCGTATCCGGGCGACTGGTACGTGGTCAGGTCGCCCTGTTCCACCTGGGCCTGGGGATAGGCACGCAGATTGCTGCGCGCGGTCTGCACCGAGTCACCGAGATCGACGCCGACCGCGCGGGCCGGCTCCCAGGCGCAGCAATGCACCAGCAAGCTGGCGTTGCCACAGCCGAGCTCGAGCACGGAGCGGCCCTCAATGTCGGCGCGCGTGAGCGGCGCCAGCCAGTCTTCGAACTGCGCGCGCGTGTACACCGAGCCGCTCGGGAGATTGTTCCAGGAGCTGGCGAAGGCGTCGGCGGTGGCGTGGTCGACACTGGTCATCGGCGGCGTTGCATCGGACAGGCTGTCCAGAATGACCTATTGGCGCGGAAATCGACACACTGTATGTGTGGAACGCAGGTTTCGGTTGTCGGTTTCGGTTTCGGGACAGCAAGAGCCAAGGCGGAAGAGCCACAGCCTTGGCTCTACTCCGAAACCGACAACCGAAACCGAAACCGCTTTTCAGATCGGAAGTCCGACCAACGGTCTTGCGTCGTCCATGGACCTGTATAAACATACAGCCATGGACAGCACCGAGCTCACTTCCCGCCAGCAGCAGATTCTCGCCTTCATCAGCGAGCGTGTGCACGAGAGCGGCGCCCCCCCAACCCGCGCCGAGATTTCGCTGGCCTTCGGCTTTCGCTCCGCCAATGCGGCCGAAGAGCATCTGCGCACCTTGGCACGCAAAGGCATGATCGAGCTCCTGCCTGGGCGCTCACGCGGCATCCGCCTGCCGGCCAGCGCGCCTGCGACAGGAATGCCGAAAACACGCCGCAGCACTGCCGCGCTGCCACTGATCGGCCAGGTCGCCGCCGGCAGCCCGCTGCTTGCAATCGAAAACATCGAGCGCGAGATCGAGCTCGACGCCGGCCTCTTCCGTCCCGCCGCCGACTATCTGCTGCGGGTGCGCGGCCACAGCATGCGCGATGCCGGGATCCTCGACGGCGACCTGCTGGCGGTACACCGCAGCGCCCACGCCGAACACCGCCAGATCGTCGTCGCCCGCCTAGGCGAGGAGGTCACCGTCAAATACTTCGACCGCCAGGGTGAGCGCATCCGCCTGCTCCCCGCCAACCCCGACTTCACCCCCATCGAAGTCGACCCCGCCCTCACCGAACTGGTCATAGAGGGCCTCGCCGTCGGCGTGCTCCGCAGCTGGTGACTGCTGGTTGCTGGTGACTTGCAGGCCTGAAGTAGCGTGGCTCCTAGCGCGCACGGTATTTGGTTGTGACGCGGCATCGAGCGCGCCGGCGGCCGCGTGTTGCTACGGAGCACGGACCGTCAGCCTGAAGTAGCGTGGCACCGAGCGCGCGCCGTGTTGTGGGTAGGCGAGTACCTCAATCGCGCCGGCGCCGCGTGCTGCTACGGAGCGATTGTGGCCGGGGCCTGAGGTAGCGCGGCTCCGAGCGTGCACGCTGCTCGGGTATGACGCGCCATCAATCGCGCCGGCGGCCGCGTGTTGCCACAGAGCGGCGGAGCCTGCGGCGCTTTACCGATGGAGGGCGCTCCTGCGCCGCCGCTTTCGATTTATGAGGGCCATGGCTCGGGCTGCGCTACACGACAAGTAACCACCAACATCATCCAAAACCACCGGAACCCTCCCCAAGCACCCACTAAAAAAATCCCTCATGTCCGCGCTCCGTGCCCTGCCCTCGTTGACTCCCCCGCTCGACCCGCTCGAGCCGGCGTCGACAAGCGAGTTGCTCCATCACCAAGGCATCTGGCGCGCACGCGATGGCGGGCGGCGCGTGTTGCCGGCGCAGGCAACCGGGCATGCGGCGCTGGATGCCTGCCTGCCGGGCAATGGCTGGCCGCTCGGCCTGCTGACCGAGATCCTGCTGCCGCAACTCGGCTATGGCGAGATCAGCCTGTTGTTGCCGCTGCTCGCGCAGCGCAGCCGCGAGGGGCATACGCTGGTCTATGTGCGACCGCCTTGTCCGCCCGAGATCACCGCACTGGCACGTGCCGGGGTGGCGCTCGATCGGCTGCTGCTGGTCAAGGCGGGCAGTGAGCGCGAAGGATTGTGGGCGGCCGAGCAGGTACTCGGCAGCGGCGCGCCCTGCCTGTTGCTGGCCTGGGCCGAGCAGGCCGATGAGCGGGCCATGCGCCGGCTGGCGCTCGCGGTCGAAGGCAGCCGCTCACTGGCGATCGTGTTCCGCCCACTGGACGACCAGCGCCAGGTGTCCTCGGCAGTGCTGCGGGTGCGCATCGACGGGCCACTGCTGCGCACGCCGCTCAGCGTGCTCAAGGCGCGTGGGCTGGCCTGCTCCAGCGCCGATCCGATCCGGGTGCGGCTATGAGCAAGCCAATTGCTCGGCGACAGCCCGATCCCGCAGCCCGGGTAAGCGCCAGCGCACCCGGGGGCTTTGGTCGGCCCGGATTGGCCCGAGCGTGCCATCAGAATGCACTTTGTGGTTCTTGCCAATGAGCGCGCCGGCTCTCAGTGGGGGCGATTCCGTGATGCCCGTCAATGCGTTGGCGCCAGCAGCGGTCTCTAGTCCGTCAAGCGTGCCGACTGCCGGGAACCCGGCCACACCAGAACCCCCGACAGACCCGCATCGCAACTGGCTATGCATTCACCTGCCACGGCTGGCACTGGACCTGATCGAGCGCCGCCAGCCCGCCGGCACGGCCACGCCGGTGGCCAGCGTGGTCATCGACGGACCCGAGCAGCGCGCCCACGTGCACCTGGCCGACCGCGCCGCGCAGGCCTTCGGCGTGCATGCGGGCCAACGGCTGGCGGCGGCGCAAGCACTGGCCCCCGACCTCGCCTTGCACCGGCGTGAGCCGCAGGCCGAGCGCCAGGCACTGGAACACCTGGCGGCCTGGGCCTATCGCTACACCAGCCGGGTGAGCCTGGATGGAGCAGCCGCGCTGCTGCTGGAGATAGGCGCCAGCGTGCGGCTGTTCGGGGGCTTCGACGCACTCTATGCGCTGCTGCAGGCGGAGCTTGCGGCCCTCGGCTTCAACGGGGTCTTCGGCCTTGGCCTGACCCCGAGCGCGGCGCGCCTGCGGGCGCAGGTGATCGCGCGCCAGCCCGAGCGCAGCGGCCAGCTGTTCGCGCTGGCGCCATTGCCGCTGGCGCACAGCGACCTCGAGCCCAACACCATCGCCACCCTGGCAGCCACCGGTATCCACACCCTCGGTGAGCTCGCGCGCCTGCCGCGCAACGGCATTGCCCAGCGTTTCGGCCAGGCCACGCTCGATTACGTGGCGCGCCTGCGCGGCGAGCTGCCGGAGACGCTGGAAAGCTATCGACCGCCGGATCGTTACCATGCCTGGCTGGAGCTGCCGGGCCCGTGCACCAGCAGCGAAGCGCTGGCTTTCCCGCTGCGCCGCATGCTCGGCGATCTCTGCGCCGCACTGGCTGCGCGCGATGGCGGCGTCGAGCGCTTTACCTTGCGCTTCGCGCTCGAGGCGCTGCAGGCAAGCTGCGAATTGCGCTCAGGAATCGGTGATATCTGCCGGCTCGAGGTCGGCCTGCTGCAGGCCAGCCGCGACTGCGAGCATCTGTACATGCTCACGCGCGCTCGCCTCGAGCGCATGAGCTTTCCACGCCCGGTGCTCGGCATCTATCTCGAAGTCGCGCGCCTGCCGAGCTTCGTGCCCACCCACCAGGACCTGTTCCAGGATGCACAGAGCTCCAGCGCGAGCCTGAAGCCGCTGCTCGAGCGCCTCGCCGCACGCCTCGGCGAGGATGCCCTGCTCCGCCCGCAATGGACCGGCGATCACCGCCCCGAGCGCGCCAGCCGTTGGGTCCCGCACACCCAGGGCAGCCTGCTGCGCCCGCCTGCCGGCGAGATGCCAGGTTTGCGTCCGCTGTGGCTGCTGCCGACGCCAGTGCCGCTGGCGATCGAAGGACTCGCGCTGATTTCGAGCGCTGAGCGCATCGAAAGCGGCTGGTGGGACGATGGCGATATCCGGCGCGACTACTACGTCGCCGAAGTCATCGATCCACCCGCCTGCGCCCTGCCCGGCCCGCATCCCGGCATCGCCGAGGAAGCGCCGGCCTATGCCCGCAATCTACGTGGCGGCGCCCGCGTGCAAGGATTCCAGCTCACCCGCGGCGCCCGCGCCTGGGTCTTCCAGGACCTGCGCGACCCCGAGCGCTGGTACCTGCAGGGGTGGTTCGGGTGAGGTGGTCGCCCGCAGTTGTCTGCGTGGGTCCGGACCTTGTCCGGACGCTGTGGCCGATCAGGCGCGTCCGGACCAGGTCCGGGCCCACGCCGACAACGGCGGGCGCCCACCGCACCCGAACCCCCCCGGCAGGTACCGGCGCGCGG
>JANPJV010000005.1:0-6244 GCA_031425695.1 Rhodanobacteraceae bacterium | reverse complement strand
GCGCCAGCGTTGAGCGGCCTGGTCGCCAATAACCTGGTGGCATACCATGACAGCGACGGGATGGTGATCTTCAATGCCGGGGCGGTGGAGAACCGCAACTATCTGGTTTTCGGCACTTTCACCGATCAGGTTGTACCGGGGCCGGGAACGGGCACGGTGGATCCGCAGCTGATCTCCCTGACCTATCCTCGTCCGCGCGGCGCATCGGCGGCGATCAACGCGGGTAGCAACAGTGCTCTACCCCTGTTCAATTTTTTTGATGCCGATGGGCAGCCGCGCACCTTGATGGCCAACATCGATATCGGCGCCTATGAAGCCGGGTTTGGATTGACCGGAGTGCACGTCGCAACTCAAGCGAACAGCTTTTTCAATCAGACCGATCTGTCGTCGCTGGCGGGTGTAGCACTCGCGCCAAGCGCGATTCTGGGCGTGACCAGTCTGCGTGCCCCGGGAATGAACGCTGCACTGGCGCAGAATGTCGGCGTCTGGCTGCCGTCAGGAACCGGCAATCTGCCGCTGTCGATCTATCACGAGAACTCCTCGGTGGCGATGCCGCTGGGGCGCCGCTTCGCGGTCACTGTTCCCGGGTTCGGATTGAACGGGTTCACCCATCTCACCGCGCTTGGCAACATCACCGCTCAATACAGCGAGATGACCAACCCGGCGTTGGACGGACGCCCGGATGCGATCGCCGTGGTGACGCACAACTACTTCAATGCCGGTCCCGCCCACAATTTCGCGATCGGGCTGGAGTACGCCGGCACGAGATGGAATCTGCGTAACGAGGACGCGAGCGTCGACATGCCCAGCGGGCGCGGCTTCAACGTCGTGATCGCCCCGCAGATTTCGGAAAACGCGCATCGCGTGGTGGCTCAGGGCTCGGGCCCTTCGTCGGAGATCCCGATGTCACATCCGTTGCTGGACGATAACGCGTGCGCGGCACCGATCGTCGGGCGCGTCGACGTGCCCGGCGGTGCATTCGTGTTCAACCCGACGGCCTTCAGCGTTGATTACCGCCCCGGCGTGGCCGGCGCGCCGGGACGCTGGTTCGTGGTCGCCGAGAACGGCGGTTCACCTGCAAGCTTTCCCGCGGGCTCGGCCTTCAACGTCATCATCGACGGCGCGCAGGCCAATGGCTGCCGCGCCCCGCTCAATCCGGACATTTTTCGCAACGGCTTCGAGTAACGTCGTTACCGCACGACTCGACACGGAATAAGGCTCAAGCGTGCGGCGAAGCGCTGACGCATGACCGGCAAGCGCGTGAGTGGAAGCTCACGCGCTCGCCGGGATGGGTTGGCCGCAGCGACAGACCCAGGCTCAAGCGCGCGCCCACCCATAGAACGACCGATGCGGCCGCGAAGTCGGCCGACTCTCGCGCACTTCCCGCAAAACACCGTGTCCGCGCTTTGTCGCATGATTGCGCCACGGTCACGTGGAGAATTTCAATGCGCGCGTTCTGGGTTCTCGTAGTCTCGTTGGGGCTCGGTTTCCATGTGGACGCGGCGCCGGTGTCAGCGCCGTTCGACGCACAGCTGTCCGCGCCGCCCGATCCAATGGCCTACTATGCTGATCTGCAGCGGGCGAAGACCCTGCTCGAAGGCGAGAAATTCGCCGAGGCGCAGGCGCTGTACGAATCGCTGACGGAACGCTACGCGCTCGAGCGCGAGAGCTGGGTTGGGCTGGGAGGCGCGAGCCGCCAGCTCGGGCAGCACCCCAAGGCGATCGCGGCGTACGCGCGAGCGATCGAGTTGATCGGGCCGGTGCCGGGGAGCTCGCGGTACTGGACGGCAGTGAGCCAGGCTGCGGGCGACGACAAGGACGCTGCGCTGGCGACGCTGGAGACCATGGTATTCGCCGAGGCCGAACTCGATCGACCAGGACTGTCCGGCGACCCGGCATTCGAGAAATTGAGCGGCGACGCGCGCATGCGGCGCATCGCCGGCAATGAGGATTTGTCCAAGCTCGATCGCGTCGAAGGCTGGCGCGCTGATCTTGCGCATCTATGCGCCGAGATCATTCGCCTGAGCCCCGACCATCGCCAGCGTCCGCTGCCCGAAGCGGTCGAGCGCATTCGCGCCGAGTTGCACGAGCAGATCCCAGAGCTGACTGACGCGCAGGTCTACGCCGGCATGGCGCGTCTCGTCGGTGCGCTCGGCCAGGGTCATACCATGTTCTGGGGCTCCGGCCCCGGTGATCCGGATCCGACCATACGCATGCAGTTCACCTGGTTGCCGGTGCTGCTGTACGCGTTTTCGGAAGGAATCTTCGTGGTCGCGACTGCCCCCGGGCAGGAAGCGCTTCTCGGCATGCAGGTGCTCGCGATCAACGGCGTCGAGATCGCCGAAGTCGTGCGCCGCGTGCGCTCGGCGACGAGCGTAGGCAGCCCGATGGAGGCGCTATGGACCGTGCCGATGCGCATCGGCGATGTGCAACTGCTGACGGGACTTGGAATCCTGGGCGACGCAGCCAAGGTCGAGCTCAAGTTGCGTGATCCGCGCGGCAAACTGCTGAGCCGGGCTCTGGAACCGAGCCCACAAAATCCACGCACCAAGCTGCCTGCGCCCCGCGGCGTCGACGTTCCGACGTTCCTGCGCAAAGTGAGCGAATCCCATTGGGACGAGCTTTGGGACGCCCGCAAAACCGTCTACGTCCAGCTCAATCAAATCGCGCCGGATCCTGAAGAGAGCCTGCCGCAGTTCGGGATCCGCTTGCGCCAGGTGCTCAAAGACAGCGCGGCGCGCAACCTGGTCATCGACCTGCGCCACAACAACGGCGGTAACACCTTCACGTACGTCGAGCTGCTGCGCACCGTCGTCGCGTTTTCAGTGCAGCCCGAGCATCAGGTCTACGTGCTCATCGGACGCAATGTGTATTCGGCCGCGGCAAACTTCACGACCGAGCTCGAGCGCCTCGCGAATCCAATCCTGGTCGGCGAACCGACCAGCATGACCGGCAATCAGCATGGCGACGAAGGCGCCATCCGCCTGCCGTGGAGCGGCTTGCGGGCAACCGTCTCCGGCGTGCGCTGGCAGCTCAGCCATCCCTGGGACAAGCGCCGGTCGATTGCGCCCAAGGTGCCTGTCCAACTCACCGCCGAGGATTATTTCGCGGGCCGCGATCCGGTGCTCACCACCGTCCAGAAAATGATTGATGGGGCGAAGTAGGGACGAAGGCTGGTGGGGTTGCGGCTGCAGACACTGGGATTCCGCAGCGCTTGCAATCACACCCGCGAGCGGCCTTTGGGCGAGAGGACCCGGCAGGTTGCGGCTCGGCAAGATTTCGTTGGGGCGAGTACAGCGGCAGATCAGCCTTCGATAGGCGCCGCAAGCCACGGGTTCCTGGTGCGAAATGACAGCGGTACTCGCGGCAGGACGCGCCGCGCGATTGTTAGAAGATGTCGGTGCCTTCCGCCACGCGACGCCTCAGCTCCTTCAGCATCTCCCGCTCGGTGAGCGCGCTCGCCCAGGCAGGCCGCAGCTGGAAATGCGGCTGATCGACGATGGACGTCCAATTGCCGCCCCACTCGAGGCCGAGGTCCATGCCGAGGGCGCCGGCGGCCTTGTATTTCGGCGAATTGCCCAGGTACTTTCTCCCCGAGAACACGCCAACATCGAACGCAATCCCAAAGTTATGGCTGGAGTAGCCGCCGCGCGCGTTCGTCACCTTCTTGCGAGGCTTGGTGCGGCCATGTGCGTACAGCGCATCCTGTTCCGCATACGTCCGGGTGCCGCTGATGATCTTGATGTCAATGCCGTTCGCCGCGCACTTCTGCACCAGGGTGCGTGCCAACGGCCGGACCGGCAGCAATAGCGTCGCGATTGCTTTTTCGCTGCGCTCGTCAACCGGCGAAATGGCGAATTCGGGGGTTGCCCCATCGATCCTCCTGGCGACGAGCGCCGCATAAATCGCGCCCCAGGTCTGCGAGCCGGCCCTGCCGTCGACGTCCACTTTCAACGCCTTCTGGATCGCCGCGATCATCTCGGTGATATGCATGACGGTTCCTTTTTGCTTGGCCGCTCTCAAGGAGGCGCGTTCGACCTTGACTGCAATGCGGGCGTCGTCGACGTTGCGATCATGCCGAAATTCGAGGCAATAGCATCGCGGCCGTCGCTACCCAACATCGGCGGGCCTGACTCCGTGGGCAGACTCCGGCGCCCAAGAGCGACAGACCTGACTCCGTAGGCAGAACGCGGCGCTGGCGCGATCAACAGCGCGCACAGACGCGACGGTGTGCGCGCTCAGTGCCACGCTACCAAGGAGGGGCGGCGCTGGCTCAGTAGGGAGACGCGGCGCTGGCGCGATCAACAGCGCGCACAGACGCGACGGTGTGCACTCAGTGCCACGCTACCAAGGAGGGGCGGCGCTGGCTCAGTAGGGAGACGCGGCGCTAGCGCGATCGACAACGCGCACAAACGCGACGGTGTGCGCGCTCAGTGCCACGCTACCCAGTAGCGGTTATCGCAATGCGAACGTTTGCCCGGTGCGGGCGCATCATTGATTCGCTGACTTCGGCCCGATGAGGCTCAGACCATGCCCAAGCTGCCGTCTACCGATCTGCTGCGTTCGCTGCTCGCTTCGACCGCGCGCGGGTGGCGCGGGACGCAACTCGTGCGTCGGGCGCGGGAGCCCGCGCAGATGCTGGTTGTCCTCGATCGCGAGAACGATCCGCATTGCCGGCTGCTGCGTGAGTTGCTGACCGAACTGCAGCTGGATGCGTTGATCCAGCCCTGCCCGCTCGGCGGCAAGCGCTTCGCGCGGAAGCTGCCGGCGGCAGCGAGCCTGCCTTATCTCATCGACAGCGATCACGAGCTGCAGCTGGATGGGGTGCACGCGTGTGTCGACCATGTGCTGCAGCACTATGCAGAGGTGGATCGCGGCGCGACGCTGCTGACCAGTTGGCCGATGCGTCTTAGCTCCCAACTGGCCTCGGTCCTGCGCGGGGATGCTGGCCTGAAAGCGCAACCTTCGCGGGCGCCGCGCAAGCCGCTCGAGCTCTACAGTTTCGAATCGAGCCCATATTCGCGACTGGTGCGCGAGCGTCTGTGTGAGCTCGAGCTGCCATGGATCCTGCGCAACTTCGGCAAGGAGCAGCTGGCCGATTGGGGCCCGCCCACTCTGCGCTTCAGCCTCAAGCCGTGGTCACCCAGGCCCGGCGGCCGGCGCGAGCACATGCTAGCGGAGACCGGCAAGGCGCAGGTGCCCTATCTCATCGACCCGAACAAGCAGCTCGAACTGTTCGAATCGGTGCAGATCCTGGAGCACCTGGATCGCCATTACGCACGACCTGCAAAGCCCGAGTGACACCATGCCGACCTACGACATCCATCGCCTGGCGCCATTCCTCAAGGACCTGAAGCGGTTCCCGAAGCGCAAGCTCGCGCTCAGCGTGGGCGACTCCTGGTTCCAGTATCCGCTGCGCAAGTACCTCGACCTGCAGCGGCGCGCAGCCACCGCCTTCAACCGCGAATTGCTGATGGTCGACGACAGCTATCCCGGGCGTGATGCGGACGAGGTGCCGGGCATCAGCCGCCGCTGGACTGAGCTTGCGGCCACGCTGCAATCGGACTTCGACCGCCCGCTCGACCTGATCCTGGTTTCGCTCGGCGGCAACGACATCATTGGCAAGGATTTCGCGCGTCACCTGAAGCCCGCGGGCGAGGTCGACGAGGGCAACTTTCGGGCCGAGCTGCCGGACGTGGTGCGCCGCCACGTGCGCCTGGTGGAACTGCAGCATTCCTTCGACAAGATCCGCCACGCCTACCGCCAGGTCATCGCCCTGCGCGACTCCCACGCACCGAACGCGACGCTGCTGACGCATACCTATGCCGACGTCATCCCCAGCCCGACACCATATCGATTCCTCTTCATCCAAAGCGGTCCTTGGATGTGGGAGCCGATGCGCGCCGTCGGCCTCGTCGATGCCGGCGAGCAACGCATCCTGACCCGCTGGCTGCTCGAATCGTTTGCCGCGGTGCTGAAAACGCTGCAGGAAAACACGCCGGGGATGCAGGTCCTCGACTCGCGCCTCGAGCTCGTCGAGAAGCGCTTCTGGGACAACGAGATCCACCCGACGGGCGCGGGCTTCAAGCACCTGTTCGACGCGTATTGGAAGCCGGCAATCGCGGGGGCGCTGCTCATGTAGGTCATGTTGCCCGCGAGATACGTCAACCGCGCGACCCGCACCGCCCACACCGGTGCGCTTGGCGGGAATCCCTGGGCGATCGCGGCGCGGGTGGTGGGGGCG
>JANPJV010000004.1:0-2515 GCA_031425695.1 Rhodanobacteraceae bacterium | reverse complement strand
GTATCGGCCTGCATGTTCTTCATGCGGTAGTAATCCATGATGCCGAGGTTGCCCTGGCGGAAGGCCTCGGCCATGGCACGGGGCACTTCGGCTTCTGCCTCGACCACGCGCGCCCGCATTTCCTGCTCCAGCGCCACTGCCATGGCGCGTCGCTCTTCGGCCTTGGCCTGGGCGATCTGCTTGTCGGCGTTGGCCTGGTCGATCTGGAGCTTGGCGCCGATGTTCTCGCCCACCGTCACGTCCGAGACGTCGATGGACAGGATCTCGTAGGCCGTGCCCGCGTCCAGGCCCTTGGAGAGCACATGCTTGGAGATGTGATCGGGGCTCTCGAGAACGCTCTTGTGGCTCGCCGACGAACCGATCGTGCTCACCATGCCTTCACCGACACGGGCAATGATCGTTTCCTCGCCGGCGCCCCCGACCAGCCGGTCGATGTTGGTGCGGACAGTGACCAGGCAAACGGCGATCAGCTGGATGCCATCCTTGGCCACCGCCGCGATCTTCGGCGTCTGGATCACTTTCGGCAGGACCGACATCTGCACTGCTTCCAGCACGTTGCGTCCAGCCAGGTCGATGGCCGCCGCGCGCTTGAACGGCAGGGGAATGTTGGCCTTGTCGGCCGAGATCATCGCGTTGACGACCCTGACGACGTTGCCGCCCGCGAGGAAGTGGGCTTCAAGGTCGTTGATGGAAATGTCGAGCCCGGCCTTCACCGCGCTGATCCGCGCGGTGACGATCGTGGTGGGCGGGACGCGGCGCAGGCGCATCGCGATCAGCGTCACCAGCCCGACATAGGCGCCGGACGCCCAGGCTGCGATCCACAGTGGAATGGGCACCAGGTACAGCACCAGGACCAGCCCGAACACAGCCCCGATGAGCAAGCCGAAGCCCCCGGTGAGGCCGATCGCGTTTTCCCACATTTTCATTCCTTCGTGTTGGTGCCGCCCTGCGGCGAAAGACGATCCGGTTTGCGTCGCCCCTTGTCGAGGCCCAATGTAGGAGTGCGGGCAGGTCATGTAAATCCGAAAGATCTACGCCAACACTTCGAAAAAAGCTTAGCATCGCGCATGAACTACAAGCATCTCCAGTATTTCATGCAGGTGGCGACGCTGGGCAGCGTGACGCGGGCGAGCGAGCAGCTGCACCTGACCCCGCAGACCATCAGCGGGCAGATCCAGACGCTGGAAGAAGCGTTGGGCAGCCCGCTGTTTGCCAAGAACGGGCGCAGCCTGGTGCTCACGGAGGCGGGGCGCCTCGCGCTCGGTTATGCCAAGGAAATTTTCTCGATCGGGGCGGAGCTCGAAGAGGCAGTGCGCGAACACCCGGACAAGGGGCGCATGCTGGAGTTCCGGGTCGGCGTGGCGGACGCCGTGCCGAAAACGATCGCCTACCGGCTGATCGAGCCGGCGACCGAGCTGCCGGAGCCGGTTCGGATCGTGTGCCGCGAATGGAAACTCGACAGCCTGCTGGCTGAGCTTGCACTGCACCGCGTCGACCTGGTGATCTCGGACGCGCCGATTCCGTCTTCAGTCAGCGTGCGCGCCTTCAGCCATCGGCTCGGGTCGTCGGCAGTGAGTTTCTTCGCAGCGCCCGCGGTGCTGAAGCACTGCGCAGGGCCTTTCCCGCGCTGCCTTGACGGCGCGCCGATGCTGATGCCCGGCGAGGACTCCGCAATGGGCAAGCGGCTGCGGGCATGGTTCGAGGCGCGCTCGCTGCACCCGCGAATCGTCGGCGAGTTCGATGACAGCGCATTGGCCAAAGAGTTTGGACGGCACGGCGCAGGAGTCTTCGTCGGTCCCGCGGTGCTGTCCCGCGAGATCGAGAAGCAATTCAACGTCAAGGCCCTGGGCATCGCGAGCGAAGTGCTGGACGAATTCTTCGCGATCTCGGTGGAACGGCGCATCACGCATCCCTGCGTCATCGCAATCACCCAGTCAGCGCGGAACGAGTTGTTCGCCGCGCGTGCCAAGGCCCCTGGACCCCGGCGCAGGGCTACCCGCTAACGCCGTCGTTTTACGCGAGGCTCTCGCTGGTGAGCAGCAACACCTGGTCTTCGCCGGCGCTGGTCTCGAGCCACACCGGCTCCAGATGCGGAAACGCGGCCTCGAAATGCGCGCGTTCGTTGCCGATCTCCAGGACGAGGACGCCGTTCGGACCTAGCCTCGACGGCGCATCGCGCAGCAGGGAGCGGATAAAGTCCATGCCATCCGCGCCACCTGCCAGCGCGAGGCCGGGCTCCGCAAGGTACTCGGCGGGCAATTCGGACATGCTCTGCGCATTGACGTAAGGCGGGTTGCACAGGATCAGGTCGTACGCACCGGGCAGGGCGGCAAGGCCATCCGATTCAACGACGCGAATTCGCCCCGCGAGCTCGTGCTTGTCGACGTTGATGCGCGCAACCGCGAGGGCATCGGCGCTGATGTCGGCCGCATCGACTTCGATGTCCGGGAAGGTGAGGGCGGCCAGGACTGCCAGGCTGCCGTTGCCGGTGCACAGGTCCAGCACGCGCCGCGTG
>JANPJV010000003.1:0-15487 GCA_031425695.1 Rhodanobacteraceae bacterium | reverse complement strand
GGTTGAACCTTATTCCGCCACAAACCCCGCCGCATCCGCCCGTCAAAGCGTCCTGCTCGGACTCGGCGGGCGGCAGGTCGCGCGGTGCCGCGGACTGCGGTTCGGGAGCTTCGGGGGCGTCGTCAACCGGCTCGGCCAGCGTCTGGTTGTGGTTGAACCTGATGCCGCCACAGTTGTTGAGACAACCGCCCGTCAACGAATCCTGCTCGGACTCGGCGGGCGGCAGGTCGACTGGCGGCAGATTCACGGGCGGGCTGACGACCGACGCTTCGGCGGTCGGCGACAGTGCCTGATCCCGAAGGTCGGCCGTCGCGACGGAATTGCTGGAAGAGGCGGTCATGTGGCGTCACTCCTGGGGCTGTATCGCGGGGGTTGTTGCGGGCGGCGGGCCGGTTCGGCGCGCTGCGCTCCTCACTCCGTACGGCAAACGGCTCAGCCAGAGATCACGGCGCGCTCGAGATCCCGCCCGAGACTACGGATCCAGCGAATCCGTCCAGCCAACAACAACGGATACCCACAAATCAGAATTTTCCTGCACAACGACATTGGACACCCAGGAGCGCCAGGACGAATCTGGCAGGACGCACCCAGTCATGGGTGAGGGTCGGTAACCGCTCAGGGCCAAGCGTTGACAGGTGGGAGTGCAGGCCCGGTATTGAGCTCCGAAATCAAGTTGCTGGGCCCCCTCGCGAGCGACCTCAGCGCCGCGCTGCAGCAGAACAGCGTGGCGGCGACTGCGCCGCGCTGAGAGCAATGCTTGAAACCGGCAGGCGAAACGGGCCGTCCATTTTTGACAGAGTGGCCCGGATCAATATCTGACTGGATCAATTTCTGACTGGATTGACCTCGTCGCAGAGCATCGCACCCAGCAGGCCCTCTTTTGTCGTCTTTGCAGCGGTGGCCCGTTGAGTCCATTGTCTTATCGACTGCTCCTCGCTCGGCGCATGATCGAGTCGCAGGCTTACTTCCCGAACCTTCCCACCAAGGAATCGTCAGTGCTCAAGAAGACCGCGTTCATTGCAATATTGGTAGGTGCAAGCGCCGCACCCCTCGCCTGGAGCCAGGAAGATCCGGGCAGCGAGGATGACGCGGTAGAGGCGAGCGATGAGTTCGCCGGCGACGAGGCTGAAGATGTCGACGAGCCTGAAGCCGACGAGCCTGCCGAATCGGCCGATGAAGCTGCCGCGGACGAGGATGAGCCGGTTGGCGACGTTGCCGATGGGCAGAATGAGGAAGAGGAAGAGGACGCGGAGGATGCGTCTGCTGACGACAGCAAGGCGGGCGATCAGGCAGACGAATCTGACGAGGATGCGCTTTTCTCGGAGGCGTCCGAGGACATTGCCGACGCCACCGACTCGGAGTTGGAACTAACGGGCGATCAAGATCCGGTTAGCAGCACGCAGCCAGCGTCACTCGCTCCAACGGCCCCGACCGCACCCCAACCGCCTGCGCCCGTCGCACCAGCTCCGACCATGCCACCGGTGGCAAGTAACCCGCCAACCGCGGCGCCGCCCGCGGCACCCGCGGCGCCAACGGCAGGTCCCTGTGGTCAGAAGGGCATGACGACTCAGCTTCTTGGCAACGGGATGCCGATGAAGGGCAGCGACCGCCAGTCCGGGACCGTCAAGTGGTTCAACGACACCAAGGGCTTCGGCTTCATCACGCCCGAAAGCGGGCAAGACCTGTTCGTCCATTTTCGCTCGATCCAGGGCAATGGATTCAAGTCCCTAAAGGAGGGCCAGCAGGTGACCTTCAAGGTGGTTTGCGGGCAAAAGGGGCTTCAGGCGGACGAAGTTCAAGCGTTGTGAGGGTTGCTGCGCGGGTGTAGGGAAAAGCGTCCGGACAAGGTCCGGACCCACCAGAGCGCGGTTTTTGGTGGGTCCGAGCAATATTCGAACGCTTCCGGCACTGGGCAGGATTTGGTGAGCGCAGCGAACCGCATCGGTCGCAAAGAAGTCGGCGAAGAAGTCAGCAGGCGAACCGCATCGCGATCCATGCGGTTCTCGTGGCTCACCCATCCTACAAACCGGCATCGACCAGCACGTGAGGGATGCGCTTGGCCGCGGTGCGCCGATAGTCCTCGCGGATCGCGCGGCAATAACCGCCGCCCATGGTGAAGCGGCGGCAGCTGTCGGGGCGCAGTTCGTAGATGCTGCAGCTCATGCTCTGCCGGTCCAGTGCCACGCACCAGCCATCCTCGCTGCGCAACATCACGACCAGACCCTCCTCGGGATTCACCGGTCCGCGCGGCACCCGATCCTCGGGCTCCACGATCACCAGGAATCGACAACAGACCGCCTCGCAATCGCTGCAATGAACCGTGGGGTCGACCAGCTCGTCGTCGTCACGCATCTCGATGGGCACTTGCGTGATTTCCTGTTGGCATTGGGTGGCCGGCGCGATGGCTCATTTGAGCAGAGCGAGGACCAGGACGAAAGCGCAGAGGAATCTTACGACAGCGAGGACGCTGAAGAGTCCGACGAGACAGAAGATGCATCCAGCGAGGAAGACAGCGAGGGACCGAGCGAAGAATGAAGCCTTGCGATGGACTGGGACAGGTGTGGACGCTCCCGGTCAATACGACACTCGCAGGGCGTCTTGCAACACCCTGCCAAACTTGAATCGACGCCTGCTCAGGCCTACTTGAGACTCTCCACCAAGTCGGCGTACTCCGCCATCGCGTCTTCCTTCGACATTCCGCGGATCTCCTCCCACGCTTGCCACTTCGCGCGCGCGTCGGCGTTGTCGTCTCCCGGTTTCTTCTCGGAATTGTCGCTGTCCGCACCCTGTCTCATCAGAGCGTACAGACGCAGGTATGTCCTAAGGTCGGGCTTTTCCGGAAGTTGCTGCGCATCGCGGGTTGCGCGCTCGAATCTGCTCTGGAGGTCGCCGGCGGGCGATTCCGCCGGCTCAGGCTGGCTGTCCGGCGCGACCGATTGGTCGGCCGAATCGCCGTCACTCGCGGTTTTGCTTTCGGGTTCGAGTGACTCCTCGCCCGGGTCCCCGTCGCTGACTTCCTCGTCCGACTCGCCGACGTCCTCAGGCGCTGCGGCCTCCGCTACGTCGGACTCCTCGGCAGATTCATCGGCCTCTTCGGCCCATTCGTTGTCCTGGGCGACGGCGCGACCGGAACCCCAGGCGAGCGGCATTGCCATCGCTGCCAGCAGGAGCAACTTCACCGAGTGCTTCGTCAAGGGCAAGTCCGATCGGCCAGCGTCAGGGCACCTGACCGCACGATCATCCGCGCTGCGCGGACATCCGGCAACGGCATAGGCCGGATTCGAACGCGCCAGCGCGCAGTGCGACCGAACGACACACGACACCGGAAGCGCCAGGACGAATCTGCAAGAAAACAAGGACTGGGACAGTCGACACGGCCGCGGCTTTACCTATTCCACCTATTCAAACCCATTGCGGAAGATCAGCCCGGCGATCTCAATCGGCTGACGCTCAACCGCGCCGGTCTCGCATTGCGGGCTGCCGCTGGCTGGGCGAGGTGCACCACGCGCGTCCGCGTTGGACACGCATACCGGCACGCGATCGATCAACGGGCTGCCGGGCTGCGGTAGGAAAGACTTGGTTACTCCGGTGCTGTTGACGAATGCACCCAACCCTACTTCGACTTGGTTGGCGACGTTGATGTCGCCCGCGCCGGCCAGGATCAGATTGCTGTGCAGAACGTTGCCGCCGCCGCTTGTGGGTGACACGAAACCTTGGACATCGCCGCTCAGCGCGGTGCTGTTGAAGCGCGGGAATGCGGTTCCCAGCGCGTCGGTCGTCATCACCGCACCGCCGTTGGCCAATAGCGTGGAATGGGTAAACACCGCCTGCACGGATGCATTCAGACCGACCAGGCTGACGCCAACGCCCTGCATGCTTACTTGCTCAAACGTGCAACTGCGGGCCAGCCGAACGGCGCTGCCAAACGCCGCCTGATTGCCCTCAAAACTCGAATCGCGTACGCGGCAACTGGTGGCGTTCTCGAGATAGAGCGCGCCGCCCGAGACATTGTTCATTGTGCCGACGATGTTGCGATCAAAGTGGCTGCGCGTGATCAGCGTGTCGCTGCCAACGCTCATGATCGCACCGCCGCGGGCGTCGCCGCTGATGAAAGTATCGTGGCTGTTGCGCAGGAACAGCGTGTCGCTGACCTCAAGGCCGCCATCGCGCTTGTAGATGGCAGCACCGAAGCGCGAACGGTTTTCCTCGAAGCGCGAGCGGCGAATGATCAAGGGCTGACCCCAGCTTTGGATGGCCCCGCCTTGCTGATCCCCACCGCCTTCAGCGGGCACGCCGTTCTGGAAGAAAACGCTGTCCTCGATCAGAACGCTGCCGGTACTGGCAATCGCGCCGCCTGAGCGCGCGCCGTTGCTGCTGATGTTCGAGTTGCGAACTTCCAGCACCGTCGAAGGCTCCGACGCGATGGCACCGCCCGTCAGCTCCGAAAAGTTGAAACCCATGGTCACGCCATTCAACGACAAGAACGTGCCACTGCGTTGCAGGATGGCACCACCAAATCCGGTTGCCGGCCTGCCACCGAGCAATCGGATGTTGCGAAATTCGACCACGGTCGGATCTTCAGGATTGATCAGCCCGACCTCGAACAGCCGCCGCTCAAATCTGCCGCTAAGCGCGATTTTGTTGCCGCCATCGATCACGACGAAGCCGCGTAGAAAGGTTTGCGCGGAAGGCTCGATGGTGTGTTCGTCGGGCCCACAATTGAAGGTCAGCACGCCGCCCTGCACGTCACCCACCACCTGATTGATGGCGGCACTGAAGGCGGCGGCGCTGCAGCTGGCCGGCGTGCCGTTACCAACCACGGCGTTTTCTGCGTTGGCAGTTTGCATGCTGGCGAGCAGCATAGTAATGGCGAAGGGACTACGGAGCATGGTCGGGACACCCTTAATAGCTAGGCGGACATACGTCGAACGGCGCTGAGACCTGCCAGAGCCCTGCGCCTACTGCTCGCGCTGCGCGGCATTCGGCGGCCTGTCGAAAAGCCGGGCGGACTTTCTGGTCCTGGTCGACTTCCCCGATCGCCACATACGCCCCGACAAGCGTGGGGCCGTCAGCGGGCCGCCCCCGCTGCCCCGGTTTAGCCGTCCCGGCTTCGCCGGTTTCGTGATTGGTACGGTTTCGTCCCGTCGGCAATGAGCTCGTCAGCCGATTCTGTTCCGGCGTTCTTGCGCTTTCGACAAGCGGTGTCGGCTGCATTCGACAGGTCGGGGCAATCCTGAGACGCGGCGCTGTGGCTGCACCCAGCAGGCAGCACAACGCGGTAGCGGTAGATGCCTGGCGCAGGCATCTCATGGTTTGGCTCCGTTGATTTCGCGTCCGGGCTTCTAATCGGCCCCATTTGCCGCCGGACGCCCGACGAGCGTGGTGTCATCCAAACAGTGGGTTCGGCAGGCCGGAATCCAGCGCTCGTTGCGAGCTGCTGGATCCCGAGAATCCAAGACACCAGCAAGACTTGGGATCGCGAAGCGTGCGCGTGGAAGGTGTGGGGTTAAGCGGGAAGTACCTGGAACTGAGCGTTGCGACCCTGACCAGCTGCGCATTGGGCTGATTTCGGACTGCACTGACGCGCTAGCCGGCCGATGCTTATCGCATGACTTGCCCGGTCAATTCTTGCGCCGCCGAGTTCGGCCCGCACCTATCACCTGCGTTTCGCGCTGTGTGCGCCGAGCCTGGGCGCAATCAGAGCAGAAGCCGCAGGGCAAGGCGTGCACTACAGAAGCGCACTTCCTACCCGCGCGCTTCGATCGCCCTGCGCAACGATGCCGGCAACAGCGCTGACAGCACGCGATGTAATTCGCCCTCGCGCTTGCTCCACCAGATGCCGACGAACACGATGCCGATTCCAAGTGCGCCGAGGACCAAGGTGAATAGCAGGCTGTCCTCGAAGACGCGATAGCTGAGATGGCCGAGATAACCCATCACCCCGAACGCGCCAAAGACGACGAAAACCCGTCGGGCGAGCATGGCGCCGATGGCGATCAATCCGATGTTGATGAGCGCGTAGACGAGCTTCCCATATTCGGAGCCGGAGTCCTGCGACGAGAGCCCGCCCCAGAAGGTGAGTACGCCCACGAGGTACAGCCAGAATGCGAAATCACGCCGATCGGGCTGGGTCGCTGCCAAAGCGTGTTGGCGCAACTCAATCCAAAGCGCGACGCCGACCATGGCGGCGCCGAACAGCATCGAAATCGTCGCGCGCAGTTTCCAGCCGGCTTCAGAAAACCAGCCTTCCGTGTCCTGCGCCAGGAACGCGGCCACATCCATGCTCATGTACCAGAGCGTTACCGCGATCGGCAGCATCGCGAACGGCAGGCGGAAGCGCCACAGCACGACGACGCCGGCCGCCAGCGTCGCGAATTCCATCATCAGCCAGCGCCAGTCGATCCAGTAGTGGTAATCGCGAAAGCTCTGCTCGCCGGTCCAGGCACCGAGCACATGTTGCAGTGCAAACACCACCATCGGCACCGCGGTGATGAGCAGCGCCGCCATCGTGCCCGCCGCGATCGGCTGACGATCGACTTCGACAAAGCGCCGCGTCAACGCATACGCGAGCAACATCACGCCGAGCCCGAGCACCAGAAGCGGCCAGGCGCCAAACGCATCCCACGCGGTCGTGATGAAGATCGAGATCGCGGTGATCGCGATCAGGCCGCCGAAGTAGTAGAGGAGGTGCGCCATCTTGAAGCGCGGGGTCTCAAAGGCGTCGGCCATTGGCCCGCCGGGTGTGGCTGGCGCAGTAGTGGACAGATGCGCCCAGAGTTGCTGCGCCTGCGCGGGCGTGATCAGTCCGGCGGAAGCGGCGTCATCCAACTGGAGCTGAGTGATCGAGATAGGCATGGGTCAATGCGCGGCTGCTGGCGTAGGTCATGTTGCCCGCGCAGCGGGCTACTTGGCAGACTCATCGACAATCGCAGGAGCGTCAAGTAGCGCCCTGGCGGGCGCAACATGACCTACGCCAATTCCACCGGAACCCCACCATCCGGTCCTGCAGATACAGCGCCCAGCGCGTCGGCGACAACCGTTCCTACTGATTTGCGGGTTCAGCCTCAGGCTGCGCCGAAGAGATCCAGCGAGCGGTAGTAGTCATTGCCATAGTTCAGGAAGTTGCGCGCTTCGCGTTGCAATTCAGGCAGTGCGGCTGACGTTGCTGGAGGGCCGGTGCCGATCTGCAGCACGGTTTCTGCATACGACGCCAGCGCATCCGCATTGCTGTGCCCGATTTGCTGCGCGGCGAGGAAGAGTTGGTCGTGATAGGCGATCGCAATACCTGCGGAATGCGCGGGTGAGACCAGGCCGGAGAGGCGTTCGCCGGCGTGCAGGCGTTTGAGCAAGGGGTTGTTCAGGGCGTGCGCGCGGCTTCGGGTTTCGGCTTGCGGGGCCATTGCCGGGCCGAGATAGCCGAGGCACAGCATCAGGTCCAACGACTCGCGAATGCTTGCCGGGCTGGCGTTTGTGAGCGCGGGCAGTGCCGTCAGTGCGGCGATGGTCTGCGGGCGGTTCGCGAGCGCTGCGAGCAGGGCGTCGACCACGTCATCCGCCAGGCGCAGCGCTTCAATCGGCGTGCGCACATTGCGCGCACAACTGGCGGGAGGGCGTTGCAGGCCGAGCAGGGTAGCGTTGTATTCCTGCTCGATTTCGGCGGCGCTGAGTTTGCGCGGGCTGCGCACGAACACGTCGCGGCGCAATGGCGTTTGCATTGCGAAATCACGCAGGAGTTCGCGCAATCCTAAGTCTTCGGTGGCGTCGATCAGGGCGCGCGATGCGGCGGGCAGCGACCATTGTGGAAAGTTGGAAATCAGCTTGGCCGAGGCGGCAAACTGCAGGTCGGCGCGTGCCATGTCGGCGGCGACGTCGGCGTGATAGAAGGGTGTCCAGCCGCGCGGGGCGAATTCATGCAGCAGGTAGGCGTCGCCGGCATTCGTGATGTCGCGCAGCGCGGCGCGCGCGCCGGGGTTGCTGGTGAAGAAGGCGGCGTCGGCGGCGTCCAGTTGTCTCAGCAGATCGCGTGCGGCGTGGAAGCGTTGCAGTGCGCTGCCATCGGTTTGCTGTTGCGCGGCTTCGCTCATCAGGCGTTGCAGCGGTGCCTTGTTTGCCCAGCCGGGCATTGAGTTATAGGACACGTAGACCACGCCACCCGGTTTGAGCAGACGCGCGATCAGCGCGACGATGTGGGCGCGATTTTCTGCATTGACCCAGGTGTAGACGCCGTGCAGGACGATGAAATCCATCGGTGGCAGAGCGCGGTCGTGCAACTGGGCAAAGCTGTCCTGCACCAGTTGCAGGTTGTCGAGCCCGGCTTGGGTTGCAAGGGCCTGCGCGGCGGCCACATGCGCGGGCATGAAGTCGTTGCCGAAGAATCGCCCTTGCGGGTGCACGGCGGCCAGCATGTTGAGGCCCAGGCCCTGACCGAAACCGAGTTCCAGGTAGGTGAGATCCTCGTCGATTCTGGGCGCGGCCAGCCCGGCCTGCAGCAGTGCGAGGCGCAGATGCGCGGGCGCCATTTCGGGGAAATGGTTGATGCTGTATGGCAGCTCGGTGACGTATCCGTCAGTCCAGTCATCCATGGTGAGCGTGGTGATACGTGAGACGGCCATGCTGCAACCTTATCCACCGACGAACAACCCGCCTTGCGGCCGTACCAGATCTCCAGTCGCAAATCCCGACTGTCCGGAATTCTCCGTCCCAGTCGCAAATCCCGACTGTCCGGAATTCTGTCCGGAATTCTCCATCAGCCTCTGCACGATCGAGATGCATTCGGTCCCGCACACTGGCGGACTGTTGACGGAGTAACGATATGGCCGGAAAGTTCGTGGTGACGCGGCGCGACAATGGGCAGTACGGTTTCGCGCTGCAGGCGGCTAACGGCGAGATCGTTCTCGTGGGCGAGGGCTACGTCGAGGAGCATTCGTGCCTGGTCGGCATCGAAGCGGTGCGCAAAAACGTGCTCGACCGCGAACGCTTCGACGCCGTTGTCTCGAGCGATGGCAAACCTTATTTTGTTCTGCGCGCAGCCAACGGCGAGATCATCGGTTCGAGCCAGCTGTATTTGAGCGATTCCGCGCGTGATGCGGGGATTGCTGCGGTCATCGCGAATGCGCCGGACGCCGAACTCGCCAATACCTGATGCTCGGATCGAGTTGCCCGGAGCAAGCCTCGCGCTGATCCAGGGATGGCTCACGCCCGCTGCGGCTGATCGTCATTTCCTGGCGTTGCAGACCGAAATCGAATACAGCCGCCACCGCGTTCGCCTGTTCGGCCGCGAGCATTTGTCTCCGCGGCTTTCGGCGTGGATCGGCGATGCGGATGCGGTGTATCGCTACTCGGGAACGCTTCACCAGCCGCTTGCCTGGACCGCCACTCTGAGTGAGCTGCGGGCGCGACTCAACTCGGAGCTGACGTATCGCTTCAACAGCGTGCTGGTCAATCGCTATCGCGACGGCAATGACTCGATGGGCTGGCATTCCGACGACGAACGCGAGCTCGGCCCCGATCCGCTGATCGCCTCGGTGAGCCTCGGCTCCACTCGCAGCTTTCGCCTGAAGTCACGCGAAAAGGGCGGTCCCGAACGGTCGTTCGAGCTCGACCACGGCAGCTTGCTGCTGATGGCCGGTGCCACGCAGCGGCTCTATCGCCACGCGCTGCCGAAGACGCGCCGCCCGGTGGGCGAGCGCATCAATCTTACGTTTCGCAGGATCAATGCCGAGTAGCGCCTAACGGAACAGACGCGGGACACGCAGAAAAGATACGGGAAACCTTCCAACAACCGCGACGTGCACATTCTTTTGAAGCTCGCCATCGTGTTCCCGTGATCTTCCAGCGCCAGCGGCAGACCGAAATCTTCCGCATATCGCAAGTGCCTCAAAACCAAAGGGTCGCTCAGCCGCGGTCGCATGCGTGCAACGCAAGGGTGCGGCATACAGGGCCAGCGGGGACACAACGCAGGACAGCAGGGGAGAACACGGGACACGTATGAATCAGAATCTTCCGACGGTTGGTACGGGCGTCGTCTAACTGACGAGCCGCGCGCGGAGTGATGCGCCGGTGCAGGCCCGCAGTCCAGCGCGGATCAGCCAATCGCCGAGATTATGGTTGTCCGGGATCTTCGCGCGTCTTTTCGCGCTCCTATTCGAACGAGTTGCGGAACAGGTCGACGGGGTCGGTGTCGGTCGCGCTGTTGTTACCCGCACCGTCGCCGAATGCGCTGAGGATCTCGACGGTTGCCGTGTTGACGACGGGCGCGTCGGTGGGCGAGTTCACGGTGGCGGTCAGCGTGAATGTCACGCGGCTCGCCGCCGGCAGCGTGACCGTCGTGTCGATGCTGCCGCTGCCCGCCGATGGGCAGGTCGCGCCGTTCTGGCCTACGCAGGTCCACGTCGCATTCTCGAGCGTCGCCGGCAGCAGGTCCTTCACGCCCACGTAAGGCGCGGTGTTCGGCCCGGTGTTCGACACGGTGATGGTGTAGGTCGTCGGCTGGTACTGCCGTAGCCGCGTCGCGTTGTTGGTCTTGGTGATCGCGAGCTCCGCCGCGAACGTGCCCTTCACCACGCGGAAGTAGCGCGGGTCCGAAGTATCCTGGGCACCGTACTGCGTGCCGCCGCTGTCGGTCGCAGTGACCGACCACACGTCCACGCCCGTGGGTGGCCCGGCGAGCTCGCATGTCAGCGTGCCGCTGTTGGCGATGTTGCAGTTTGAAATGGCGTCGAACGCTACGGGCACGACGGTGTACACGGTGACTGTCTGCCCCGACTCGTCCGGGGGACCCGGCGAGAACACGGCGAAACCCGGCACCGTCTTGGTCCCACTGTCGCCAGCCGGGAACACCCGATCGCCGAGCAGCGTGACCGAAGGCTGGTCGTTCACGGCCGTAACGTCGATGTTGAAGCTGGTCGGGACGGACTCGATGCCGTCGGTGACCTGGTACGAGATCGTTGCCAGTCCGCTCACGTTCTGGGGAGGCGTGTACGTGAACGTGCCGCTCGGGTTCATCGCGATGCTGCCGCCGATGCCACCGACCGAGACGTTATGCACGGTCAGGACCTGGCCGAGACCCGAATCGTTGTCGAAATCGTTGGCGAGGGGGCCGTCGTCGTCTGGATTGCCGGGCGTCGTCTGACCGTGCGGATCGGTTTTCTGCAGCACCTGGTCCTCGAGCGTGAAGTAGTTCTCCGGCGCGACCTGCGGCAGCCGATTCACGCGGTGCTGGGCGACGACCAGGTTGCTGGGTCCGTAGCTGAGATTGCCGCTTAGTTGCGCCTGGATGGCGTAGGTGCTTCGGTTCGCCAGGGTGATGTTGCAGCTCGACTGCTGCGGCCTCGTGTAACTGCAGCCACCGGTGTCCGGGGCCGGGGCCGATTCGATGTAGCTGACGTTCACGACGCCGAAGGGCGAGCCGCCGCCGGGCGCCACCGCCGCCACGTCGATCGCTACCGTCACCTGCGTCGACGGCGCGTTCAGGTTCGGCGTGTGAACGAGGTTGCTGGCTTGGGTGGACGTGATCAGCGCCCGGTATGTCGTCGTGTTATTGGAATCGTCGGGGGCGAAGCCCGGCGCCCCGAGGTAGCTCGCGGTGATCGTCTTGTCGCCACCGGTCGGGAACGCGATCGCGCACCCGGCCGCGCCGAGGCCGAGCTGCACGGTGCACGTGGTTTCCGGATCCACGGCTTGGAACGCGTAGCCCTTCACGACGACTTCGCCGTGCACGATCGGGTGTCCAGCCTGGACCGCGGCGACTGTCACCGTGATGGGCTGGCCCACGCGCGCCTCCGACGGCGGGTCTACGTCCTCCACCTCGATCGCGCTCGCGGCTGGCCACGCGTAGATGTACGCGCGGCCGGCGCGGTCGGGGTTTTGCGGGGGAAACAAGTCCTGTGGCTGGCCGACGAACAGCACTCCGCTCTTCATGTGCATCGCGTAGCCCAGGCTGCCGCTGGCCGGCGCATCGGTGGACGGCAGCGATTTCACGAAACTCCAGTTCGCGCCCGTACGCTGGAATTCGAACGCCGCCCCGAAGTCGGGATCCGAGAGCAGGGCGCGCCCGGGCGCGCCGACCACGGCCTTGTCGGCCACCAGCGCCACGGACTGGCCGATGCGGTCGTCGGGCGCGGGAGCCGCCGGGCGGAGCTGCGCCTGCTCGGTCCAGGTACCGACCGGTCCTTCGACGTAGACGAAAGCGTTCCCGGTCTCGGTGGGATTCCCCCCGATCGAGATGATGGTGCGCGGCGCGCCGATCAGCAGCGTGCCGCTCGAGAGCGCCACGGACTCACCGAATTTGGCATCCTGATTGAGGCCGGTGCGCCGGATGCGCGCCTGCTGCGCCCAGGTCGCGCCCTTGGCGAACACGAACACGGCGCCGGATTGGATAAAGTTCACGTCCTGGTTGTAGCGCGCGCCGACGGCGAGCCGGTTGCCTTCCAGGCTGAGCGAGTAGCCGAACTCCTCGCCCCCGGTCCGCTCGTCGGCGAACAGTTGCGTCGGGGCACCGAAGGCGCTGCCGCTGCGCTCGTACACGTAGACCGCGCCGGTCGGTGCGACCGGCCCCGTGTTGATCAACGGGGCACCGACGGCGAGGCGCGTACCTTCCAGCGCGACGGCAGCGCCGTAGCGGTCGTTCGCGTTGGTGCCGGAGGCCAGCGTCTGCTGCCAGGCCCAGGTGCCGCCGACGCGTTCGTAGACGTAGACGCGACCGCCACCGTCGTGCGTGGGCGCACCGACCGCGGCCAGGTCACCCGAGATCGCGACCGAGAAGCCGAAGCGATCCCCGAAGTCGGCGTCCGGGGCCGCGAGCGTCCCTTCCTGAACCCATTGGTCGCCGTTACGTCGAAATACGAAGGCCACGCCCGTGCTGAACAACTGCTGGGTCGCGTTGCCGTTCGGACTGCCGACCACCGCGACCTCGTCATCGACCGCTACGGCGGCGCCGAACGTGTCGTAGATGTTCGGGGACGGGCCCTTGACGTAGTCGAGCTCGACCAGATCGCTCGCCGCGGCGGATTCGACCGGCGCGGCCCGGAGCGGCTGCCCGGGCAGGAGCAGCAGACCGAAGCCGAGCAATGCGGCGGGCAGCGCGCAGGCAGGCGCGGAGCGGATCGATGCCCGACATCGAGAGAACCAAAATGTGCGCACGAAACTTCTCCCCAAGGTTTCGCGGCCGCGGAACTACTGGTGGCCGGGACTCTACCCCAACCGATTCGTGTCGACGCGCGCGCCCCCCTATCGTGACAGAGGGTTACCAACCGCTCACGTCGGCCGGTCGATTTGCCGGTACACGGCCTTGGCGCCCTGGTGGATCCCATACGCCAAGAGGCCGAATCCGACCAAGCCCAGCAGCCAGCCGTTCCCAAGCATTTTGAGGACTTCCTCGGTATCGGCCGCCTGCTCGGCACGATAGTGACGCCCGGCGTTGAATACGAACCAGCCGATGGGCATCAGCACGAAACCGCGCGCTGCAGTCCCGACACGACCCAACATCTCAATCCCCGGGCCTTCGCCAGACATGCGCTTGCCGACGTCGTTTTTCCAAGCCTTGTAGATCTGGAACGCTCCAAACACCGCAACACCGATTCCGACCAGCATCACCAGCCAGGTACCCATTGGCTTCGCCAGCAGGCGGCTCACCCAGACCTCATGATCGACGCCGGATCCGGTGTCGCCACGCTGGCTCAACTGCCAGGCAGTCCAAGCCAGCGAACCGTAGATCAACCCGCTCAGGGCATTGAACAAGCGACCCGCGATGCGCTTGGGACCGCTGTCGTCGTGCTCGGGATCGAGCGCTGCCTGGACTGCCCGCCAGATGACATGCGCCAGAAGGCCAATGGCAATCGCCATCAGCATCAGCCGGCCACCCCGCTCATCGGTGAGTGATGCCAGCGCACCGCTGCTGCCTTCCGGGCTGCCCGACTGCAAACCAGCCGTGATGGCTATCCATCCCACCAACACGTACACGACACCCTTCGCGGCATAGCCAACGCGGGCAATAGGCGGCACCCAACTGGCCACTTTCTGCGTCGCAAGCGTTGTTGTCTTCATTGGCTGAGCCTTGGAAAAAATTTCCCGTGTTATCGCAGCAAAACCGTCCCAGAGAAGTGAATCCAAGGTCGGGTCGCCGAGATTCTGGATCTCCGGAATTTCGGTCTGCGTGTCCGCAATCTTGGTGTTTCGCGGATGCCCACCGCATAGCGCGTATGGTCGCGACTCGAACTGCGAGCGGACAACATGTCGGAAACGGGATCCTGGCGGTCATGGCAGTGCGTGCACTGGTCGCTCCTGCTCCTGGCGTTGATCGGGTGGCCGATTCCGGCCGGGGCCTACTCGGAACGTGAGGTGGTCCAGAACGAGGTGGCAGCATTGCTGACCGCGCGCGACTACGCCGCGCTGGACGCGCTCGTAGTTCGCTACGAGCAAGGCGAGCGCACCGCGAGTGGGTTGTGGAAGCTGACTTCGTTCGATCGCGGGATCGCCGCAACGATGGGACATACGGCGACCGACGACCCAGCCTGGGAAGAGGTCGACCGCAGCCTGAAGGAATGGATCGCGCACTCGCCGCAATCTGCCGCGGCGCGACTGGCATTCGCGCGCGCACTGCTGACGCGTGCCGGGGCTTATCGTGGAACTGGATTTGCCAATACGGTCGAGCCCAAGGATCTGGCGGCGTTCAAGCAACTGGTCGAACAGGCGCGTGTCTATCTGCTGGAACATGAGCCGATCGCGGGCCGCAATCCCTTGTGGTACCAGATGATGCTCGAGGTCGGCAAGTCGCAGGACTGGCCGCAGCAGCAATATCTGGAAATGTCCGACGCGGGGCTGGATCGTTTCCCTGGCTACTATCAGTTGTACTTTCAGGTGGCAGGCAATTTCCTGCCCAAATGGGGTGGTTCTCTGTCTGCAATCGAAGATTTTGCGCGGGCGGCCGTCAAGCGAACCGAAGCGACTGAAGGCGCCACGCTATACGTCCGCATCTATTGGCTCGTCTACCAGACCGCGATCGGCAAGACGATATTCACGCAATCCCAGGCCGACTGGCCGCTGATGCGTCGCGGTATCGAAGATATCCTCGGCAAGTATCCGGACCAGTGGAATATCAACAACTTCGCCAAATTTGCGTGTCTCGCGCGTGATTCCGAATTGACCATCAGGCTGACCAGCAAAATCACGACCCCATCCGTACCGGCGGTCTGGCGTGACCAGCAGGAGCTCGAAACCTGTCGGCATGCCGCCCAACGCGGATTGTCCATGACGAGGGAGTTGCGCGCCAACTACCACTGGATCATCGCCGGCTTCGGTGTGCTGATGCTGCTCGGACTGTTCCTGCACCGGCGCGCGGCGCCCGCGCGCTAGTGTGGTGTGTCAGAAATAAGCATAATTAAGTCAGACAAGCTTTCCGGCCGCTCGGCCGACGCTTTCTATGATCTGGTCAGCGCTCTTTCGCCAGACAAATGGCTTGGGGTCCGCGTTGTATCGCTTCAGGTATTCC
>JANPJV010000002.1:0-1862 GCA_031425695.1 Rhodanobacteraceae bacterium | reverse complement strand
TGTTGGTTGGGGTGGTTTGGCGCGGCGGGGGTACTTTTTTGACGTCTTGGTTTGACTCAAAAACGCGCCCGCCCCAAGCGCAGACCCACCAACAGCGCAGCGCTACGAAGCCTCGTCCGCCAGTCCCCGCAAAATCTGCTCACTCGCCGCATCCAGTGGGAAGAAGCTTTCGACGCGGAGCTCGTCGGTGGTGACGTCGAGCGGGGTGCCGAAGGTGGTCAGCATCGAGAACAGCTTGAGGTCTATTTCGCCGATGCGGAAATGGGTGGCGAGGACGGGCAGCCGGGAGCTGGCGAGATCGATGCGCGTGAGTTGGCGCGGCAGTCCCGGGTAGCTCAGCACCTCGTCGATCACCGCCTGCGTCGGCGCGTGGGAAAGTCCCTCGTGCGCGGTGCGGGCGAGCACGGCCTCCGCAATCTCCGCGAGGTTGACGATGTGCGGTCGCAAGCCCTCGGCGTGCAAGGTGAGCTTCAATAGATTGCGCGGACCGTCGCCGCACACGCGCTCCCAGACCTGGTCGAGATCCCCGAGCAAGCTAAAGATGCGCGGCACCGCGGCGTTTTCCATGATGAGGTTCCAGGCGCGGTCGACCACCAGCGCCGGATACGGCTCGTGGTGATTGAGCATGCGTTGCAACGCTTCGCGCGCCGGTCCCATGTCCGCCGCTTCCAGCGCGCGTTCGCGATAGACGCCGGCAAAGCCGGCATTCAGCAGCAGGCGATTGCGTGTGCGCAGTGGCAGCTCGAGCACCTGTGCGAGCTGCAGCACCATCTCGCGGCTGGGCGCCGCCCGCCCGGATTCAAGGAAGCTCAAATGTCGCTGCGAGACCTGGGCCTGCAGTGCGAGCTCCAGCTGCGAGAGCTTGCGCGCGCGCCGGCAGTCGCGCAGCAAGGGGCCGAAGGCGGTCGACTCGGAAAGGGCAGGGTCCATGGGGCCCAGTCTGCCATGCGCCCCGAGCCCGGCAATTACCTCGGGCGTAATTGATCGCTTGCGTGATCCCGCCAAAATGTCTCTACCCCAACGCTGGAGAGAGACATGTCACGCCTTGCACTGATTGTTGTCATCGCCGCCTTTGCCGTCCTCACTGCCTACGCGATCTACGACGTCGGCTTCTGGGGAATCATCAGTTATCACCTGCCGTCGAGCGCCGGCTGGCAGGTCATGACCGACCTCGTCATCGTCTGCGTGCTCGCGGTGCTGTGGATGGTCGCCGACGCGCGCCGCAAGGGCCGCAATCCCTGGCCGTTCGTGCTGCTGACCATCCCGCTCGGCTCCTTCGGCCCGCTCCTCTACCTGCTCACGGGTGAGCTCGCCGCAGCCCGTACGCCGGCGCCGCGATGAGCGCGCGCTGGGTCGCACTGATGCTGTTGCTCGCCGGCCTCGTCAACGGTTTCCCCATCGCCGGCGTGCTCTCGGGATCGATGCTCGAGCGCCTGTACGGAATGGCGATCACGGATCCTGATCTCACGATCCTGCTGCGCCACCGGGCGGTGCTATTCGGGCTGCTGGGCGCACTGTTGATCAGCGCGATCTTCGTGCAGGGCTGGCGCGGCCTGGCCATCACCGCGGGCCTCGTCAGCATGCTGTCCTTCTGCGCGCTGGCGTGGCTGCAGGGCGACGCCAATCCCGCCGTGATGCGCCTGTTCTGGATCGACCTGGTGATGAGTGCAGGGCTCGCCAGTGCTGGGCTGTTGCACTGGCGCCTTCGCCCTTGATTCAGCTGGGTCCGGACCTTGTCCGGACGCTGTTGATTTACGTGGGTCCGGACCTTGTCCGGACGCTGTTGATGTGTGGGTCCGGACCTTGTCCGGACGCTGTTGATTTACGTGGGTCCGGACCTCGTCCGGACGCTGTTGATGTGT
>JANPJV010000001.1:0-5467 GCA_031425695.1 Rhodanobacteraceae bacterium | reverse complement strand
CTTTTCATGTGTTCTTGTGATCAACCAAAAAAGCGTCCGGACAAGGTCCGGACCCACGCAGCAAAGCCCTCACTCGCCGTCGTCATCCACTTCCCCACGCTCGCTGCGGAAGCGCGGCAGGGTGTCGACGATACGCTGGAGGCGTTCTTCGGGGTCGGTCATTTCGAGCATCTGCTGGCGCTCGCCGAGGGTGAAGGGCAGGATTTCGGCAAGCCGGAAGCTGACCCAGCTGGCGTCGTCGAGCTCCTGCTTGCTCGGCTCGCGCGCGCCCTTGACCAGGTTCTCGACCAGGTTGGCGCAGAGGGTCGAAAGCAGCCCGAACTGCGGTGGCATCGGCAGGCTGGGCTCATCGGGCCAGAGCGAAACGTGGCCGATCATGAGCCCGTCGGGACGGGCGTGGGCACGGTCGACATGGAAGCGTTGGCCGCCTTCGGCGCGGATGCCGAGCAGTCCGTCCGGGAGTGTGTAGAAATCGACGATGCGAGCGAGCGTGCCGATTGCCAGCGCGCTGGCTGGCTCGTCGTCCTTGTCCGGTTGCAACAGCAGGCTGATACCGAACGGCCAGCTGTCGCGCGCGCAATCGCGCACCATGGCGAGATAGCGCGGCTCGAAGATGCGCAGGCTGATGCTGCCGCCGGGATAGAGTACGGCGGAGAGCGGAAACAGCGGGTACTCGTCAGGCGCCTGAGGCATGTTCACCCGCAGCACGCAGCCCATCGAGAAAGCGCCGTGAGGCGCCGTCGAAACCACCGTTGCTCATGAAGATCACATGGTCACCACTGTGGGCGCGCTGCCAGAGCGTCGCCAACATCGCATCGGTCGACGCGGCTACGTGCAGTCGTTCGCCGATCGCGCCCAGGCTCTTGCCCGCATCCCAGCCGAGCTCCGGCCGTGACAGCAAGTGCACCTCGTCGGCGCTGTCGAAGGCCTTAGGCAGCGCCTCTGCATGCGCGCCCTGGCGCATCGAGTTGCTGCGTGGCTCCATCACCGCGAGCAACCGTGCGCTGCCGACGCGCGCGCGCAAGCCGGCCAGGGTGGTCGCAATCGCGGTCGGGTGGTGCGCGAAATCGTCATAGACGAAGATCCCTCGAGACTCGCCCAGCACTTCCATGCGCCGGCGCACCCCGCCGAAATCCTTGAGCAGGGCAAGGCTCTTCTCTGGTGGCAGCCCAACGGCCGCCGCCGCCGCGATCGCCGCCACCGCATTCGCGACGTTATGGCGGCCGAGCATTTTCCACGTCGTGCTGCCAACCAAGTTGCCCTGCCGCCAGAGCCGGAACTCGGAGCCGTCCGCGGACAACATCTCGGCGCGCCAGGTCAGCTCGGTCGAATCCAGTCCGAAGGTCTCCACCGGCGTCCAGCAGCCTTGGCTAAGCACTTGTGCGAGCGCTGCATCTTCACCATTGACGATCAGGCGCCCGTTGCCCGGTACCGTCCGCAGCAGATGGTGGAACTGGCGTTGGATGGCCGCCAGGTCGGGGAAGATGTCGGCGTGGTCGTACTCAAGGTTGTTCAAGATCGCCACTTCGGGCCGGTAATGCACGAACTTGGAGCGCTTGTCGAAGAAGGCCGTGTCGTATTCGTCCGCCTCGATTACGAACTCTGCACCGGTGCCCAAGCGCGCCGAAAACGGGAAATCCATGGGCACGCCGCCGATCAGGAAGCCGGGATCACGGCCTTGGGCGTCGAGCAGGAAGGACAGCAGGGCCGTCGTGGTGGTCTTGCCGTGGGTACCGGCCACGCCGAGCACGCGGCGTTTGTGCAGCACCGCGCGCGCCAGCCATTCCGGGCCGCTGGTGTAGTCCATCCGCTGCGCGAGCACCGCCTCGACCGCGGGATTACCGCGCGAGAGCGCGTTGCCAACCACCACCGTGCGCGCAGGCGGATCGAGGTGCGCGGCCAGGTAATCTTGTTTGAGCTCGATCCCGAGCGCAGCCAGCTGCTCGCTCATCGGCGGGTACACCTGGGTGTCGCTGCCGCTGACCGACAAGCCACTCTCGCGGGCAATCGCAGCAATCCCGCCCATGAAGGTGCCGCAGATGCCGAGGATGTGGAGGTCCGGGCTCGTACTCATGCTCATGGCAGCGGGAACATGCGCGCGGCGATTTCGTTGTAGACCATGAACAATCCCAGGGACAGTGCGAGTGCGTACCAGATACCGATCCCGAGCGCATGCCGGAACACATGCCCGTCGACGACGATGCTCCACAGCAGCATGACCAGGAACCCGAGTTGCAGGAATTGGGTCGGCAGGTCCGGATTTTCGCCTGGGCTACGCACCACGCCACTCGCGATCGGCAACATGATGAAGGTCAGCAGTGCACTCACCGCGTAAAGGGTGACGGATGTCTGCAGGAAGCGCGGCGCCTGCCCGAAGGCCCGCAGCGTGAGATAAATGATCGCCAGGCGCAGGCCGGTGCGCCCGATCAGCGCGTAACCGGTGAACTCGGTGCCGATCGCCTGCAGGTAGATCACGCTGGAGATCAGGTCCAGCAGCAGCAACTGCAACAGGAGCCCGGTCGAATGCGGCGCATCCGCCGGCGTTCCGCGCAATTGCAGTACCGAGAGCGTCCAGCGGAAGAGTGCGATCAGGCCCATCGGATTGCGTTTTCCCGGATCATGCAGCGCATGTCGGAACCCAGCGAAAGCACGAAGATCGTCGACGCCCGCGGGCTGCTGTGCCCGCAACCCCTGGTGCTGGCGCGGCTGGCGCTGGATGCGGCGCAGGCCGGGACATGCATCGACGTATGGGTGACCGACCCCCTCGCGCCATTGGATCTAGAGGCTCTGTGCGCGCGGCTCGGCCACACGTATGGCGGTGCAGACGTGCGGGCCGACGGGGTCCAGGTGGTCAGCATCGAGAAGCGCTCAGGTTGAGCGGCCTGAAAACCGTAGCGATGCGCACCAGGTTTTCAAAGGAGCGCGAGGATGCGTTCCAGGATCTGATCCACATTGCCCTGGCCGGTGATGCGCTTGAGGCGACCGCTGGCCTGGTAGTAATCGATCACCGGAGCAGTCTGGTTCTGGTAGACATGCAGGCGATGCTTGACCGAATCCGGACTGTCGTCGGCACGCCCTTCCGCCTTGGCACGGCCGGCAAGTCGCTCGAGGATCACGCTCTCCGCTACGTCCAGTTGCACCACGCTCGTGACCGGCTGGCCGATGCGTGCCAGCAGCGCATCGAGCGCCTCGGCCTGGCACAGATTGCGCGGATAGCCATCGAGGATGAAGCCGTTTCCGGTATCGGCCTGGCCCAGGCGCTCCTCGAGCATGCCGAGCACGATGTCGTCGGACACCAGCGCACCCGCTTCCATCACCGCCTTGGCCTTCTGCCCAAGCGATGTGCCAGCGGCCACGGCGGCGCGCAGCAGCTCTCCGGTGGAGATATGCGGCACCTGCAATTTGTTCTTCAGCAGGGCGGCCTGCGTACCTTTACCCGAACCCGGGGCGCCCAACAGCACAATGCGCATTATTTTCTCCAAAGCATCGGGCTTGCGAGGCTGCCGGCGCTTGGCGTCGAATAGGTGGACCCAATAAGCTATTCAACCTAGCGTGCGCTTGAATCCAAGTCAAACCGCGCGCGCCGCCTTCTGGAGCTTCGATGCCTAGCGCAAATCTGCTGTACGCCCAATCGGGCGGCGTTACCGCGACCATCAATGCCAGCGCCGCTGGTGTCATCGAAACCGCGCGCCTGCATCCGGACCGCATTGGCAAGGTCTTCGCCGCCAGGAACGGCATCCTTGGCGTACTGCGGGAGGAATTGATCGATACCGGCCTCGAATCGGCCGCCAACATCGCCGCGCTCAAGCACACGCCGGGTGGCGCGTTCGGCTCGTGCCGCTTCAAGCTCAAGTCGCTGGAGAAGGATCGCGCCCACTACGAGCGCCTGGTCGACGTCTTTCGCGCCCACGATATTCGCTATTTTCTCTACAACGGCGGCAATGATTCGGCCGACACCACCAACAAGCTTGCCGACATCGCAAAGGGCCTGGGTTATGAGCTCGCCTGCATCGGCGTGCCCAAGACCATCGACAACGACCTCGCGGTCACCGACGTCTGCCCAGGCTTCGGCTCGGTCGCCAAATACATCGCTGTGTCGACGCGCGAGGCGAGCCTCGACGTGCTCAGCATGGCTGAGTCCTCGACCAAGGTCTTCATCCTGGAAGTGATGGGACGCCACGCCGGCTGGATTGCGGCCTCGGCGGGCCTCGCCGGCAGCCAGGAAGGTGATCCGCCGCACATCATCCTGTTCCCGGAAATTGCGTTCGATGAGTCGCGTTTCCTGGCGGCGGTGAAGGCTGCAGTCGAGAACCATGGTTATTGCACCGTGGTCGTCTCCGAAGGCCTGCGCGATGCCGCGGGCAACTTCCTGGCCGACATCGGCACCAAGGACGCCTTCGGTCACACCCAGCTCGGCGGCATCGGGCCGGCCATCGCCGCCAAGGTGCGGGCGGGCCTCGGCTACAAGTTCCATTGGGCGGTATCCGACTACCTGCAGCGCTCGGCACGCCACATCGCGAGCCAGACCGACCTCGATATCAGCGTCGCCGTCGGCGCGGCTGCGGTCGAATACGCGCTCGCCGGCCGCCATGCAGTCATGCCGGTGGTGACGCGCATCAGCGGCCGCCCGTATCGCTACGAGATCGTGCCGGCCGCACTCGCCGACATCGCCAACCACGAGCGCAAGCTGCCGGCCGAGTACATTCGCGAAGATGGCTTCGGCATTACCGAGGCGGCGCGCGAGTACCTCGAGCCGTTGATCCAGGGCGAAGCCTATCCGCCGTACGTGGACGGGCTGCCGGATTACGTCAAGCTCACCAACCAACTGGTCGAAAAACGGCTTGGCGAGTATCGCGTGTGAGTGCGATGGACTGGCTTTTCCTGGCGATGCTGGTGCAGTTTGCGCTGCTGACATGGCTGGGTCGCGGCCGCAGCTGGCGCGCTGCCGGCATCAGCGGCGTCGCCAGCGTGATCGTGCTGGCAGCGCTGTGGAAGCTCACCAACGGCGCCCAGCAACGCACCGAGGCGTGGCTGATCCTGACCTCCTTGCCACTGATCGCGATCGGCGCCTTTGCCTGGTCCCGCCCGCTCGGCAAGCTGGCGCTGGGCTTGGGCATCGCCCTCACTGCCGCGCTCATGGGCACCTGGCGCTGGGCCACGCTCACGCAGGACGCCGGCGGCAGCATCGCCACGGTCGCCTATGCCACGCTGGTGCTGGTCGCGATGGTTGCGCTGTTCATGATTGCCGGCGTGTTGGCGATGCGGGTGATGGTGGAGCGGAGCCGGCAGGCGCAAATAGAAACGTAGGTCAAGATGCGCCCGCGCGGCGATTGGACACCGCGATGCGGCGATCGGGCGCTACGTGACACGTAGCGCTGACAATTTCACCTATGGCCCGATCGCCAAAACACCGGAACCGGGGAGGTCGCGGGGGCAACATGACCAACGCCCCGGGCGCACCCGCGCC